>JBQTIW010000114.1:0-6253 GCA_052387735.1 Gemmatimonadaceae bacterium
GTTGAAGGCCAGCACCAGGGACACGGCGGGGCTGGCGACGAGCATCAGCAGCGGCCACGACACACCGGCCCAGAACAACATCCCGAAGAAGATGCCAATGAACACCATGCCGGTGCCGAGGTCGGGCTGCGCCATCACCAGGACCCACGGGATGAGCATGGCCACAGCCGGCTTCCACAACTCGACCAGCGACTTCGGCGGCTCGCGTCGCTCGGCTAGCATCTTCGCGAGCATCAGCACGACGGTAACCTTGGCCAGCTCTGCCGGCTGACCCAGCCGGACACCGCCTACCGTCAGCCATCCCTTGACACTCGCCGCCGGTCCCGCTCCCGAGCCGAAGAACAGCGTCACCAGGAGGAGAATGATGGCGAGGATGTACGCGGGGGTGGTGGCCCACTCCAGAAAGCGCACCGACGCGCGCGACACCAGGAACGCACCGCCCAGCGCCACCGCGAACCAGGCGAGCTGGCGCTGATAGGCCCCCAGCTCGGATGCAATCCGCGCGTCCGTCTGACCGGCGGAGTACACGACGGCGATGCCATAGGCGGACAACAGGAGGGCAATGACGGCCAGCGGGTAATCCGCGACGACCTTCCTGATCAATTGCCCTCCACGTTCAGTGGCTCGATCGCCGGGCGCTTGAGGTAGTGCGAGATCACCTTGGAGGCGATGCGTGCCGCCGAGTAGCCGTGTTCGCCCTGCCAGAGCATCACGGCGACGACGATCTTGGGATCCTCCTGAGGGGCGAACCCCACGAACCAGGCGTGGTCCTTGCCGGTCTCGTTCTGCGCCGTCCCGGTCTTGCCGGCGAGCTGGACGCCGACGATGGCGGCGCTCGCGGCCGTTCCGCGTCCCGAGACGACGTCTCCCATGGCCGCCCGCAGTCCCGACAGCTGTTCGGGGGTCAGCTGCAGGATTCTGGTGCGCTCCGGATTGCGGGCGACGACCTCGGGCTTCGCTGCCATGCCGTCGGTCGCGAGCGCGGAGTAGAAGCGCGCCATGTTCAGGACGGTTTGTGTATTGCGACCCTGGCCGATCGACAGGTTGAGCGTTTCGCCGTTGGACCACTTGCCCGGGCCGTACACCCGGTCGAAATACGCGACCGCGTTCGGCCACTGCGGCGACATCTCGTTTGGCAGGTCGATGCCCGAACGCTCACCCATCTTGAGCGACACGCCACCGGCCAGGAGCTTGGACAGCGTGAGTCGCAGGCCTAGCTGATAGAAGTAGGTGTCGCACGATTGGGCGATGGCCTGGGTCAGGTTCAGGGATCCATGTCCCTTCTTCTCCCAGCAGCGCCAGTACCGACTGCCGTACTGGTAGCCGCCGTTGCACGGCCGCTCCATGCGCGTGTCGAAGTCGGCCAGTCCTTCCTGCAGGGCAATCGCCGCGGTGACCAGTTTGAAGGTCGAGGCGGGCGGATAGCGTCCCTGCATCGCCTTGTTGTAGAGCGGGCGGCGCGGATCCGTATTCAGCTCGCGCCAGTAGTCCGCGGGAATGCCGCCGATGAAGCGGTTGGGGTCGAAGGACGGGGCGCTGTGCAACGCGAGCACGGCTCCGGTCTGCGGGTCCATCGCCACGACCCCCGCGACGAGCGTGTCGCTCAGGTAGTTCGCTACAAAGCGCTGGAGATCGAGATCGATGTTGGTGCGCAGCACTTTTCCCGATTCCGGTTGCACGTCGGGCCGGTCCGCCTGGTCGCGCACGACTCGACCCCGCGCATCCACTTCGACATACCGGCTCCCTTCCTTTCCGCGCAGCTCCGCCTCGTACTGCAGTTCCAGCCCTCCCTTGCCGAGCTCCTGCCCGCTCTTGTAGCCCTCGTACTGCGTGGAATTGAGCTCGGTCTCCGAGATTGCGCCGGTATACCCCGTGAATGCCGCGACCGCCGGTCCATCGGGGTAATACCGCTTGGGCGCGGACTGGATGATCAGGCTGGGGAACTCGATCCGGTGCTCCTCGAGCACGGACACCTGGTCGAACGAGGCGTCGGCCAGCACGACGGTGGGCCGATTGGGCTCGCGCCGGTATCGGCGGACGGCGGCATCGATGTCCTCGGGGGAGAGCGCGATGATGCGCGTGAGGGCGCGGAGCGATTCACGCAGCGAGTCCGCGGCGGGGCTCAGGATCGACACCGAGTAGCCCGGCACGTTTTCGGCGATGACCTGACCATGCCGGTCGTAGATGATCCCCCGCGCCGCGGGGATGGGCACTTCGCGCAGACGATTTCGTTCCGACGACAGCCGATACCGTGCCGAGTCCAGCACCTGGGCCCGGAAGAATGCCGATGCCAGGCCGATCAGGGCCACGCTCACCACGGCGGCGGCGACGCGGCCACGCCGCTGCACATCGTTGGGGTGGAAGCTCATCTCGGATTCGCCTCCAGCAAGCCGCGAAACAGCATCAACACCAGCAGCCCCGCCAGCGCGGTCAGCGCCGCGGCAAGCGGCGACCACAGCACGATCTGCGCAGCCATGTCCAGGAAGCCCCGCTGGCGTTCCAGCAGGATGAACAGCACGTCAAACGCCCACTTGCCGACAAAGAAAAAGAACGCGTGGAGCACGATGTTGTCGGAAAAGAACACGGCCTTGAGCCACGACGCGGCGAAACCGATGATCGACAGCGCAAACGCCGAAACGCCGAAGGTCGCCGGCGACAACGCATCGCCTAACAAACCCGTCACGAAACCGATCAGCGCGGCGACCCCCGGTCGGACGCGCACGGCGGCCAGCAACACCGCCACGATCAGGAAGTCTACCTCCGCGCGCCATTGCAGCAGCGGCCGAATGGTGAAGTGCAGGACGACGAGCACGACAAACAGCAGCGCAGTCCGCGCGCCTTTCTGCCACGTCATGACGGTGCCTGAATGGTATCAGGCCGCGCCCTCGGTAGCCGGCGCACGGAGTCCCGGCGGGCGGGCGGCAGGACGGCTGGTGGGGCAGCGGTCGGGGGCGGCCGAAGGGCTGCGGTCGAGTCCGCCGCCGCGCGTTGGGCCGCCGCGAGGGAATCGACGACGCGCTGGCGTGCCGTCGCCGCGGCCGCTGCCTGACGAGCCAGCGAATCACCGGCGGCGATCACCTGACGGACCACCGAATCGGCGCCGCCCGGAGTGAGCCAGATCCCTTCCAGGTTTTCATTCACCAGCTGTGGCGAGAGGACCATCACGTTGGACACATCCTGGGGCCGGACGGCCGGTCGCACGAGGTAGCTCCGCGACCACTGCTCCGTCGTCTTGAGCTCCCCAATGACCGACCCGATGGCGATCCCACGCGGAAACACGCCGCCAAGTCCGGACGACGCGATCTGCGTTCCGGCCTTGAGTGCATCGCGGAAGGCGACGCCCCGGAGCTCCAGCAGCATGCGTTCAGCCGCGGCGCACGCCGTCTGTTCGGCACCGGTGCATTCGCTGTCGCCGCTGAGGTGCGGCGTGACGATGCCGAACGTGCTGCCATCGGCCGACATCGCCGACACGCGGAAGTCCGGGTGCGACCACATGATCGCCTGGCTCGTGGTCGGATTCACCGACGTCACCAGTCCCACCACCCCCTCGGGCGCGACCACCGCCGCGCGGACGGTGACGCCGGCTCGAGACCCAACGGTGAGCAGCAGCGTGTGACTGTCGCCGATGCCCTGCCCGTGCACCCCTTCGGCCGGCACGAAACCGCGACCAAGCCGCCGGCCTAACGCGAGCAGATTGCGCAGCCGCTGGTTCTCCGCCTCGAGCTGGCTCAGCTCGGTGACGCGCAGCACGAGCGAATCGGTTCTCGCCGCGACGCGCTCGCGTTCGGCGAACGCGGTGCGCGCCCGCTCGCTTCGGCGCTGCAGCCCGAGCAGCGGCGAGGCGAGGCTGCGCTGCAGCGCCCCGGCGATCGCGGCCCGCGTTTGCGTGGGGAGCACGATCCCGAGCAGCGCGAACAGCGCGCAGGCAATCAGGAGGGCTGCATCAACCCGCGAGCCGGAGCGAACGGCGCGCGCCATCGGACCTCGCTAGCTGGAGAGGACCGAAAAGTACTTCTGCTCGTCGTCCAGAATGCGTCCCACACCACGGACGACGCACGTCAGCGGGTCCTCGTCCACGTGGATCGGCAGCCCCGTTTCCTGGGCGAGGATCACGTCGAGCCCCCGAATGAGGGCGCCACCGCCCGTCATCACGATGCCGCGATCCACGATGTCGCTCGCGAGCTCGGGTGGCGTGATCTCGAGCGCGCGGCGTACCGCGTCGACGATCTGCTGGATGGGCTCCTGGATCGCTTCGCGGATCTCCGATGAATGCACGCGCACGATCTTGGGAATGCCGGAGACGAGGTCGCGGCCTTTGACCTCCATCTCTCGCTCCTCACCGACCGGAGCCGCCGAGCCGACGTGGATTTTGATCTGCTCGGCGGTGGGTTCGCCGATGAGCAGGTTGTAGTTCTTGCGCATGAACTGCACGATGGCGATGTCCAGCTCATCGCCGGCGGTGCGGATCGAGGTGTCGGACACGATGCCGGAGAGCGCGATCACGGCGATCTCGGTGGTGCCGCCGCCGATATCGATCACCATGTTACCGGTCGGCGTCTCGATAGGCAGGCCGACGCCGATCGCGGCCGCCATCGGCTCGGCGACCATGAAGACTTCCTTGGCACCGGCACCCAGCGCCGAATCGCGGACCGCGCGCTTTTCCACCTCGGTGATGCCCGACGGCACGCACACGATGACGCGCGGTTTGATCTTGAACATCCGGTTCTTGATGATCAGCTCCAGGAAGTAGCGGAGCATCTTTTCGGTGACATCGAAGTCGGCGATGACGCCGTCTTTCATGGGCCGCACCGCAATGATGCCATCGGGTGTGCGCCCGAGCATGCGTTTGGCTTCGAGGCCGACGCCCTTGACCTTCTTGGTCTCGCGGTCCATCGCGACCACGGAGGGCTCGTTGAGCACGATACCTTCGCCCTTCACGTAGATCAGCGTATTGGCCGTGCCGAGATCCACGGCAATCGCATTCGCGGGGAACAGCTTGCCCCCTTTGGGGAAGGGCCAACGCATGTATGTGGACACCCTGGCGCTTGGGCGAGCGCCGGTGAGCGGAGGACGGGAGGTGAAGCGGCTTTAAGCTAGCACTGCACGTAACGCGGTGCAAGGCGTTGGTAAATCACAACCTAGGCGATCCTCACCTGACGATTTCGCCGAGCTCGCCGCACCGTTAATCGGACTGTTTGACCGTGTGGAACGTAACCGACGAGCTCAGCTCGCGCGGACACCGGTGCTGCCGAATCCCCCGTCGCCCCGGGGGGTGGCGTCGAGGGTCTGCGCCTCGCGAAGCTCGGGCGTCTCGAACCGGGCGAAGACGAGCTGGGCGATACGGTCCCCGCGCCTAACGAGCACCGGGGCCGGCCCCTGATTGCGCATGATCACCTTGAGCTCACCGCGGTAATCCGGATCGATCGTCCCCGGTGCGTTCGGCAGCGTGATGCCGTGCGTGAGCGCCAGCCCGGACCGCGGTCGCACCTGCATCTCCAGGCCGGCCGGCAGCTCGAACACCAGCCCCGTGGCCACCGCCTTCGTCTCGTTAGGTGCGAGCGAGAAGTCGGGCTCCGCCGAGCACACGTCGTACCCGGCCGCGCCGGCGCTCTGCCGCGCGGGGAGCGGCAGGTCGGGATTGTGGGGCAGGCGGAGGATGTTCACGCGCGGATGCGGCGTACCCGCTTGCCTCAGACGAACTGCTCCGGCTTGTGACACGGCAGCCCGAAGGCCTCGGCGACGCCCGGATACGTGACCTTGCCCTCGATCATGTTGAGGCCCTTGAGCAGCGCGGGATTGTCCCTGAGCGCTTGCTTCCACCCCTTGTTCGCCAGCTGCATGATGTACGGCAACGTCGCGTTGGTGAGTGCCAGTGTCGAGGTGCGGGGCACGCCGCCGGGCATATTGGCCACACCGTAGTGGATCACCCCGTCCACCACGTAGGTCGGGTTCTCGTGCGTGGTGGCTTTGATCGTTTCCACGCAACCGCCCTGGTCGATGGCGACGTCCACGATCACCGACCCAGGGTGCATTCTCTTGAGGTCTTCGCGGCGGATCAGCTTCGGCGCTTTGGCGCCGGGGATCAGCACCCCGCCCACCACCAGGTCGGCGGTCGCGATCTGTTCCAGGATGTTATGCCGGTTGGAATGAATCAGCTGCACGTTGGCCGGCATCACGTCGGAGAGGTAGCGCAGGCGGTCGAGTGAAATGTCGAGAATCACCACCTTGGCGCCCATCCCCGCGGCCATCTTGG
>JBQTIW010000115.1:0-8530 GCA_052387735.1 Gemmatimonadaceae bacterium
CCGGAGCCATCGGGGGCGTGCAGCAGTCCGCCAAAGACCGAGAGCTCGTCGGGCGCCGAGTCTGTGGCGGCGCGGAAGAAACGGAGCATCTCCGCGCCACGGTCGAGCGGATGAGCCACGACGCCCGCAACGACCTGGCCAATCGGGTACAACCTGAACGTGAACGACGCCACGACCCCGAAATTGCCACCACCGCCACGAATCGCCCAGAACAGATCCGGGTGCTCCGACGCGCTCACATCGAGAACGCGTCCATCGGCCGTCACCACCACTGCACTCACGAGGTTGTCCACCGCCAGACCGTGCATGGCCATGAGCCAGCCGAGCCCTCCGCCGAGGGTGAGACCTGCGACACCAGTGGACGAGATGACCCCGCCGGTTGTCCCCAGCCCGTGGGCCTGCGTGTCGCGATTCACGTCAGCCCAGGTGGCGCCGCCCTCGACCGTCACGGTACGCGCCGCGGCGTCGACGCGAACGGCTCGCATGAAGGAGAGATCGATCATGAGGCCGCCATCCGCAACGGCGCGACCCGCGACATTGTGGCCACCACCGCGGATCGAGACGGGAAGTGACAACGCCTGCGAGACCTTCAGCGACCAGGCAATGTCCGCCGTCCCCTGGCACTGCGCGATGACCACGGGGCGCTTATCGATCAGGCCATTGTGCACCCGTCGCGCGTCGTCATAGTCATCGTCACCTGGAACAACCACCTTTCCGCGAAAGCTGGTACGAAGCCGCTGGATGGCTTCCTCGAGCGTCGTCTGAGCAGGCATGAGCCGATCGATCCCCTGGAGTCGATCGAAGCTACCGACGAGCAGCGCTGGCACAAGGTGGAAGCGACGACGCTTCCCGCACAGAATCAGTCAGGCAGGGGTACACCGAGACGCGCCAGCGCGTGACGTGATTTGATCCGCAATGCGTCCGCGCAGCGCCGCATCAAGACCCGGATCTGCATCACCGTTCAGCAGGCGCAACGCCTCCGCGAGGTTGGTACGTGCCAGCACTGAATCGCTGCGCGTGAGCGCCGACATCCCATGAGCCGTTGGGACGTCACTTGAACGGGTGTCGGGATTCGGGATTGGAGATTCGGGAGGACCTGAGTGTCCTCACCTTTGTCCACCAGCTCACCCCTTCCTCCGATACCACGTCGAGAAAATCAGCGAGCCGTTTGGAGTGCTGGAGGGTGATGAGGACAATTGCCACGGTGGGCAAGAACACCGCCGCGAAGAACGCGAGCTTGATGAACCAGGGATTGTCGGCTTCGTCGAAGATGTTCATCCCCAGTACGCCGGTCGCAATCGTCCAGACGAGCCCAAGAGTCGTGACGACCGTCAACCGAACGACCGTGTTGGCCTGACGCCGCAGGCTGTCGCCGCTCAAGTAGTCGCTCATGTCCTGGATCTCCTGTCGGACTTCCTCGAACAGCCGCTCGGTGTCCAGGTGGCGTCGCCACATCGCGAACAGCTCGCGCGCCTGATCCTGGGTCGACACCTCGTGGAACCAGTACCGATGCGTGAAACGCAGGAACGTTTCCATGGCGCGCCGGATCGTGCGCTTGAACCGCTTGATCGATTGCACGTTTTGCGCATCGAGACCATTCAGCGCCACCACCAGACGATCCGACAGCATCAGCAGCGCAGCTTTGTGAAAGTGCGCGATCAGCGCCAGAATGAAGTACTGCCGCCGAAACTGGCCCAGCAACCCGGCGGGATCGATGAAGAGTCGATCACGATTGCTGCCAATCATCAGAAAAGTGTGCCCTGTGCAGATGAATCGCGTATTCGTCCATGCATGCGACTCGTGTGGTGCCCAATAGTGATCGTAGCAATACTTCTCCTCGAAATGCTCGAGTGAGTGTCCCGAGAACGGAAACCGTCCTCCCTCCGGCGGTCCGGTCACCAGGCCGAGGCTGACGAATTCCTCAAAGGTCAGCGCCCCGGGGTCATCAAAGGCCAGGTAGGCAAGCAGCGGCATGCGGTAGTACTCGAGTTGTCGATAGCGAAGGGGGCCCCGCTCCGCGGAAGGATCGGAGACCAGTGGTTTGAGCAACCACTCCCAATGCATCGCGATGCAGGGCGCGCGCGTCTTCGCCACGGTCGTCAGGTATCGCTGATGGTCCTCGTAGTCCGATCGCGACAGCACATCCCCTGCAGCGGATACCCATTCGACTAACCGAGGGCAGCGACCACCCTGGCCATCCGGCCGCCAGAACGCCGGATAGGCTCGCCCGTTCCTGAATAGCAGATCCTGCGCCAGACCAAGCGTCAGGTCCTCGGCGAATATCTCGATGGCAAGCATGACCACGTCGATGTCCGCGAAGAAATAGAGATGCACGTGTTCGACACCGAGGGTAACCGGTGGCTGCGCCAGATCCAGCGTGACGCGCATTCGCGCGACATCAGTACGCCGATACAACCGGATGGGTGAAGCGCCAGGCCGGCCTCGGTCGGTACCTGGGTTCTTCCCGCCATCGCCGTACAGGAACCGCTGGACGTACGGCATGAACGTGATGAACTCGGCATAGTGTCGGTCCTTGAAGCGGGGTGCTTCCCCGTCGAACATGTCGGGTGCGCGCTCCCAGGCGCCGGCCCCAGCCTGCTGGAGCTCCGCCCAGTATTGCTCGACGGGCTTGGCGCTTCCCCGTTCCTGGGCCAGTTGCAGCGGCCACAGGAGGATCTGTCGGAACTGCCTGACGAGGTTCGGCGAGGGAGCTACGGTCGTCATCGGCCAGGGAGGTGTGTGGCCCGAACTCGAAATGCAGGCCCAAGTTCGCCGCCATGCCGAGTTTCGCAAGGTGACTGGCTCGTCATCGCGACCGATTCCGTCTCGTCGTCGAAGGGCGGCAACCGTCCGCCACATGGTTCGTTAGGCGTTCCCTCGCATCTCCACGTGCAACGGGGGAAATCGGCCAGGACCTGCTCCGGTGCTCGGTCCCCATGGCGAATCGAGCATCCCGGGAACTGGCTCGGAAACACGCACGCAGCGGCCCCAGCCTTATGTTCCCCCGGTCGAGCACGGGTCCGCCTTATAGCTATCGGAGGAGAGCAGGGTGGATCAGAAGAGGAACGCGAGGGTATACCTTTGGGCTACGCACCCACGAGCCGGCCGATGTTGAGAGCCAGGGACGACGTACGGTGAAGCCCCACGAGTCGGGAGAGCATGCCTCTCGGACGGGGGAGTACCGGAGCAGCATGCGGTTTGTGCGCTGCGACGCGTGCGGAGCAAAGGCCTCGCTGGCTGCATCACAGTGTCCGCAGTGCAGCAAGTACCTCGAGCTCCGCGACAGCTTTGGTGAGCCGCTTCCGCTCACACACTGTCCCACCTGCGATGTCTATTATCCGCGCGGGCCGAGCGAGTGTCGGTGGTGCGGAACGACTGCGCCTGTGTCGCAGGTGCCGCCCGTCGCCTGGAAGGCGCTCGGGGTTGTAGCCGGTCTCGGCCTCGTCTGGGTTGTCTGGCTGCGCACGACCGTCGGCGAGGCTGAATCCAACCCGCAGGCTCCGCAGGCGACGACCATCGATTCGACCCTGCGCAATCCGTCTGGTGGCGACTTCGCTGCTCGTTCGCAAACAGTTGCCTTGGGAGAGGTCGCGGATAGCGCCGCGCCAGACACCGCAAGCCGCGATGCCCGAATGATCGCGATGTCGGCCGATACGGCGCCGCTCGCGCCGACGGATCCGCCGGCGGTTCCCCTGCCGGCACGAGTGGATTCTGCACCCGGAGTGGCGCCGGATCCGACAGCCGTTCCAGTGTCATCTGGCCCCGTCGACGCGTCTCGAGATCGCCGGAGCAGGGTCGCGAAGCCGCGAGCCGACCCACGACCACCAGTCGCATCGAAATCGTCGAGGGATGTGCGCTGGGTGAGGGCGACCGCGCGGGCCTGGGTCAAGGTGAGGGCTGCAGCGAGCCACGGCTCGAGGACCGTCGCTCTCATTGGACCCGACACGCGCGTTCAACTCGGCGATTCGCGCGAAGGGTGGGTGCGTGTGCGGTCAGGTGTGATCTCAGGCTGGGCGGAAAGCCGGCGATTCTTCGCGGTACGGCGATAAGCAGAGCGGCCAGGCGAGACAGCTATTCTCTCTTCTCCGTACGACACCTTCAGTGCCCCTGGGTTGGCGTCCACGGCCATCGCGTTTCTCGACGAGCCGCCACCAAACGGACCGTGAGCCGCACGTCCGGGGTTGGCGATCGCCCCGGGGCTGCGCGTTAGGCTGACGCGCCCTGCTGTCCCCCGGTCGTCGGCCGCGCCCGCGGTCCTCGAACCTGGCGAAGCCGCCGACGTTACTGGATAGCATGATGTTCCCTGACGCGTCAGCGCCAGGGAACACCATTTGCCCCCCTCCCCGCCACCCGATTCACGTTGCCGGACGAAAACGCGACGCAGGATCAGGCCGGCGACGACCGTCCGCCGGCTGGGTGAAGCCACCACCCGCCGACACCCCTCGCCTCCTCCCAATAGAGTAGACGGACGCACCCTCCCTTTTTCCCAACGTTTCCCTGGTCCGCGAAGAATTCGCCTGCCAGAAACGCGAACTTGGCGTCCCACAGCCGTCTCTTCAGAGTGAGAACGTACAGGGGCCGCCTCTGGCTGGATGTGGGGCGGAAGAGGTAGCTTCCCGGTCGACTTCCGACCCGGGTGGCGCAGGTGTGCAGTCCGTAGGAACGCTTGATGAACGGGGTGACGCCGAGCAGCTCTTCCTCGCGAACCTCCCGACCATCGATGGTATCGTTTCGTCCGTTGCCAGGAGCCACGCAATGCCCCTGGCCGATGCCGAGGAGTTCCGCTCGTGGACTCGCGAACGCCTCATGGAGGACGACTACGATGTCATCCGGAAGTTTGGCGGTCGCAGCACGTTAAGAACGTACCTCGTCGTCGTCATCACACATTTCTACTCGGACTTCCGCAATTCCGAGTGGGGAAGATGGCGCCCGTCCGCCATCGCGCAGCGGCTGGGACCCACGGCGGTACGTCTGGAAGAGCTTATGGTCAGAGATGGATCACCGCTCCTCGAGGCAGCGCGCGTTGTGCTATCAGCGGATCCCTCCCTGCGGGAGGCTGATCTGCTTAAGCTGGCGCGCTCTTTGCCGCGTCGTGTACTCGTGAGCGAGGTGAGTCTGGATGCGACCGATGGGCAAGACGTGTCTCTCGCACGAGAGCCGGCAGAGCTCGATGTCGATCGGACGCGGGTCGCGGTGCAGCAGGCGGTGTATCGTACGCTGAACTCGCTCTCGCCCGAGGATCGGGTGATCACACGAATGAGGTTTTGGGACAACATGTCGATTGCGGAAATCGCGAGATCGCTCAGACTCGAGCAGAAGCCTCTCTATCGCAGACTCCAGGGGATCCAGGCGGTCATCCGCGCGTCGCTGACAGCGCAAGGCGTCAGAAATGACGACGTCCGCCTGGTCCTCAGCGACGACCTGGAGTGGGATCCCATCTGAGCATGGAACAGCTGTTGCCGCAACGCTCGCAGAAGGGCCGATCGCAGCCCTTGGGATGGTGACGTGGCTGAAACAATTGGCGAAACGCCCATGAGCACACCTGTCGTGACTGATCGGGAACTCGCGGCATACCTCGATGGCAGACTATCGGGAGCGGAGCGCGATGATGTTCTGGGGCGATTGGCGGCGTCAGACGAAGCACGCGCCCTCCTGGCGGCATCGGCACGTGTTCTCGACGATCTGGGCGACGGCTCACCCTCTCGCCAGACGCGGGGAATCGCGACGCCACTGCATCGCGCGCGCCGCAAGCTACCCGGATGGCGCGTGACGCTCCCTGCGTTGGCGGCTGCATCTATTGCCGTGGTCATCCTGATGCGCACGATTCCCAACGGGGTCGGCACGAGCCTCGACCCCAGCGTCGCCCTCGGAGCACAACGAGGCAATGGGAGCATGATCGCGATCTTTGGATTCGACTGGGATCACGCGACATGGTCGGAGATGCGCGGCAATGACGTGGTGGGGAATGACACGTCGCACGCGGTCCGCCTCGGGGTTCGCACGGCACAACTGCTGCGCGCGCTGGCGATGCACGACGGGCCGGCGGCTCGACTCTCCGCTGGCCGGGTCCGGCAGTTCGCCCTCGAGGTTTCGGGCGGCGCTCCCGTTGCGGCGATGCTCGCCGATGATTCCTTCGGCATCACCACATCCACACCGGAGGGCCGGGAGGCCCTGCTCGAACGACTGCGCTCGCTCACCACGGCCGAGATCTGGTTCGACAGCGGGCTCTGGACTCAATCAATTCGGCACGCGCACAACGCCGGCGCGCTGGCGACACCCGAGGCGCGGGCCGCTGCGCGGCAGCGGCTCCAGACGCTGCTCGGCGCCCTGGGCGAGGCGACCCCCGCATCCCCGCGCGCCGCAGCCGTCACGGATCGCCTGCGGAGACTGCAGAACGCCCTGGCCGCCGGTACATCCGCGGCCGACGCGGCTCGATTGGATTCGGCCATCGTGGAAGCCGCGCGGTGAGGATGCGCCAGTAGTCACGACATGCGAACGTTTTTGTGGGCGACCCTGGTTGGGGCCGTTCTCGGGTGCGATCACCGCGCGCGCTCGGTGCCTCCGACGGCGCAGGACGTCGGTGCCGCATTCGCTGACACGAGGCCCTTCGCCGCGCGCCTGAGCGGGTCCACTTCCCCTCACCCGTGCGCGACAAGCAACTCACCTGAGCCGCGGTTCGCATTCCGCTGCGACGGTCGCACGATTCCGCCAACCGCACTCGAGGCGGGGGCGGAGCTGGCGCGACGCCTCCGCGCATCGTCCCTACCGCGGGAGGAGACGAGCTCGCGCTGGGCTTCGGCGCTGATAGACCTCGCGGTGTCCGAAGGCAATGTCATGGTCGTCGAGCGAGTCATTGCTCGCCTCGAGGAGGCGGGCGTTGGTGACAGGACAGATGCGCTGCTGCTGAACGATCTGGCGGTGGCGTACCTCGTTCGCGCGTCAACCAACCATGCGGCGTCCGACCTGTACCTCGCCCTCGAAGTGCTGGAGGCTGCGAATGATGCGCCCGTGGTGCCCGAAGTCGTCACGTTCAACCGTGCGCTTGTCCTCGACCGGATGGGTCTCGTCAACGAAGCGGGCACCGCGTGGCAGCGGAGCCTCGATGCGGCGTCGAACGACGGATGGGCGCTCGAGGCGCGACAACGCGCGGATACGCTCGGCTTGACCGATCGCCGTGACCCTCGCGTGTCGTCGACGCCCATCGCCGACGTCGCACGACGCAACTCTCAAGAGGCGCGCGAGCTGGTGTTGACCAGGCTGCTGCCCGACTGGGGGAGGGCACTGCACACAAACGATGGGGTGCGAGCCGACTCCCTGCTCGACACGGCGCGTGCCGTGGGAGCCTTGCTCGCGACGCTGGTGAAGGATTCGTCGGTCGCTCTGGCCGTTGCGCAGTCGGCCGCGATGGCAACGCAGGATCCCGCCCGTCTGGTCACGGCGATCGATGCAGCGACGCAAGGAGCCGCGGCGTTCGAGCGTGGCGACATCGCGGCGGCGGAGCCGTTGCTGGACAGCGCCGTTCGCTCGCTCGTCGCCGGCGGCGCATCGTCACTCGCGGCGTGGAGCCACGCCCTCCTCGGAGCGATCGAGCTGACGCGCGGACGCTATGACCGCGCTGAGCGGCGGCTGCTCCGGGTGGCGCGTGAGGCTGAGCGCCGGAGCTCGTTGTCACTCGCGGCACGGGCGCACTGGGGCGTTGCGCTCTCCATGGCGCGGCGCGGGAACGTGGGTGCGTCCGAGCGCGAGTATGAAACGTCGAGCGAAGGATTCCGCCGCGCCGGGGAGCGCGGCAACCGCGGACGCGTCCTCACGCAACTCGGCCAGGTGCAGACGCGGCTCGGTCGGGACGAGGCCGGGATGAACGCCGTGCTGCTCGGGCTGCACCTGCTCCGCTCCTCGAGCAACCTGCGCGCACGGCATGATGCCCTCATCGCGTTAGGCCAGCAACTCGCCGAGGCCATGTTGCCACGGGGGGCCGCCGTCGCGTTTCGTGAGGCCCTGGCCTCGGCCCCGCGCACCGGACGCCCCGCCGATCATGTCGAAGCCCTGCTGTACTACGCGAGCGCACAGCGGGAGTCGCAGGCCGCATCCGAGGCTCGTCAGGCGCTGGCCGAGGCTCGACGACTGCTGGAGCAGCTGCCGGACAGCCTGATGCGTCAGCGACTGCGCGCCGACGTCGATCTGGCCGAATCCCGTTTGATGCCGGCCAGCGAAAGCGAGGCGGCGATCGCTAACCTGAATCGTGCCGCGGCGCATTTCGCCTCGATGGGCAATGCCTTCGTTCGCAACGAGACCGTCGTGCAGCGCGCGCGGCTCTACCTCAGGCAGGGTGACACGCTCCACGCGCGCGCGGACCTCAAGGCGGTGGCGTCGGCCATGTCCAGCGTCGGGGTTGTGACGGGGAGCGCAGACGATCGCCGGCGCCAGATCGACCTCAGACGGGAGTTGTTCGGCGAACTGCTCGCCCTCGCGCTCGTCAGGAATGACACCACCGAGGCCCTCGAGACATACGCCACACTCGTTGGCGGCC
>JBQTIW010000116.1:0-3465 GCA_052387735.1 Gemmatimonadaceae bacterium
GACAAGATCGCCCTGCTGCTCGCCACCAACGAGGCCGCGCTCAACACACGCGGCGCCCGCTTCGTGAGCTCGTCGATGTTCTTCCTCCGCGAAGAGAAGACCTTCGCCAACACCGACGGCACCTTTACCGCGCAGACCATCTACCGCGTGTCCACCGGCGTCAACATCACCGCCGTCGCCCCGGACAACAGTGACTTCCAGACGCTGCAGTCGTACGAAACGCAGCCCATGGGTCTCGGCTACGAATACGTCACCAACGCCAAACTGATCGACAACGCGCCGCGTTGGGCCGATCTCGCGGTCCAGAAGCTCTCCGCCAAGCCCGTCGACGTCGGCCGCTACGACCTCGTGCTGCACCCTTCGCACCTCGGACTCACGCTGCACGAAGCCATCGCGCATCCCACCGAGCTCGATCGCGCCTACGGCTTCGAGGCCAACTACGCCGGTACGAGCTTCGTGTCGCCGCCCGAAAAGATGCTCGGGAAGTTCCGTTACGGGCCGGAGTTCATGAACGTCGTCGGCGACCGCCACCAGCACGGATCGCTCTCGGCGGTCGGGTGGGACGATGAAGGCGTGAAGCCCGAAGAGTTCCACATCGTGCGCAACGGACTGGTCAACGACTATCAGACCACGCGCGAGCAGGCGATGTGGCTGGACTGGTGGTACAAGCAACAGGGACGGCCCACGCGCTCTCACGGGTGCTCCTACGCGCAGTCCTGGCAGGACGTGCAGTTCCAGCGCATGCCCAACGTCTCGTTGCTGCCTGGCGAGAAGGACCTTTCGTTCGAAGACCTGATCGCGGCCACGGACCGCGGTGTCGCGATCGTTGGCGACGGGTCCATCTCCATCGACCAGCAACGGTACAACGCGCAGTTCGGTGGCCAGCTGTTCTATGAGATCCGTGGCGGGAAGATCGTCGGCATGCTCAAGGACGTCGCGTACCAGATCCGCACCCCGGAATTCTGGAACGCCATCGACATGCTCGGCGGCAGGAGCAGCTATCAGTTGTGGGGGGCATTTGGTGATGGCAAGGGACAGCCCGCGCAGTCCAATGCGATCTCGCACGGCTGCCCGCCCACGCGGCACAAGCAGATCAACGTGATCAACACGGGCCGGCAGGGATGAGCGGACCCCGATCCCTCACCGTTGCCGCGCGCACCTTGTCGCGCGCCGAGGCGGAAGCGCTCACCAAGCGCGCGCTCGGATTCTCGACCGCCGATGCCGCTCGCGTCAGCGTCAACTCCGGGAGCCGCGGCAACACGCGGTTCGCCGTGAACCAGATTTCGACCGGTGGTGACAACTACAACACCTCGGTCACTGTTCTCAGTTGGTTCGGGAAACGCAGCGGGTCGGTGACGACCAACAAACTGGATGACCATTCCCTTCGCGACGCCGTGCAGTTGAGCGAACGGCTGGCGAAGCTGTCACCGGAAGATCCCGAAGCGATGCCCGAGCTCGAGCCCCAGCAGTACGCCGACGCGTCAGGATGGAGTGAGGCGACTGCCGGTCTGGATCCCGCGAGCCGCGCCGGGGCGACACGCGAGATCACGGACGCTGCGCGAGCAGCGGGGCTCGTCGCTACTGGATACCTCGAGACGCAGGCGGGTGCGCTCGCGGTTGCGAACTCGCGGGGCCTCTTCGCGTATGGTCGTCAAACGTCGCTTGCCTTCACGACAACCGTACGCACCGAGGATGGAACGGGCTCCGGATGGGCCGGTACCGCGTCACACGATTGGTCGCGCGTCAGCCCGCGCATCCTCGGCGAGCGAGCCATCGAGAAGGCCCGGCGCTCGGTCAACGCCGTGGCGATCGAACCGGGGCGCTATACCGTGGTGCTCGAACCCACCGCCGTGGGAAACCTCGTCCAGCTCCTGTCAGGCGCGATGAGTGCGCGGAGCGCGGATGAGGGCCGGTCCTTTTTCTCGAAGCAGGGCGGCGGCACCAAGATCGGGCTCAAGGTCGTGGACGAGCGCGTGACCCTGACGAGTGATCCGCTCGATCCCGAAGCGTATGCGCTGCCCTTCACGAGTGAGGGCCTGCCCGTGAAGAAGACGGTCTGGATCGAGGACGGCGTCGCACGAAACCTGGCGTTTGATCGTTACTGGGCGCAGCGGAAAGGCGTCGATCCAGTGCCGTTCACTGGCACACTGCGGTTGAAGGGTGGCACCATGTCGCTGGATGAGCTGATCGCGTCCACCGATCGAGGGCTGCTGGTCACGCGCTTCTGGTACATCAGAGGCGTGGATCCGCGGACGATACTCTACACCGGCCTGACGAGGGATGGGACCTTCCTGATCGAGAAGGGGAAGATCACGAAGGCAGTGAAGAATTTGCGATTCAACGAATCACCCGTCTTCATGCTCAACAACCTCGAAGCGCTTGGTCGAAGTGAGCGCGTGAGCGCGAGCGAGTCGGGTGGTCCGGGTGCGGCGATCGTGGTGCCGCCGATAAAATGTCGCGAATTCAACTTTACGAGCTTGAGTGATGCGATATAGATTGTACGCGGTTGGTCGTGTAGCTTTGTTCGTCAGGCACCGCGGTTAGGTGCATCGAGGTTTCGAGCTCACGCACTGACCTGCTGTTTGAAAGGGTAGTCTCCGCAGAACAGCGCCGCTGGCTGGCGCGACCGAACAATCGGGCAAGCGATTGTCCGATTGGGGCCGACCACTCCACCGGGGGAATGGACCGGCACAAACCACAGACCAGGAGATTTTCTCATGGCTGCGAAAAAGAAAGCTGCGAAGAAGGCCACCAAGAAGAAGGCCGCGAAGAAGAAGCGCTAACGCGCACGTGGTCCCAACCAACAAAAAAGCCGACGCGAAAGCGCCGGCTTTTTTGTTGCTCGCCTGTCCGTGGCAGGCCACCGGCTCAGCGGTCGTCAGGCAGCCTTCGCTTCCGAGGTCTCCGTCGGCGCGGGTTCGTCGAACTGTCCCCAGACATACGCCCAGAACCGGGGGGTCGCTTCGGCGCGGCTGCCGCGCGAGATCACGATACCGATCGGTTCCTGGTCGACTTCCTTCTCACGAGTTTCTCGCATGATGATGCTCCCTCCTACGTGTTCACCCTGTGTACGGATGTTCTGTTGATTTGGATTGGCTGGTGGGAGAACTGAACGCCTGAAGCGCGCCGGATGCAGAGCGGCCGCAACCGGCGAGAACGGATCGCCGAGTGCGGCCGGTGTCAGGAAGCGATCAGCGCTTCACGTACCGACCAAGCACATCGCGTGCCGCATGAATACGACACCGCGCGGCGGAGTTTCCCCACGATGAGAACCACTTCACGGGATCGCTGCTCCGTCCACCGTCACGAAGTGACACGCGCGGGGAGGACACGTGTGTCCGAGTGACACCTGCTCCGGGCGCCCGGGCGCCCGGGCGGTCGGACGGTCGGGCGCCCGGGCGCACTGGCGCACTGGCGTTCGGGCGCACTGGCGCACTGGCGCACTGGCGCACTGGCGCACTGGCG
>JBQTIW010000117.1:0-1565 GCA_052387735.1 Gemmatimonadaceae bacterium
GCGTCGTCGTGGACGTGGACCGGGGTGGAAACGACCAGGGCGTCCAGCGGTAGGTCCAGCAGCTCCTGGAGCGAACCGCAGACTTTGGCGCCACTCCCGGCGGCCGCCTGTTTCGCCAGGTCCGCCCTGAGGTCGAAGACCCCGGTCAATTCCGTCGAGGTGTCTTCCTTGATGGAGCGCGCGCGTAGTTGGCCGATTTTCCCTGCACCCACGAGCCCAGTTCGCATGAAACGGGGAACTCCGATTGAGGTTTGTCCTGCAAACGACCCGAGAGGCTTTCTCAAGGATCGTGCCTTCCATCAAGTTACGGTACTTCGAGCAGGGATCGGATGGGCGGGTGAGCCGGGTGTGGGTGGGCCGGTGACGGGGCGAAATGCGGCTCCCCGAGTGGCACGGCGTTCGCAACGGGCAATGTGGCTCGTCGTCTTCTGGACCAGAGGCATTCAATTCTCACCTACCCAGACGCTGAACAGGCGATGAGCCACGGATTCCGAAAGCGGTGTTCATAACGTGAGCATTGGCGCGCGGGGGTGGCTCAGGACACCCACAGCAAAACTCGTCTTCACCGTCTGGTTCGTGTACGCGTTGTTCGCCACGACCAATGTGGCGCGCGAGACGTATTTGTCGCTGGCAATCGCCGAACGCGGGTCGATCCGGGTGGACGAGTACCAGGGGTTGCATCCGGACCTGTTCGAGATTCCCGGGCGGGGGTGGTACATCAACAACAATCCCGGCACCTCGTTCCTGGGGGCGATTCCCTATCTCGTCACGCGCCCCGCGCTCGACGCACTGTATCGGTGGAAGCCATCGCTCGTGGAGCCGAAACCCGCCGCGGCATACGCCGATCCGCGGCCGAACCGCACGAGGTTCATGAACGCGGCGCGGGCGCGGGGCCTCGACGTGAAGCTCGGACTCGCCGCGATCGTCACGGGTGTTGGGCTGATGGCGCCGTTAGGCGCGCTGGCGGCGTGGCTGGTGACTGGATTCCTGCGCATGCGCGGCGTCGATGAGCGTCGAGCAGTGGGGTATGGGCTCCTCTACGCGCTCGGCACTCCGATCTTCTTTCGCTCGGGATTCCTCAATCAGAATGCCGTGCTCGCGCACTGCGTGCTGGTGGCATACATGCTGATGGCGGGATGGCGACCGCGTCCTCCCGGTGCCCCGGTTTCGGTCGCCAGTCTTGCCGGCGTCGGCGCAGCACTCGGGTTCGGCCTGCTCTGCGACTATAGCGCCGCTCCGCTGCTGCTGGTCTTTGGACTCTGGATCCTGGCGGCTCACCTGTCGCACGGGGCGATCGCCGCTGCACGGGCGGGGCTGGCTTACTCCGCGGGAGCGCTCCCGATGATCGGCGCGCTGTTGGCGTATCAATGGGCGGCCTTCGGCAGCCCGTGGTTCCCGGCGCAGCGCTACATGCCGGCGACCACCTATTCGGTGATCGGATGGAACGGCTTCTTCATTCCCACCGGTGAACTGCTCTGGGGGAACCTGTTCGATCCGCGGTACGGGCTGTTTGCGTTCTGTCCACTGCTGATCGCCGCCCTGGCCGCGCCCTTCGTGCGACGAGA
>JBQTIW010000118.1:0-1528 GCA_052387735.1 Gemmatimonadaceae bacterium
GTTCTGCGAGCGGCAGCTGGATACGACGGGTGCCTCCGATCCTATGTGTCTGGATCCATCGCCCACAAGACAGCGAATGAAGACACTGACGGGGACGGTGGCATAGTGCTGGACCGGCGCGTGTATCCGGACCTAGGGCCAGATGGCGGGGGCAAAGGGTGTAGTGCCCCAGCTAGTTTTGGACAGGTAACTTCCTGTTTTTGACCAACCACGCCTGGTAGAACTCGGCTGGTGAGCGCATCCGAAGGGCGCTGTGCGGTGCGTGCTGGTTGTAGTGCTCGACCCATCCGGGCACCTGAGCGGCGACCGCTTCCAGGGTCTCCAAGCACGACTGGTAGACGTAGTCCCGTTTGAAGCTCCCGAAGAAGGCCTCTGCCAGTCCGTTCGACTCCGGACTGCGCACCGGAGTATGACACGGGACCAGGCCCAGGGCTTCGACGATGGGCTTGAAGCGGTGAGAAGTGAACTCCGGTCCGTTGTCGCTGAGGAGCTCGATCCCCTTCGCATCCTGACGTGCAGAGCCGCAGCGGCGGAAGACTGCTTCGCGCACCATCTCGGCCAGGTCGTCGGCCGTGATGCGTCTGGCGAAGCGCCAGGCAAGCACCGAGCGGTCCGCGCAGTCGATGAGGACTGCCAGCCGTCCCTTCTGGCCGTCCCAGGAGCGGATCCCGGTGATGTCCGAAGCCCATCGCCGGTTGGGCTGTGGCACGTGCACCTCGCCGTCGTGCCTGCGCCGGCTCTTCACGGCCCTCTGCCGTTCGCCCGAGAGCCACCCGCGGCGCTGCATGGCCCGCCAGACAGTCTTGGAGTTGCAGACCACGCCGCGACGGCGCAGCAGCGCATGGATGCGGCGGTAACCGTAGGAGGCCGGGCTGCTGGCGAGGAGCTCGTGGACGGCCTTCTCGATCTCCGGACGCCGCAATGGGCGCGGACGGCTGCGGCGCCGGTAGTAGTACCAACTCCGCGGTCTCCCTAGGGCCCGGCAGGCGACTGCCACAGAACACCCGGTCGTGCGTGTCAGCCACCGGACATCCCCTCGGGTAGCTTGAGCCCCCTGAGCTCGAAGACTTTTTTTAGCACCTCGACCTCAAGGGCCTTGCGCCCAAGGACCCGCTCAAGCTCATCGATCCTCTTCTGCAGGGTTGCCGTCTGGCTGCGTGGGACCAGAACGCCCGACTCCTTGAGGCCGTGCTCGACGGTCTGGCGCCAGCGGTAGAGCGCCGCTGCCCTCATCCCGTACTTGCGGCAGACCTCCTCGACCGGCAGGCCGTTGCGCCACTCCTGCAGCGCCGCCAGCTTCAGCTCGGTAGGCCAGCGCCCTCGCCGCCCACGAGTCACCTGGACAGGTTTCACGGCTGTTTCCATGGTTCCTCCTAACCTTGAATGCCTGTCCAATTCTCAACTGGGGCACAACAATGGCAGTTGACAATAACCCTAGCCTATTTGGAGTAGATCTCGAAAACCCACCACTAGGAATGTGGCCGCCCGGGGACTATGTTGAAGGAAAGCTCTCAGCGGCACTGTGGGA
>JBQTIW010000119.1:0-7433 GCA_052387735.1 Gemmatimonadaceae bacterium
TTTCACCCGCGGTGCGCGTTGTAGCGGCGCATGTGGTGAGGGGCCAGAAGTGTAAGTCGCACATTGATATCGGCCCCTCGAACTGCTACTTTCCTTGAAGTCATTTCTGCCCTCCGCGGCCCCGCGCGAACCGGTGGAGCCATGGCGTAACCACTCGCGACTGCTTCAGAGAACACCATGGTCCGCGTCGCCCGGGTTCACCCCGGCAGCATAGCCGACGAAATCGACATCGTGCCCGGCACAGAGATTCGCGCCGTCAACGGGCGCGACATTGACGACTTCCTCGATTGGGAGTTTCTCACCGCCGACGATGAGCTCGAGATCGACGTCGTCCTCCCCTCGGGTGAGCAGGTCGTCTTCGAAATCGAACGTCCGGAAGGCGAACCGCTCGGCGTAGAGCTCGAGCCGCCAACAGTACGGCGCTGCGCGAACCGCTGTGAGTTCTGCTTCATCGAAGGACTTCCCAACGGACTGCGCAAGCCGCTCTACATTCGCGACGACGACTACCGACTCTCCTTCGCCTACGGCAACTTCGCGACGCTGAGCAATCTCAAGGAACGCGACGTTGCGCGGATCCTCGAGTACCGCCTTTCCCCGCTGTACGTCTCGGTGCACGCCACGCCGTGGGAAGCGCGCAAGAAGCTGCTGAACAACCCGCGAGTCCCCAACATCGTGGAGCAGCTCCGCCGACTCGTCGACGGTGGTATCCAGTTTCACGGACAGATGGTGATCGTGCCGGGGCTCAACGACGGACCGGTCCTCGAGGAATCGCTGCGCGATCTCTGGTCGTTTGGTGAGTCATGTCTCTCCGTCGCCATCGTCCCCGTGGGGCTCACGCAGTTCTCGCATTTGTACACCGGCGAATCGATGAGCCTGGAACGCGCGCGCGGCCTGCTTGATGTTGCAGTCCGCTGGTCGTCACAGGCACACGCCGAGCGTGGCCACAACTGGGTCTACGGCTCGGATGAGCTGTACCTGCTCGCTGGCGCCGAATTGCCAGGCGAAGCGCACTACGGCGACTTCGCGCAGATCGAAAACGGGGTCGGATCTGTGACGTCGCTGCGCGCGCGGGTGCGGGATGGCCTGACCTCGCTCCCGCGACTCGATGGCCGTCGAATCGGCATCGTGACCGGAATGGCCATGCAGTATCTGATGCCGCCTCTGCTGGAGCAACTGAGGGACGCAACCGGTGCCGCGTTCGAGCTTTTTCCCACTGCGAGCTCGCTGTTCGGACCGACGACGACAACGGCCGGGCTCTTGGTCGGCGCCGACATATCCGAGGCACTACGCAGTCGCAAGGACCTGGACATGGCGCTCATTCCGGCAGAGTCCATCAACGAGAACGGGGTTTTCCTCGACGACGTGACGTTCACCGAGGTCCGCGACGCATTGCCGATGCCCGTCTTTGCTTCCTACGATTTCATCGACGTGTTGCAGCATGAGGGTGCCTTGGCCACTGCCGGTGCCGGGAGCGATGGACCATGAGCAGTCTCCCGGTCGTTGCGCTGGTCGGGCGCCCCAACGTCGGCAAGAGCGCGCTGTTCAACCGGATCGTCGGACACAACGCGGCGATCGTCAGCGAGGAGGCGGGCACCACGAGGGATCGGCACTTTGCCCGTGGGGACTGGGCGGGGTCGGCGTTCTGGCTGGTCGATACGGGCGGCATTACCGGCGACGCGCGTGGAGCGATGGCGGTGGAGATCCGCCGCCAGGTGCAGCAGGCCATCGACGAGGCGGATTTGCTGCTCTTCACTGTCGATGCCAAAGCCGGGTTGCATCCGGTGGACCAGCATATCGCCACGATGCTGCGCGAGGCCGGAAAGCCGTTCCTGGTGGTGGCGAACAAGGTGGACGATCCCTCGACGACCGACTTTTACGAGTTCCACGCGCTGGGCGCCGGTGACCCGATTCCGGTCTCGGCGGTGAGCGGCAAACAGTCCGGGGATCTGCTCGATCGTCTGGTGGAGAGCATCCCTGTCGCACCCGTCGAAGACGACGAGAGTCTGCGGGTGGCGGTGATCGGGCGGCCAAACGTCGGCAAGTCGTCCATCGTCAATCGCCTGTTAGGCGAGGAACGGCTGGTGGTCTCGGACAAGGCGGGTACGACGCGCGATGCCATCGACACGCCGATGCGCTACCACGGGCGCGACCTGGTCTTCATTGATACGGCCGGGTTGCGCCGGCAATCGAAGGTGGAAGACGGCATCGAGTTCTACTCGGCGCTCCGGTCGCGGCGGGCGATCGAGCGTGCGGACATCTGCTGCCTGGTCATCGACGGAGTCGAAGGGCTGCAGGGGCAAGACCTCAAGATCGCAAACCTGGCGTGGGAGGACGGCCGCGGCCTCGTCGTCGTCGTGAACAAATGGGACCTGGTCGAGAAGGATGACAAGACCGCGGCGAAGTTCGAGAGGAACGCCCGCGAGAAAGCGCCGTTCCTCAATTTCATCCCGTTCCTCTACACGTCGGCGAAGACGGGACAACGCGTGACGAAGATGCTGGACGTGCTGCTCGAAGTGGAGGCAGAGCGCCGGAAGCGCATCACCACGTCGCAAGTGAATACGCGGCTCGAGGAGCTTCTCGCACGCCGACAGCCGCCACAGGCCGCCGGCCGGGAGATCCGGCTGATGTACGCCACGCAGGTCGAAGTAGCACCGCCGGTGATCGCCGTGTTCAGCAACCATCCGGACCTGGTGGAGGAGCACTACGTCCGGTACCTGCACAACGGGTTCCGGGAGTCGTGGGGCTTCACGGGGAACCCGCTCCGAATCGTGCTGCGCCGGAAGGCCGCCTGACGATGCCCGACGCGCAGGGCTGGCTGGCGCTTGTCCTCGCCTACCTCCTGGGCTCGATTCCGAATGCGTACCTGGCCGGCCGCCTGCTCAAAGGGATCGACCTTCGCCAGACCGGCTCCGGCAACCTCGGAGCGACCAATGTCTACCGCAGTCTGGGAGCGCCGGCCGCGGTGATGGTGCTCCTCGCTGACGCCGCCAAGGGGGCGATCCCCACGCTCTACTTCCGCGACTGGATCGGCGGACCCAGCGGCGTGTGGTGGCCCGCCGCGTTAGGCATGGCCGCGATCATCGGACACGTGCGCCCATTGTTTGGCTTGTTCAATGGAGGGGGCAAGGGTGTGGCGACTGCATCGGGGGTGTTTGCCGCGCTGTCGCCCGCCGCCTATGGCGTGGCGGTGCTGGTCTTTGTGGCGACGGTCGGCGCGACTCGCTTCGTGTCCCTGGGATCGATGCTCGGGGGACTCGCACTGGCGGTCGCATCGGCGGTGTTGTATGGACCGGGCTCGTACCTGACGCTGCTCAGCGCTCTGATCGCGATGTTCCTCATCTATACCCACCGCGCGAACATCGGGCGGCTCCGCCGGGGCGAGGAGACGCGATTGAGTCGGTCCGTGGGGCGATCATGACGCGATGCGCAATCGTCGGCGGTGGTGCCTGGGGGACGGCGCTGGCGCACGTGTTTGCGCAGCTCGGGCACGACGTAGCGCTGTGGTCGCGCGAACCGGATGTCGCCGAACACATCACCCGCACACACGCCAACCCGCGCTTTCTGCCTGGAGGCGTGCTCCACGATCGCGTCCGGGCGAGTACGGACATGTCCGACGTGCTGAGCGGCGCTACGCTGGTGGTATACGCCGCGCCGTCTCATGTCCTCCGCGAGGTGGCACGGCGGGGCGCCCCACAGGTGTCGCCTAACGCGACCCTGGTCGTGGCGACGAAGGGGCTCGAACGGGCAACGCTGGCGCTGATGACGGATGTGATCGAGAGCGAGGTCCCCGGCCGTCCGGTTGTCGCCCTCTCCGGACCAAGCTTTGCCCAGGAAGTCGTGCATGGGCAGCCCACTGCACTGGTCGCGGCCTCGCGCAGCGCGGGTGCCTGTGAGCTCGTGCAGCGATCGCTGAGCAAGGGCTCGGTGCGCGTGTATACCAACGATGACGTCACTGGAGTCGAGCTCGGCGGCGCACTCAAGAACGTCATGGCCGTCGCCACGGGCATTGCCGAAGGACTGGGACTGGGCCTCAACTCGCGGGCGGCACTCATCACTCGCGGGCTCACGGAGATGACGCGTCTGGGTGTCGCTGCCGGTGCCCGCGCTGACACCTTTGCGGGCCTGGCCGGGATGGGCGACCTCGTGCTGACATGCACGGGCGCCTTGAGCCGCAATCGCGCCGTGGGCATCGAGGTGGGGAAGGGCGCTCCGCTGGAAGTCGTGCTGGCGGGGAAAGAGAGCGTCGCCGAGGGCGTGGTGACGACGTCGAGTGCTCTGGCGCTCGCCGAGCGTCATGGCGTCGAGATGCCGATCGCGGGTGCTGTGGCCCGTGTGCTCTTCCAGGGTTGTTCCGCTCGCGATGCGATCGCCGAACTCATGGGCCGCGAACTGCGGCCGGAGCGAGACCGATGAGGAGTGACCCGATCCAGGAGTTCTTCTCGATCGGCGAAGTGTGCGAGCTGACCGATCTCAAGCCGCACGTGCTTCGCTACTGGGAGAGTCAGTTCCGGTTCCTGAGCCCGGCCAAGAACCGGTCCGGTAATCGCGTATATCAGCGGCGCGAAGTGGAGCTGATTCAGCTGGTGAAGCATCTGCTGTACACGGAGAAATATACGATCGACGGGGCCCGCCAGAAGATCGATGAACATCGCAAGGGTGGCACGCTCAAGACTGCGGCAAGGGACGCGCTCTCCACCGAAACGTTGACTGAGCTCGAAACGGAGCTCGAGCACCTGGCGAGGATCATCGAGGGCGCGGCCCCGGTGCCTCCTTCACCCGACGGTCCGCCGCCTGCGGCATAGCGAGCCCGGCGGCTTCCGGTTATCGTTAGGTCACATGCGACTTCTCTGCTCGAACGACGACGGCATCCTGGCCCATGGCCTCACCTGCCTCGTTCGTGCCGCCGAGCAGATCGGTGAGGTCACAGTGGTGGCTCCCGATCGCGAGCAGAGCGCGACCAGTCACTCGCTGACACTGCACCATCCCCTGCGTCCCGTGAAACGCGGGGAACGTCGCTACCAGGTCGATGGCACGCCGACCGACTGCGTGATGCTGGCCATCGAGGTCCTCATGGCCGAGCGCCCGGACTTCGTGTTGAGCGGCATCAACCACGGTCAGAACATGGGGGAGGACGTCCTCTATTCCGGCACCGTGGCTGCGGCGATGGAGGGTTTGGCGTTAGGTGTGCCGTCGATCGCCATCTCGTTCGCCGGTGGCGATCTGCGCGCCGACATCGCGCGACTCGACGAACAGGTGTCGATCCTGGCGCCGCTTCTGCGCCACCTCACGGCCCTCCCGAACTTCCCCGACCACACGCTGCTCAACGTCAATCTTCCGCCCCGGCGGGCCGATGAAATCCGCGGGGTCAAGCTCACGCGGCTCGGCCGGCGTGTCTACTCCAACTCCATCACGCCCATGCGCGACCCGTATGGGCGACAGATCTACTGGATCGGTGGCGGCGAGTTCTCGTGGTCGGGGGCCGACGACTCGGACTTTCAGGCCGTGAACGACGGCTACATCTCGGTCACGCCGCTCCATCTGGACCTCACGCACCGGGACATGCTCGACGCGGCGGAGCGCTGGTGGCAAGCACCGTAGGCCCCGAGTTTCGCGGACCTCGCCGGCGTCTGATCGAGACGCTGCAGGCCAACGGGATCGCCGATCTCTCCGTGCTACGCGCCATCGAGATGACGCCGCGTCACGCGTTTGTGCCGACCGGCGTTCAGCACCGCGCCTACGAAGACGTCGCGCTTCCGATCGGAAACGGCCAGACGATCTCCCAGCCGTCGATTCACGCACGATATCTGCAGTTGTTGAAGCTCACTGGCCGGGAGCGCGTTCTCGAAGTGGGAACCGGGTCCGGGTACCAGACTGTTCTCCTGTCACATCTTGCCGAACAGGTGTTCTCGATCGAGCGCGTGGCACCGTTGCTGGAGCGTGCCAAGACGATCTTTCGCGAGATTGGTGTGCGCAACGTCTCTACACTTTTGGGAGATGGTACACTCGGTTGGAGGGAGTACGCGCCATACGACGCGATCCTCGTGAGCGCGGGGGGCCCAAGCGTCCCGACGCCCTTGCTCGAGCAGCTCGCTGACGGCGGCCGTCTCCTCATTCCACTGGGCGACCGCGAGGAGCAGACGCTGGTGATGTTCTCTCGACGCGGAGACCGCATCGAGCGCCGTGACATTGCCCCCGTCCGATTCGTCCCCCTGCTGGGGACTCACGGCTGGTAGCGCGGGCGGTCCGAACGCCGGAGCCCCTCCAGACCCTCAGGAGTGGTTCCCACATGGCATCGATGTTCAGCGGGTCCTCCGGCGACGCGCGACGGCCCCTTGGTCCCCGGCCGTTCTCAGGGCGGGAAAACTCTGGCAAGGCGCCCGTGTTGCGCCCGTTGGCGGCCACGCGTCGACCAACCATCGCCCCCTTTGCGGTGACCCATGAACCCGCTACCGCGCTCGAATCGGCACCGCTCGCCATTGCTCCGATTGAGGAGGCGTCAGCCCCTGCCGTCAACGCGTCGACCGATGGGCTGCAGCCGCCCGCCGCGCCGACCGTCGAGCACGAACCCATCGCTGAGCACACGACCGACGCACAGAGCTGGGTGACAAACGCGACACCGTCATTGGAGTCCGCCAGCGACGCCTCATCCACCGGAGTGTCCGGCGAAGAGCCCCTCGCGTCTGCATTGCGAGTCGATGACTTACGCTCTCTTTCGTTTGAGTGGGAACCAGGTCCGGCCGCGACGGAGGGCGTGGTGCTGCCGGAAGGAGACGAGTTCGACGAGGGGTCGCTTCCGACATCGCAATCCGCAGCGTCTGCGCACGTCGCACCCTCAGATGTTGCAGAGGTCTGCACGCCGCCAGCCGAGCGGGACTGCCTGACGCAGGATGCTGGTTTCGGGCTCGAATCCGCACCGTTCGAAGCAGAGTCCGGCGACGCTCGGGAAGACGAGGAGGGGCTCGACGTGGGGAGCGAACCCATCGCCAACGAGCACGCGTCACTGTGGCCGGGTCCGACGCAAGACGAGATCGCGCCATCGGTACCGGGGACCATCGACACGTTCCACGTCGCACCTGAGCCCACTCTCGCGGCCGATCTGCCCGTGGAGGACTTCCTGCCCTCCTCGGAGAGCGAACCGGTGGTGGAGGAGCTGTCCCTCGACGCCGCGATGCGGGATGATGACGCTCGGCCGGCGTTCATGCCAACGCGTGAGATGACGCCTGACGAGTTCCGGTGGCAGGAGGAAGGTGAACCGGCGGATGTGACACGAATCGCGCCCGAGGCTGCCGTCGTAGCGCAAAGGGAGGCCTCGGCAATGCCGATCGACAATGCCGCGGATCTCGAGCTGCTGGTGAACGAGACTCAGGGAGCCGAGCGCGCGGTGGAGGTGCTGGAGGCGGTAGCGCGCATGGTTCGGGCACGCGAGATTGTCG
>JBQTIW010000120.1:0-8972 GCA_052387735.1 Gemmatimonadaceae bacterium
ACGGCTCGCCAGGTCGATGGCGAGGCTGGCAAGCAGCTCGAGTTCAAAAAAACGCCCGCCAACGCTGGAGATGTTGACGGGCAAGTTTTCAGTCGGGGCGACTGGATTTGAACCAGCGACCTCCTGCTCCCGAAGCAGGCGCTCTACCGGGCTAAGCTACGCCCCGAAACTACACGTGCAAAACGCGCTCGGAGAGACTCGAACTCCCAACCTTCTGATCCGTAGTCAGATGCTCTATCCAATTGAGCTACGAGCGCATGGCGCACACGTCCAACTCTGTAACCGGAAGCCGTGGAAGACGTTAGCTGCCGGCGCCACCCGCCTGCGACTTCCTGTCCCTCGCCTCCCATGGGCGGTACAAGACTCGAACTTGTGACCTCCACGATGTCAACGTGGCGCTCTAACCAACTGAGCTAACCGCCCTTCGAGACGAGCGGACGAGTGGACGAGTGGACGAGGTGGACGAGGTGGACGAGTGGTTGACCCATTCGACTATCTCGCCGAATCGCGCGAGCACCACTCGTCTGATCGTCCACCCGTCCACTCGTTCCACTCGTCCCAGAGCGGGAAACGGGACTCGAACCCGCGACCCCAACCTTGGCAAGGTTGTGCTCTACCAACTGAGCTATTCCCGCGACTGCTGCGATTCTTGCGAGGGGCTGCTGAGACCGCTACCGGCTCCCCAACGCCTCCTGCCGGCGATGGAGGCGAGGGGACTCGAACCCCTGACCTCGTGAATGCCATTCAAGCGCTCTCCCAACTGAGCTACGCCCCCTGAATACGGCACCTGGAGAGGCCCCGGATTAGGAACCGGGAATTGTACCCGAGGGTATAGTCGAAGTCAAGAAATTCACTCTAGCGAAATCGCGTCGCACCAGTATTTTGCAGCGACTTTCGCTGCAACCGTTTGCTGCCTGACGAGTGCCCAAAACTGGCGCCTCAAGCGCACTGCAGCACCGCACGGAAACTTCTGCCGTGCCTGAGTAGTTCATCCCCTTTAGACACAGTGTCCTCGAGGACCTTGAAATGACCGAAGTCAAGCGCCGCCGCCGACGCACGGCCCCGCAAGGGATCGCGCCGAGCGAGCCTGAGCGCGATATCCTGGATCAATACCTCTACGAGGTGAGCACCTACCCGCTGCTCAAGGGCCTCGAGGAGATCGAGCTCGCCCGAAAAATCCGGGCGGGGGACCAGGACGCCCTCCAGGAATTGGTAAAACGCAATCTGCGCTTTGTGATTTCGGTGGCCAAGAAGTACCAGAATCGAGGCCTCCCGCTCATCGATCTCAGTGGGGAGGGCAACGTGGGGCTCCTCACCGCGGCCCGGAAATTCGATCCCGACCAGGGCGTGAAGTTCATCTCCTACGCGGTGTGGTGGATCCGACAGGCCATTCTGTCCTCCCTGGCACGCCAGGGCCGAACCGTGCGCGTTCCCCTCAATCGCACGGCCGACCTCTCGCGCATCATCAAGGCGTCGGAGATCCTGCGCCAGAAGCTGCGTCGGGAGCCGTCACCCGAAGAGCTGTCGCAGCTCACGGGACTCTCGGTCGACGTCGTCCAGTCGCTCGCCGCTCTGAATACCGGCGACGTGCGCCTCGACGCGCCCATGGACCCGGAAGGCGATCGCGCCCTCATCGAGCGCTTCGTCGCAGACGAAATGCCCGACACCGAAGAGGAAGCCATGAACCGCTTCCTCTCCGATGAAATCGAGCTCGCCCTGTCCACGCTGCCGCCCCGCGACGCCAAAGTGCTGCGCCTCTACTTCGGCCTCGAAGGCGGACGCGAACACACCCTCGAAGAGATCGGCTCCATGCTCGGTGTCACCCGTGAGCGCGTGCGGCAGCTCCGCGACCGCGCGCTCAAGCGCCTGCGCGAGGGCGACGTCGGCAGAGCGCTATCGAGCTTCGCCGCCTAACGAACGACGGGCGGAACGACGGACGGGCGAGACAGGCAGGCGGGCAGACAGTAGAACGCAAAAGGCACGGGCGATCGCTCGTGCCTTTTGCGTGCGTGAAGGACCCGCCGACGGGACTTCCCCACATCACATCCGTGATGTTGATTGCTGAGCCCCCCGTCTCCCGTCTCCCGTCTCCCGTCTCCCGTCTCACGCGCTTGATCGTCTTCGACAACGTTCACAAATCGTTCGGACCTAAGAATGTGCTGCAGGGCTTCTCCCTCGAGGTGCAGGAGGGAGAAACCATGGTCATCATCGGATACTCGGGCACCGGCAAGTCCGTCGCCATCAAGCACATCGTCGGCCTGCTCCTTCCCGACTCCGGGACCGTGTTCGTCGACGGCCAGGAAGTCCCCAGACTCTCGCGCAAAGACCTCTACGAGCTCAGGGCCAGCATCGGCTACGTCTTTCAGTTCGCCGCCCTCTTCGACTCGATGAGCATCGGCGACAACGTGGCCATGGGCCTGCGCAAGCGCGCTGGCATGAGCGAGCAGGACATCCAGAAGCGCGTCGCCGAGGTCCTCGAGCTGGTGGACCTGCCTAACGTGCAGGACAAGTTCCCGGCCGAAATGTCCGGCGGCATGCGCAAGCGGGTGGGCCTCGCCCGCGCCATCGCCCTGCGCCCCAAGTACATCCTCTACGATGAACCGACCACCGGACTCGATCCCGTCACCTCCGCCGTCATTGACGACCTCATGATCCGCATGCGCGACCGGCTCGGCGTCACTTCCATCGTCATCACCCACGATATGCGCTCGGCCTTCCGCGTCGGAACGCGTATCGCCATGCTGCACGAGGGCAAGGTGCGCCAGGTGGGAACCGTCGACGAGATCCGGCATTCCAAGGATGATGAGGTCCGCCAGTTCGTCGAGGGCAAGGCCGAACCCGATCACGCGGCGGGGGTGTGAGTGCCGGGTCCCCGCCCGTCCGGCGCCCGCCGCCGCGATCGCACGACTGAAGAGGTCTCCGCCGGAGGCATCGTCGTCAGGCGCGCGACCGATGGTCCGTTCTTCCTCGTCATCCGCGACTCGTATCGCAACTGGGGCTTTCCCAAAGGCCACCTGGAGTCCGGCGAGTCCGCCTCCGACGCGGCGCTCCGTGAAGTCAGCGAGGAAACGGGGCTCGAAGGACTGCGCCTCGTGAGCGCCATCGACACGATCGACTGGTACTTCCGCTTCCGCGGGCGGCTCGTCCACAAGGTCTGTCACTTCTATTTACTGGAGACCGACAGCGATCGCACCACGCCGCAACGCGACGAGGGCATCACCGCCTGTCGCTGGGAGACCTACGACCGGGCCGCAGAGCTGGTCTCGTATGAGAACGCGCGTGGCGTACTGCGACGAGCCTTCGAGATCCTCTCGTTCGGAGCCCCCCTGGCATGAATCGCCCGGTGACCGAGGCCGCGGAGCATCACTGTCCGGTGACCGTCGTCGTTCTTGCCGTGAGGGACCGGGCCAGGGCACTCGCACGTCTGGCCTTCCCGCGGCGTCGCACGCACCTCGTGCTGGCGCGCAACGCGCGGGATTTCAGCGCCGCGTTCCATCGCCAGTTGGTCGATGCTGCCGTCGTCGACCTTGGCGCGCCTAACGACGACACGCCGCGAGCCATCGAACTGGCCCGCGAGTACCCCAGCACCCCGTTCATCGGCCTGACCCCGCTGCGCGGGACCGACGCATCGGTGGTTGCCCGCTGTGCCGCGAGCGACTTCGCCGACCTCGCCGTTGAATCGGTCGACGATGCCGTCCTGCGCGACCTCCTGCTGCCCCGAAGCTTCACCCGGCGCTTCGCCGAGGCACTCCGCGATCCTCCGGCTCAGCTCCACATCAACACGCCCCTCCGCCAGCAGGCCTGGCGCATGCTCGTGAGCTACGGCGGCCGGCCGGTCCTGACCGATACCCTCGCCGGCGCCCTCGGCATCACCCGGGAGCACCTGAGCCGCGCCTTTGCCGCCGCCGAGGCGCCGAACATCAAGCGGGTCATCGACCTCGTGCGCCTCCTCGCCGCGGCCGAACTGGCCAAGAACCCGGGCTACGACGTAGGGGATGTGGCGCGGGTCCTGGGGTTTGCCTCGTCGTCGCACCTCAGCACCACCGCCCAGCGGATCATCGGGACACGGCCCACCTCGCTTGCCCGTCTCCGAGCCGTGGATCTCTTTGAGCGGTTCGGTCAGGGACGGAGCCGGTCGCGTCGTCCGACAAAACCCCGCCTTTCCCATTGAATGCGCCGAGAGCTTGTGATAATTTTCACAAGCTCAAACGAGCGCGACCTGTCCCTCCAGATCCACTCCCGACATGGCCTCCGAAACCATTCTCCGCCCCGGCGAGATCAAGGATATTCTCCTCCGCGAGATCGAAGCGGCTGACCTCCATGCGCTGGATGTCGAAGAGGTCGGGACGGTCCTCGAGGTGAAGGATGGGATCGCGCGCATTTACGGATTGCGGAAGGCCATGGCCGGCGAGATGCTCGAGATCACCTCGTCCCAGACCGGCGCCAAGGTCACTGCGGTCGCGCTGAACCTCGAAGAGGACAACATCGGGTCGGTCATTCTGGGTGACTACCTCCAGCTCAAGGAAGGAGACGAGGTTCGCCGCACGGCCCGTGTGCTCGAGGTTCCGGTGGGCCCGGCCATGGTGGGCCGCGTCGTGAACGCCATCGGCGAGCCGATTGATGGTCTGGGCCCGATCGCCGCCACGATGACGCGACGCGTGGAGTCGCCCGCCCCGGGCATCATCGTCAGGCAGCCCGTGAAGGAACCGCTGCAGACAGGTCTCAAGGCCATCGACTCGATGATCCCGATTGGCCGAGGCCAGCGCGAGCTGATCATCGGAGACCGCGGGACCGGCAAGACGGCAATCGCCGTCGATACGATCATCAATCAGAAAGGAACCGGGGTCGTCTGCGTCTACGTCGCAATCGGACAGAAGGCATCGACGGTCGCGGCCGTCGTGGAGCGCCTCAAGCAGGCCGGTGCCATGGACTACACCGTCGTCGTGGTGGCCTCCGCGTCCGATCCGGCACCCATGCAGTACATCGCGCCCTACACCGGCGTCACGATCGCCGAGTACTTCATGTACTACGAGGGCAAGGCCACGCTCTGCGTCTACGATGATCTATCGAAGCAGGCAGCCGCGTATCGGCAGCTCTCACTGGTGCTGCGCCGTCCCCCGGGCCGCGAGGCCTTCCCTGGAGACGTGTTCTATCTGCACTCCCGTCTCCTCGAGCGCGCGGCCAAACTGCGCGAAGATCCCGAGGTCGTCGATCACAAGATGATCTTCAAGGCCGGGGGCAGCCTCACGGCGTTGCCCATCATCGAGACGCAGGCCGGCGACGTGTCGGCCTACATCCCGACGAACGTCATCTCGATCACCGACGGACAGATCTTCCTCGAGACCGACCTGTTCTTCGCCAACGTGCGTCCCGCCATTAACGTCGGCATCTCGGTGTCACGCGTCGGCGGTTCCGCGCAGGTGAAGGCGATGCGTTCGGTTGCCGGGCGTTTGCGTCTGGACCTCGCGCAGTATCGTGAGCTCGAAGCCTTCTCGGCGTTTGCCTCGGACCTCGATGCCGCCACCAAGCGTCAGCTCGAGCGCGGTGCCCGGACGGTGGAGGTGCTCAAACAGCCGCAGTACGCGCCGATGACCGTGGAACACCAGGTGATGATCATCTACGCCGTCACCAACGGTCATCTCGACGACGTGGAAATCTCGAAGATCCGCGCCTGGGAGCGCGGGTTCCTCGAATACATGGGCGCCCAGTTCCCCCAGGTGGGCGAGGGGCTGCGCAAGGAGAAAGCCCTGTCGAAGCAAACGGAGGAAGCGCTGAAGCGCGGGATCACGGAATTCAAGAAGCGGTGAGGACGGGCGGGTTGCGGCTTGCTGGAACTGGTGGCTGGTTGCTGGACTGCACGCGAGTGCTGGAGCTGGTGCTTGGTGCTGGGGGACGAGCGGTTCACACCCGTCCCCCATCTCCCGTCTCCCGTCTGAAGAATGGCTAAAGGTCGCGAACTGAAAGGCCGGATCAAAACGGTCGAGAACACGAAGAAGATCACGCGCACCATGGAAATGGTCGCGACGTCGAAGATGAAACGCGCGCAGGATCGCGTCGTGGCGGCGCGGCCATATGCCAATGCGCTGACCGAAGTGATCTCCTCGCTCTACAACCGCGAGCTCGCCGAGCGTTTTCCGTTGCTGCGGCAGCCGGCGCAGGTCCGGCGCGCGGCGGTCGTGCTGCTCACGTCCAATCGCGGCATGTGCGGCGGCTTCAACGCCAACCTCATTCGCGAGGCACGCGGTTTGTTGTCCACGCTGCGCGCCAGAGGTGTGGAGCCGGAGTTGCACGTCGTCGGGCGCAAAGGCATCGGCTATTTCCGGTACGTGGGTCAGACGATGGCTGCGAGTCGCACCGACATCTCCGATCGCCCCACAGCGGATGACGCGGCGTCGCTCGTCGACGCGCTGATGCAGCAGTTCATCAGCGGACAGATCGACGCCGTGTACGTCGTCTACGCCAACTTCAAGTCGGCCATCTCCACACCGCCGGCCTCGCTCAAGGTACTCCCGGTCGATCCACCCGTTCGCAAGGGACCGATGCCGGACTACCTGCTGTTCCCATCGGCCGATGCCATCCTGACCGAGTTGCTGCCGGCCTACGTGCGCAATGCGGTCTATCGCGCCCTCGTGGAGACCGTCGCCTCGGAGCAGGGCGCGCGCCGCACCGCCATGAAGAACGCCACCGACAATGCGACGGAGGTATTGAGCGTCCTCCGCCGCACCTACAATCGCGCTCGTCAGGCCAACATCACGCAGGAAATCGCGGAAATCGTCGGCGGCGCCGCGGCTCTCGAGTAGCAGGACGCGTCGTCGAATCCAGAATCCCGAATCCCGAATCCCCAGTCCCGAACATGCCCACCGCCACCGCCAACGTCGGCAAGATCGTCCAGGTCATCGGACCGGTCCTCGACGTCGAGTTCGAAGCCAACAGTCTCCCCGAGCTCTACAACGCGCTCGAGATCAATGGAATGTCCGACGCCGGTGACGCCATCCGTCTGGTCGCCGAGGTGCAGCAGCACATCGGGCGCAACCAGGTGCGCGCCGTTGCCATGTCCAGCTCCGACGGCGTGACGCGTGGCATGGATGCAGTCGATACGGGTGCCGCGATCACGGTTCCCGTCGGTGCGCCCGCGTTAGGCCGCATCCTCAACGTGCTCGGCGAACCGGTGGATCATGGGGACCCAATCCCGGCGGGCGCCGAGCGCTGGGCCATCCATCGCAAGCGCCCCGACTTCGTGAACCTGGAGCCCAAGACCGAAGTGTTCGAGACGGGCATCAAGGTCGTCGATCTCATCGCCCCGTTCGTGAAGGGTGGAAAGATCGGGCTCTTCGGTGGCGCCGGCGTGGGCAAGACCGTCGTCATCATGGAGCTCATCAACAACGTGGCCAAGGGACATGGCGGCAAGTCGGTGTTCTGCGGCGTGGGTGAGCGCACGCGCGAAGGAAACGATCTCTACCTGGAGATGAAGGAGTCGGGAGTGCTCAAGTCCTGCGCCCTCATCTACGGCCAGATGAACGAGCCGCCGGGCGCGCGACTGCGCGTGGGTCTGTCGGGCCTCACGGTGGCCGAGTATTTCCGTGATCGCGAGAACGCCGACGTGCTCGTGTTCATCGACAACATCTTCCGTTTCACGCAGGCGGGCTCCGAAGTGTCGGCCTTGTTAGGCAGAATGCCCAGCGCGGTGGGATATCAGCCGACGCTGGCGACCGAGATGGGCGACCTGCAGGAGCGCATCACCTCGACGCGCAACGGCTCGATCACGTCGGTGCAGGCGATCTACGTCCCGGCCGACGACCTCACCGACCCGGCACCCGCGACCGCGTTCGCGCACCTCGACGCGACGGTCGTGCTGTCGCGCAAGATCACCGAGCTGGGCCTCTATCCCGCCGTGGACCCGCTCGACTCGTCGTCGCGGATCCTCGACGCGCAGTTCGTTGGCGAGCGCCACTACAAAGCCGCCCTCGAGGTACAGCGCATCCTGCAGCGCTACAAGGAGCTCCAGGACATCATCGCGATCCTCGGGATGGACGAATTGTCCGAGGACGACAAGAAGATCGTGGGCCGCGCGCGCCGCATTCAGCGCTTCATGTCCCAGCCGTTCGCGGTGGCCGAGCAGTTCACGGGCATGAAGGGCGCCTACGTAAAGCTGGAGGAGACGATCAGCTCGTTCGAGCGGCTGTGTGCCGGCGAGTTCGACCAGCATCCGGAGCAGGCGTTCTTCATGTGCGGTGGAGCCGACGACATCGCGAAGAACGCCGAACGGCTGGCCAAGGCCTAACGATGCTCAAGGTCTCGGTGATCTCGCCGGAGAAGACGCTGTTCGAGGGCGAGGTCGAATCGGTGACGGCGCCGGCCTTTGACGGCGAAGTGGGCATTCTCTCGTCTCATGCACCGATGATGACGCTGCTGGGGAAAGGGACGTTGCGCCTGGGGCCCGCAGGCGCGAACGGCAGCTTCGCGGTAGAGGGTGGTTTCCTGCAGGTCGTAGACGACGTCGTGCGTGTGGTGACCGAAAAGGCGCAGCAGCTCTAGACAGGCAGCGAGCCGCGTCCAGGATGGCGCTCCTGGCCACCGAGGATCGAGCCGCTCGCTACGGCCACCGGCGCCGCTGGATCACACGCATTGGCTTGCTTCACGGTGCCGTGCCGACCGTGACCGCAGCCGCGCATGAAGCCTTCCACGGGGTAATCCCCCTCGCGCCAGCGCATGCCGAGGACGTGCCCTCTGGGGCATGAGGTGATTCTCATCTCTCCGCCGAGGAAAGAGCTCCTCGGACGGTGATGGTCGCATCGCTCCAGCAGCCAGGGCCCCGACGGAGGCGCGGCGAACCCGGACGACTGAGAGGGATCTGGGAGGTCTCAATCGATCCTTCTGACAGATCCGCTGCCTCCGTGACAGATCTCCAGATCGTCGGGCTCAGTTTCCATCGCGCCGCGAGGTCACGTGTCGTCCCACCGATCCCCGCTGGC
>JBQTIW010000121.1:0-22397 GCA_052387735.1 Gemmatimonadaceae bacterium
GCGGGTCGCGTGTTGGGGGCGGTGTCATCGCGCGGAAACCGGTACGACCGGATCATTGCCGCGGCGCCGGCCGCCGCGGCGTGCTCCGAGGTATAGCTGGGGGACGCAACGGCGGGCACCAGCGACAACCCGCCGCGATGCGCACGGGAGGGCGCCTGACGTGGGTACGCGTACTTTGCATCCCACGTCGCAATCATTGCGTCGTGCAGCCCAACGTGCAGCAGTGCCATCACGCGTGCAGCGCGGGTGGGCGTCGCCAGCCGCACGTCCGGAAGCAGCGGCCAGTAGAAATCCAGCCGCTCGACAGCAGTTCTGGTCCAGTGGGACCCCGGTTCACCATCCCAGGCTCGAATCAGCGAGTCTGTGCGTTCCGTGCGCGCCTGCTGCAGCCTGACGTTTTCATCGACTTCTGCGGAGGACACCGCGGGTGGCGCCGCAGGTCGGAGCGCGTCTCCACGCGGCAGTACCCACGTGCTCCACGCGCTGACACTACCGTCCGCAACGCGCTCCGGCACGGCCGTCGGCTCCGCACATGCAACCACGCCGAGCATCAGACACGCAGGCACGCGTCCCCTGACACGACTCATTGACGCGACACCGCTCCACCAGGCACGCCGTCCGCGCGAAAGGTGATCGCGCGGGGACTGCCGGGTCCGCCGTCGCCGAATGCATCGCGGTACGGACGGATCACGAACGGTCGTTCCGTCGAGATCGCCTCTCCGCGATCCGACGCCGGCTCGATGGTAATCACGTGCGTCCAGCGGCCAATATTCTGCGAGTTTTTCTCGCGCAGGTCCAACGGCAGCGTGAGACCGGCGGGAAATGGCAGGCCTAACGGGTTGGAGATCCAGTCGTCGCCAGGGAACTCCTCCTCGCCCGCCGTGGCAAAGTCGCGGACGCCGGAGTAAGCCCCCCATCCCGTGTCGTCGCGCGAGCTCACGGCTCCAGTCGCATCGGGCCTGAATTTGCCGTAGGACAGCCAGATGGCTCCCGGGCTGCCCAGGTCGCGGACCATCCACCCTTCATAGGTCCATCCTGGCTGCAGCTGGGACAGGCGTACCCACATGTCGTTCTGCGGCAGCGTGCGGGGCGTCATGTTGAACAGCCACACGCCGGACTCCTCAAACGACGGATATCCGTGAACGGCGTTGTCACTGGGAGAGAACATCGTGAACTGCCCCGGGTGCTGGTGCAGTTCGAGGTCCGTTTGCGTCACGGCGCCGACGACGGTGAGCACACCACGCGCGCCCTGGATTCGACCGTGCAGCAGGAGATGCGGCGACGGTCGCGGATCCGTGTCACCCGCCGGCTCATACGTGACGGCTAGCTGTTCTACGTCGGCAGCCGGGTTGACCAGCCTGAAGGAATTCCCCTGACGGAGATCGAGGTTGCCTAACGAGGTCTGCTTCCCGCCGCGATCGCTGACCCATGCCTCAAAGCGACCTTCCGTGGCATCCAGCGGCGTCAGGCCGGTGAGGGTCAGCACCAGCGTGGCGCCCGCGGGCAGGGCGCTCGCAACCGGATCTTCGCCCCTACATCCGACAAGAGCCAGCGCCAGACTCAGCGCGATGCGTCGGGTTACCACCGGGATTGGTCGGGTCCAGGCGGGGTTCCTGGCTCGTCCGGCGGCGTTTGTCGTCCAAAGAACCCGCTGGTGAAGAAAAAACCAGCCACCGCCAAAGCCGCAGCGCCGACCGTCATCCATGTTCGCTTCCTTGACAGTCGCCGCTCGTCGACGCGCGTCAGCTGCGCCGGACTCACGGCGACACGAATGCCATCCACAGGGAGTGTGCTCCGTCCCTGCGTCACGGAGGTGGCGTCGAGCACGTACCCACCATTCTCCTGGGAGACCAGTCGACCCTCGAACCTGAGAACCCCAGGGCCCAGCGCCCTGGTGAGCGCGGCTCGACCCTCGTCGTTCACCTCGACCGCCAGATGCGCGCCCGCCGGCGCAGCGGTGCGCACGGGAGCATACACATAGCAAGCAGTACTCAGCATTTGCAGACAACCGATGAAGAGAGCTATGGCGCGCCTCCACACGCGCTACGACCCCCGGAGATTCGGATTCGACTGTCGTTCGTTCTGCGAGATCGGAATACACTTGTCACGCGTGGCGAGGAAGGTGTGCCGGATCGGCGCGGGCTCCGTCGACCACCGCCGCAAATCCCAGAACCGCCGCGACTCGAGCCAGACGACCGCGCCACGCTCCTTCTGGAGAATGGGCCAGGCCTGCGCCGTTGTGGTAGCCGAGAGCGCTGGCAGCGGATTGGCTGTGGTGTTGTAGAACGCCCGTTCCTGATTGATGAGCGTCATGGCCCCTGGAACGTCGTTGGCGCGCAGCGCAGCCTCGGCGCGGAGCACCAGCATCTCCGTGCCCTTCACGAGCGGAATGTCCGACGCAAGGGTCAGGTATTTCCGCTGACGGAAGAACGGGGTGCGACCATCCTGGCCGACCGCGACCGCACCACCCGTGGTCTTGATGGTGTCCCACGGCACGCGGCCATCCCTGAATACCGTTGCCCACTGCGTATTGAAGACGGTGTACTCCGAGCGCGTCGTCGTTTCGAACACCAGGTCGTTGTTCTCGGCGCCGGTGTTCGTGGAGAAGAAGGCAACGAAATTGTAGGCGGTGGGAACCTGTTGCGCATCGCTGGCCGCTTCCGTCCACTTGTTCTGCCACGCACGCACGGACGCACGCCCACCGTACGCCGCGCGCAGCAACGAGTCCCGGATGGCGCCCGTGAGTGCTCCGGCGATGCGAATGGCTTCGGTGAAGTGCGTCTCGGCGCGTGAGAAATGGGTTTTGTGATCCTGGGCAGGACCGCCATCAATCACCGCCTCACACACGTTCTCACCGATCAGGCGATTCGACAGACCGGCGTAAATGTACGCCCGAGCACCAAGCGGACTGGTGTCGAAGCCGGTTGCGAGTACGCGTTTCATCCGCTCGATGCCCGACTCGGCCACCCAGCGGGCGCGATGCAGGGATCCCCACATCCCGTTCACGTCCTCCTCGCGCACGATCCCGCGGTTGAACAGGCCTTCTGCGGCGTAGCTGCCACCGTGGTAGAGCTCATCCGCCATGATCGCGGTCTCCTGCGTTACCGCGTCCATGGCACGCGAGAGATCGAACGACATACCGGTCACGAGCCCAGGCATGGCGGGCGGGCCGTTCAGATCGTCGTCGGCGATGGGGCCGGGGTTCGAGACCTCGAGTGAGTTGCACGCCGCGAGCGCACCGAGGCACACCGCCATCGAGGCACGCCTAACGAAAATGGAAATGGTCATCGGCTGAGTCCTCGTCGGCATTACCAGTTGGCCCTCAAGGACAGCGAGAACGATCGCAGCTGCGGGAGTTGGTAGTACTCCCGGCGTCCGACCTGGCTGTCCGACTGGTCCGCCGATTCCGGGTCGAGTCCGGAGTAGTTCGAGCTGTAGAACAGGTTGCGGCCCGACAGTGTGAGCGTGGCACCCTGCATGCCGCGCAGCAGTCGCGACGGAAGCCGATATGTCGCGGTGAGATATCGGAGCCGGAAGAAGTCGGCCTTCTCCACCCACGAATCCGAGAACTGCTGCGTCCGATCGACGGCGCACCGAATGCGGTCGAGCGCGTTGACGTCGCTGAGCGCGGAGGTGTTGCCTTTGATGGCGGCCACCATCTTGAGCTGGATGTCGTAGCACGGACGCCAGTTGCCGCGCAGGGCGTTCTGATAACCGACGTAGTTGATGTTGTACCCTCCGCGCTGGAACTCGCCCAACCCGTCGACCGTCACGCGGTCCCAGAGTGTGAGCGACGAGCCGATGCCGAACACCTTGTCGGGGAAGGTGGGTCCGTAGAACTCCGTCCCGGTCGACATCACAGGTGCCTCAAAGGCGTCCGCGTTGGTCACCTTCCTGGCGAACAGGGAGGTGACGGGATACCCCACCCTCACCTCGGTGAACGTCCCACCGGCGGCGATGAGTGGCTCGTCGCCGAGATCGGTCGCCTCACTCTCCAGGAGCGTCATGTTCAGGCGGCCGCGCCAGTCGATCTTCGCCCGACGAATCAGACCCACTTCGGCACGAGCTTCCAGGCCGCTGTTGTGGATCTCGCCAACGTTCTCCAGCTGCCGATTGAGAAAGCCTTGCGAGGGCGGATATCGAACCTGGATCAGGGCATCGAGCGTTCGCGTATCAAACCACGTCACATCGAGCGAATGGCGGCCGGCAAACGCGCTCGTTTCAAACCCGAGCTCGAGCTCGCGCGTGCGTTCCGGTCCAAGGGTCGAATTACCGATCTGATTGGGCGAGAAGCCCGGCTTCGCCTCGTCACCGGCGATCGGATCCCAGGTCCGTGTGGCATCAAAGGCACCAGGCGCTTTTCCGGATTCGCCGACCGCGGCGCGCAGTTTGAACGTCTCCCAGGTCTCGCTCGGCCAGAACCCGTGATCGGAGAGCACGTACGACACGCCGAGTTTAGGGTACGTCTGCAGACCGAAGTCCTCGCCGAACGCGCTGTTCCCATCGATGCGCAGACCCGCCGTCAGGAACAATCGATCCTTGAAGCCGACCTGTTCCTGGAAGAAGAGGCCGGCGTTCACGACCTTGCGCCTGGTGTCCGACCCGACCGTGCGTCGCGCGGCGCTGGTGAGCACGGGCGCCCCTGGACCGGAGAACTCGTCGCCGGTGATGTTGGTGCTCAACAGGTTGTCCTGAAAGACCTGACCTCCGAACGCGCTGTTCGTCGAGATGGAGCCGCCGAAGTCCTTCTTGTACGTCGAGGCGTAGTCGATGGAGAGGAACTGTCGCACCCAGTCACCTTGCGACAGCGAGCCCACGGCGTTGCGCAGGTGACCGAACGGTATGATCGATCGGTTCTCGTTTCGATTGTAGTCGAATCCCACCGTCAGGCGGTTGGTCCAGGCCTCGACCGGCGTGTAGTTCACGCCAAAGCCCGAGATGAAGTGGTCCGAGCGGGTGGTCGTCTGGATGGACAGCGCCGCCGCGTTGTTCATGCAGACCGTGACCCCGGTGCTGCACCCGGAACCTCGATAGTTGCCCGCGGTCCCGCGGGCGACGTTCAGCAGGAACCCGTTGGCGAGGTTGCCATCGGGAACCCAGCTCGTGTTCGTTCGCTGATACGAGGGATTCAACGAAAGCTCGAGCGTTGACAGCGGGCGGAATGAAAAATTGCCGCGGAAGCCCCCGGTTCTGTTCCGGCTGGTCTCGAGCGCACCCTCCTCGTCGGAATAATTCGTGGACAGGAAGTACTGGGTGAGGTCCGTGCCGCCTGAAACAGACCCTGAGTAGCGCTGGAGGATGCCGGTGCGAATCCACTTGCCGCTCGACGGACACGTCGAATCCTCGAAGTTGACCTTCTGGCCAAACGTTGCGCTGGTAGTGATGACATCGAGGCCATACATCTCGGGACCGCGGCAGTTCTTCAGGTAAACCACCGACGGGTCACCATCGATCTTCACATGGTCGAGGTCATTGGTCCCGCCGACCATTTCCACTTTCCACTGCGGCGCGCCGGAGCGGCCCCGCCTGGTGAAGATCTGGATGACGCCGCCGGAGGCCTCGGTGCCGTAGAGCGTCGTGGCGGCCGCACCCTTGACGACCTCCACGCGTTCGATGTCCTCGGACCGGATGTCGTTGAACGGGTTGGTCACCTGCCGGGCATTCGGGACCGTGGGCGTAACGCCGCTGTAAATGCGAACCCCGTCGACATAGATGATCGGGCTGTTCCCCTGTGAGATGCTATTGGTGCCGCGAAGTCGAATGACGCCGCCCGCACCCGGCTGCCCGGAGTTGGCGAGGACCGTGACCCCTGGCGTCTGCGCCGCCAGCAGTTGCTGCGTGTTGACGACGGGCGCGTTCTCGATCTGCTGGACCGAGATCGTGGCCATGCTGTTGGTGATTTCCTTGCGCCGAACGTCTCCGGTGGCCGTGACCACGACCTGCTCGAGCGAGACGGGTGCCTCGCGAATCGTGAAGTCCAGCGTCGCGGTCTGGCCGGTCTCCACCGTGACCTGGGCCGTCGCGGGCGCGAAACCGAGGCGTTGCACGCGCACGGTGCGCGGGCCGGCGGGGACGCTGGGGAGGCGGTAGTCGCCGGCGTCGTTGGTCTGGGTGCCCATCTGCGTTCCGACGATGCTCACCGTCGCATTGGCCAGCGGTCGGCTGGCGCCTTCGACCGTGACCTTGCCGCGGATGCTGCCCGTTTGCGCGGCGAGCGGAAGGGCGGTGGTGAGGAGCGAAGCGACGATGAGACCGGACATCCGACGAGAGACAGCTTGCATGGGGACACTCCTTCGAGAGTCGCCGCGCGGGTCTCAGGGGCGGGCGGATGCCGATACTCCGGCGGCGTACCGAAATCGTAGGGTCGGGGCCGCGCTGCGTCAACACGATTTCTCCCCTGGGACGACGCGGTCCACCACCGCTCCGAGGCGCACGGGCCGATGGCCACGCGGACTACACGCGTCCCCACGCAATCGAGGCCCGCCATCGCTCCTGTTGATCATCTGAGGAGGTGATTTCTGTTCCTTCAGACTCTCTGAAGGAGCCGCATGTCGGACTCGCGATCGGATCTGCTCCAGGGCACGCGTGAGGACTGGCGACGAGCCGGCGCGCGTCCCCGGGCGGCTGGACGCTGGCAACCTGTCCTGTGAACACCATATTCCATTCTGAGCGGCGGCGCCTCGTCGTAGCGGCTCGTGGTAGTCCTATTGAACGATTCTCATGATAACGTTGCTGAATGCGTGGGCGTGGATCGTCGTCGTTTCCCTGGTCCTGGTCGGCACGCCCCTGATGTTCATGGTCTTTTGTGTGACGGCCCCGTTCGACCGGGGTCGCTACGTGGTTGGCCGGATGTTTCGGCTGATCGGCGTAGCAACGGTGAAGTTGAATCCACTGTGGCGCTTCGAGACGGCGGGACACGTGGTCCACGATCCGCGTCGGCCCTATGTCGCCGTGTCGAATCATGAATCGTGGGCGGATATCTTCCTGATCTCGCATCTGCCCTGGGAGATGAAATGGATGTCCAAGGAAGCGATGTTCCGAATCCCCTGCTTCGGCTGGATGATGCGGATGGCCGGGGACATTTCGCTCACACGCGGGGAACGCACCAGCGCGGTCAAGGCGATGGCTGCTGCCCGAGACCGCATTGCGAAGCGGGTGAGCGTGATGATCTTCCCGGAGGGCACGCGCTCGCGCGGTGGGGAATTGCTCCCATTCAAGGATGGCGCGTTCAGGCTCGCGCTCGAAACGGGAGCACCCATTCTGCCGATCGTTGTCGCGGGAACGCGGGATGCGATGGCCAAGGGGCGGTTCCGGTTTCAACGGGCGCGCGCGCGGGTCAAGGTCCTTCCGCCGATCGAAACGATCGGGCTCACGCTGGACGACGTTGCCACGCTTCGCGACAGAACACGCGCGCTGATGGCCGAAGCCCGTCAGACGCTGGCCAGGGAGCTGGAACGCCAGTGACGGCCGGGTCGCTCCGGTTCAGCTATTGGCTCGGGAGCGACATCCGCCGGATTTCTTTGCGGTGCACGATGCGCGTGGCGGCGATGTGTCGCCCATCCGGCGAGACCCGCGGGTGCAGGATGTTCGCGGTGCCTCGCGTCAACTGGAGGGGCGTGCCCCCATCAACGGGAATGGTGAACAGCTGCAGTCGGCCCTCCACCTCGGCGCTGTAGACCAATGATTTGGCGTCCGGCGTCCAGGACACGCCGGTGTAGGTGTGCGCAGGATACGCAGTGAGCTTTCGCGGATCGCCACCACTCCCCGGGAGGATCCAGAGCGACTGGTGGCCGGGTCGTTCGATTGCCTCGACCGCAATGTCATCGGAGAGGGGTGAGAACGCCGCCATCTCCGCCGAGGGAATGGGCCCCAGAGGGATCCGGCGATGCGCGGTCGCCCGGCCGTTCACGGTATCCACGTTCGTTAGGCCCAGATAGGTGCCGCTCCCCTCTCCCTTGTCGGGTCGCAGCCAGCCGGTGAAGAGAAGACGCGTGCCGTCGCGCGACCATTCGGGAGAGCCGACTTCCCAGCCGTAGTCGGTCAGACGGACCTCTTCCCCGCCCCGCGCGCTCCGCAGCCAGATGTCATCGGTCGTTTCCGGCGTGGCGTACAGGGGGACGGGAATCGTCGAGCGGTGTGAATGATACGCGATCCAACGCCCGTTAGGCGACCATACCGGCTGGAAGTCTTCGTGGAAGCCCGTGATCACGGGCTGGGGTGTGGCGGTCGGGCGGCCCGCCGAATCGACGGTCACCATGCCGCCATCCCAGTTGAGCACCCAGTCCGCGCCAACGAATCCGCCGAACACGTAGCCGATGGCGCGCGAGTCGGGGCGCCACGACGGCAGGAAGGCATCGGGCACCACGATCTGCGGCTCCCCACCGGCAGCCGGCAGCACGACAACCGACGCATCGACTGCCGTGTGTGTCCAGTACAACTGACCGTTCGCAACCGCCGGCGCATGCTCCTCGGCGGGACTGACGACGACACCGCGCCTGGTCCCCGTCGCGAGCACGATCTCATAGATGTCGAGGTCCCGATCGGCGGAGGGACGATGGCGCTCGGTGGACGCGGGGGCGCCGGCCGTCGACAAGGCGAGGTAGGCGCGTTTGCCGTCGGGCGAGACGGCAACCGGTGAGACCATGGGGTCGGCGTCCAGTCCCTCAGCGCGCACGATACTCTCGCCCGTCGCCAGCGTGAGCTCGCGCAGCGACGAAATGCCGACGGAGTCCGAGGTCAGCACGAGAAGCGCAGAGTCTCCCGGCATCCAGGCCGCTCCCGTGACACGTCCGGCGAGCGGATACCAGCGTGGTTGCCCGGGATCACCCGCGTGGATGCCGTGCGCCGGTTCCCCCGCGCGGGCGTAGGGGACGAAGTATGCCACCAGTCGTCCGTTCGAGGACCACCGCGGAGTCGCGTTAGGCGGAAGTGCCAGGCGCCGACTCCCGGTCGAGTCGCGGGAAAACCAGCCGAACACACCGCCCATCCAGCCGAGCACCACGGGTTCGCCGCTCGGCATGAAGGTGGCAGCGCGCGCCGAGTCAACGAAGCCCGAGACGCCTGTCCCGGTCTCCGCGTGCGTGGCGAGATCGATCATGCGGACACCGAGCGGCCATCGAATCGTCATCGCTGCCCGTTCCCCGGTCGGCGATACCGAAGCGGCGACCTTGTGTGCCTCGAACCAGACCGCGGGTGACTCGGCGTAAACGATTGCAGGCGCCGAATCCTCACGGCAACTGCCGAGCGCGCTCGTCAGGAGCACGCCGACCACGAGCCGGCCATTGGAGAAGCGCACGCTCGACCCCTGCTGTTGGCGACGGCTCTACAATACTGCCGAGACGGCATGGATCGCCAAGGCCCGGACTTCACCGCATATTGTGGCCGAAGTCGGGTGGCGGCAGCGTCCGCCAGACCGACGGTCGTTAGGTGCAGACGGACGCCACCGTTCCGGAGGGAGCTGTGCAAGCCACGGAGTATGATGCGATCGTCGTTGGATCAGGGATCTCGGGCGGGTGGGCGGCGAAGGAGCTGACGGAGAAAGGGCTCCGCGTGCTGCTGCTCGAACGCGGACGCAACATCGAGCACATCAAGGACTACGAGAACGCCTTGAAGCCGCCCTGGGCCTATCCGCACCGTGGCGGGCGGACCAAGGAAATGGAGCGGCACTATCCGGTGCTCAAGCGGGACTATCCGCTCAACGAGAAGAACCTCGACTTCTGGGTAAAGGACGAAGAGTCGCCATACACGGAGGTCAAGCGGTTCGATTGGTACCGCGGGTATCATGTGGGCGGCCGATCGCTGATGTGGGGTCGGCAGAGCTACCGGCTGAGCGACTTCGATTTCGACGCAAATGCCAAAGAGGGCATCGGCGCCGACTGGCCCATTCGCTATGCGGATATCCAGCCGTGGTACGACTACGTGGAGCGGTTCGCCGGCATCTCCGGGTCCAGAGAAGGATTGCCGCAGCTTCCCGATGGAGAGTTTCAGCCGCCGATGCCGCTCAATTGCGGCGAGGAGCTCGTGGCGGCCAAGCTCGTGAAGCAGTTCGACGGCCGGCGTCGCATCATCCCGGGGAGAACGGCGAACCTGACGCAGCCGCTGCCAGGGAGAACCCCGTGTCAATACCGCAACGCCTGCTGGCTGGGCTGTCCCTTGGGCGCCTACTTCAGCACGCAGTCCTCCACGCTTCCCGCTGCAGTCGCAACAGGCCGGCTGACGCTCAAGCCGTTCGCGATCGTCAGCGAGGTGTTGTACGACAAGGATACCAAGCGGGCCACGGGGGTGCGCGTTCTTGACGCGGTGAACAACACGACCACTGACTATGCGGCGAAGATCGTCTTTCTCTGCGCGTCGACGCTGAATTCGACGTGGCTCCTGCTCCGCTCGGCCACGGACGTGTGGCCCGGCGGGCTGGGCAGCAGCTCGGGTCAGTTAGGGCACAACCTGATGGATCACCACTTCCGTCTTGGGGCGTCGGGCAAGCTGGAAGGACTCGAGGACAAGTACTACACGGGGCGACGCCCCACCGGTTTCTACATTCCGCGATACCGCAACCTGTTCGGCGACAAGCGCGACTATCTGCGTGGGTTCGGCTACCAGGGCGGTGCGAGCCGCGATGGATGGTCGCGGGCGGTGGCGGAACTGGGCGTTGGTGGCGCCTTCAAGGACCGGATGGCGCAGCCGGGGCAGTGGACGATCGGGGCCACCGCGTTCGGTGAGATGCTGCCGAATCACGACAACCGCGTCACGCTCGACGAGACAAAGAAGGACAAGTGGGGATTGCCGGTGATCAAGATCGACTGCGCGATCGGCGAAAACGAACGGCTGATGCGCAAGGACATGACGGCCGACATGGCCGAGATGCTCACCGCGTCCGGCGTCAAGGACGTGGCGACATACGAGAACGAGTATTTCCCCGGGATGGGGATCCATGAGATGGGCACGGCGCGGATGGGCCGCGATGCGAAGACGTCGGTCCTCAACCAATGGAACCAGGTGTGGGACGCGCCTAACGTGTTCGTCACCGATGGATCGGCGATGGTCTCGGCCGGATGCCAGAATCCGTCGCTCACCTACATGGCGCTGACCGCACGCGCGTGCGACCATGCGGTGAACGAGATCAATCGCCGCAATCTCTGAGTCGTCCATCCCTGAGCCATCACCTGCACGCCTGTGAACGTATGACGATGCCTGAACAGGAATTCACCATCGATCGCCGGGAAGCGATCCGCCGCGTGACCGCGCTGTTGGGCGGGACTGCGCTGATCGGCGGCAGCACGTTGATGAATGCATGCCGGAATGACCGCGCCCCGGCGCAGGCCGGCGTCGGCAGCTTCACGTCGGCCGATGTCGCATTCCTCGACGAGGTCGCCGATACGATCCTGCCGACGACCTCGACTCCCGGAGCCAAGGCCGCGCAAACCGGCGCCTTCATGGCCCTCATGGTCACGGACACGTACGACGAGAAGGATCAGAAGATCTTCCGCGATGGCATGCGTCAGCTGGACGAGGCGAGCCAGCAGGCACACAACGCATCGTTCATGGCGTCCACGCCGGCACAGCGCCTCGCCGTGCTCGAGGCGGTGGATCGCGAACAGAAGGCGTATCAGGACGCGAAGAAAAAGGCAGAGGACGATCAGAAGAACGACCAGCAACGGAACGACGATCGGCGGAAAGACGATCCAAGGAAGGACGATCCTGCGACGGATCGCCCGAACCACTATTTCCGGATGATGAAGGAGCTAGCGCTCCTCGGCTACTTCACCTCGGAGATCGGGTACATGCAGGCGCAACGGTACGTGGAAGCGCCCGGAAAGTTCGAGCCGTGCGTACCGTACGCCGCGGGCGAGCGAAGCTGGGCACCGCACGCCTAAGACTCCGAGCGCACAAACGGTATACGGGAAGAAGCGAACGGGCGAACGAGTGAACAGGGATAGCTATTCTGCGTGGATCCTGCTCGCCCGTTGCCCGTTTCCCAGTTTTACTCGTTTAGCCGTTCACCCGTTTGTGCGTTTGCGCGTTCGCTAACCCATCCGCGCCTTGATCAGGGTCTTTTCCGAGTTCGGAATCGCGGGGGATTGGAGCAGCGCCTTGGCGCGGTCGAGACGCTCGAGCATCAGGTCGCTGCGCTTGAGCGCCTTCCACAAGACGGCGGCTTCGAACGTCGCTCTCAGCTGTAGCGACGGATCCCCATAGCGAACGGCTGCGTCGGCAAGGTCATCCAGCGTCTCCGCGGCGCGGCGATGCTCATCGGCGTAGAGATAGTTGAGCGCAAGCCGCCACATCGCGGTTCCGGCGAACTGATCGGCGGCACGCTGCTCGTTGATCAGCCCGCGATAAATTCGGCGAGCCTCGGCGGTCCGGCCGTTGAAGGTCGCCTCGTCGGCCCTGATGAGCGCCGATTGCACACGGACCGAGTCAGGGGTGCCTGACGAGTTCAACAAGGTGTCCGCCGGTAGGCGAAGGGCGCCAGCGGTCGCTGGAAGAACGACGAATCCGAGGGCCAGGAGGAGATGCGACGACATATGTAGAACCTCCGACATGCGAAAGATGTCCGGAATGCGCCATGCGGCGGGTGGCGACGTGACGACCCAAACGTGCCGCAGGTGATCGGACGGTCATCACAGACGACGGAGTTTCGGCGTAGGGACGAACCGTTCAGCGTCGGTGATATGGGGTGTCGGAGTCGCCTCGCGGACGTGCTCCCCTAAGCGAGCGATGCTGGTGGTGGAGCATGGAGAATTGAGAATTATGGAGAAGAGAGAATAGAGCGTAGAGACTCTTTCCAGTCTCTATTCTCCGTCTCATTCGGCCATCCTGACCGCTCTCCGACGCCCGCCGTTTCACCGCCGGTCGCATCCGTGACTCAACCGGCGCGAGGATGTCTCAGAACGTGACGACCGTCATACCGGTCGCGTCCATTCGATGCGCCTTGGTGCCGATCGCGGCCACGTCGGCGCCTTGGCCCGCATGACACCCTCCTCCGCGGAATCCCTCGACGCACACCAGCCGACGGCGACGCACGAAACATCAGGAGACGTTTTCGGCCGCGGCAGCCGGAACGTCGGCGTGATGCACGTCGCCGGGGCGCTGACCGCGTCCTTGCACGCACCGCACTTCGCCTCGACGCGCGACGCGGGTAGTCTTGCCGCATTCGGATTCGGCCTCGGCTCGCTGCCCTCCTTCTCCGGCTTCCTCCAGGGAACCGTCGCCACGTTGCTGCTCGGCGCCATCGGGTTGCTGGTGATCCACACCCTCGCGTCGCCGCCCCGTGAGCCCGGTGCGCCACTTCCGCCGTCCGACGTCGGTGAACGTCCGATTCCCGTCGCGGACGCCCACTCTCCGGTGGGAATCGCGCTGCTCGACCGCTCGTCAGGCATCGTGCACGCGAATGCCGCGCTCGAACAGTTTCTCGGCTATACGTTGGTGGAGCTGCGGGGACGACGCATGACGGACTTTTCGTCTCCCGAAGACGCTGACGAAGCCCTGGCCATGGTGCGCGAGGTCGCATCGGGAAGACGCGACGGCGGTGCCGCTGAGGGGCGCTTTGTGTGTCGCGACGGAAGTCTCAGGTGGGGAGCGCTGTCGATATCGTCGGCGGGGACGAGTGCCAGCGTGCAGTTCGTCGCCGTGCTGCAGGATGTCACGGAACGGAAGGCGCTCGAAGCGAAGCTCGTACACCAGGCAACGCACGATCCGCTGACCGAGCTTCCCAACCGTGCGCTCTTTCTCGATCGCGTAGAGCACGCGTTGTCGCGCAGCGCGCGCGGCGCGGAGCGCGTCGCCGTCATCTTTCTGGATCTCGACGGTTTCAAGGCCGTCAACGACACGCTTGGGCACGGAGCCGGCGACCGTCTGCTGCAGGTCGTGGCAAGACGGCTGCTTGGCGCGACCCGCGGTTGCGACACGGTGGCGCGTCTTGGCGGCGATGAATTCGCGGTGCTGCTGGGCCAGATCGATGCCCTGGCCGGCGCGGAAGCCGTGGTCGAACGCGTCGTGAGCTCTCTTCGGCAACCCGTCGAAGTTGGCAGCGATCGGAGTGTGTCCGTGGGCGCGAGCTTCGGCATCGCGGTGTATTCCGGCCTGGAGAACACGGCGGAGCTGCTGCGCAATGCCGACGTGGCCATGTACGAGGCAAAGCTTCGCAACCCCGGTCGATGGGTCGTGTTCGACCCCGCGATGCAGACGGCGCTCATCGATCGCGTTACACTCGAAGCGGACATGCGCCGGGCGCTGGAACGCTGTCAGCTGCAGGACCGGCCGCACATGGCCAATACGGGGGTGTTCGCGGCGTTCGAAGCGCGCGAGAAGCAGACCGAGTTCACGGTGTCGTATCAACCAATCGTTGATCTGCCGTCGGGACGCGTCACCGGCGTCGAAGCACTGGCTCGATGGACGCACCCGGAGCGCGGCGCGGTCTCACCTGAGGCGTTCATCCCCCTGGCCGAACGCAGCGGTACGATCGGGACGTTGGGGCGATGGATCCTTCATGAGGCGTGTCGACAGGGAGCCGCCTGGAATGCGTCGCGCCTCGATGCGCCGATCACGATGACCGTGAACCTGTCGGGGAAGCAGCTCGAGCACGAAGGGATCGTCGCCGAGGTGGATGCCGTGCTGCGGGACACGGGGCTCGCGCCGGAGCAGCTGGTCCTCGAGATCACCGAGACGGTGATCATGCAGAACGCAGAAAGTACGCTTACCCGCCTGCAGGAGCTCAAGGCGCTGGGCGTTCGCCTGGCAATCGACGATTTCGGGACCGGTTATTCTTCGCTCTCGTATCTCCAGCGTTTCCCCGTCGACATCGTGAAGATCGATCGTGTCTTCGCCGACGGACTGCGACATGGCGCCGAGGGCGTCGCGCTCGTGCGCACGATTCTGGCCCTGGCAGACATGCTCACACTGCGCACGATCGCCGAGGGCGTGGAGGAGGCAAGCCAGCGGGAGCAGCTCCTGCGGCTCGGATGCACCACGGGACAGGGCTACCTGTACGGGCGCCCCATGTCCGCTGCGGACATCAACGCACTGCTCACGCCGCCACGCCTCGACGTCGCACCCCCAGCGATCGCCTAACTGGTCCTCGCCGTCTGGCGACACGGGTGTCTGATGGCGAGCTTCACGCTGAACCGTCAGCGGCCGTACTCGTTCGGAGCTTGGACCATGACCCGTCCCTCGTTTCGTCTGCGTGCAACTGTCGCGCTGCTTGCCTTCGCCCCGGTGCTGGTGCGTCAGGCGTCAGCACAGACCGTTGCCCGCCTGCGCGTCACCCCCGCCTCCCGCACCGTCGCCGTCGGCGACTCCCTCCGGCTCGTGGTCGAAGCCCTCGATCCATCCGGCAACGTCGTCCCGGGCGCCACGATCCGCTTCACCGCCCAGGGCGGCCGGTTTCAGGGTAGTGTCGATTCGTTAGGCTGGGTCCGCGCCGGCGCGCCGGGTACGGTCCCCATCTCCATCGTCGCGACGACCACCACGGGTCGTCCGGTCGCCGAAAAGGTGGAAGTGCGCCTGGTGCCCGGACCCGCAACGAGCATACGCGTCGCACCTCGGGTCTCGAAGATGCTGGCCGGACAGCGCCTCCACCTCGCCGCCACCGCACTCACCGCGACCGGTGACGCGCGCGACGACCAGATGGCGTGGAGCAGTTCGAACCCGCAGGTCGTCCGCTTCGCGGACGGCATGCTGACCGCCGTCGCGCCCGGCACGGCGACTGTCGTGGTCCGCGCCGGCGCGGCGCAGCATGCGTTTGCGGTGCAGGTGCTTGCAGCAACCGGCGTCACGCTCGAGCTCACACCGCAGAACACGGGCGCGCGGCAGGGCGACGTGGTGCGGTTCCGCCTCACGGCAAAGGACCCCCGCGGCGCCACCATCAGCGACCTCACCCCTACGTGGAGCTTCTCCCCGGGCCAGGGTGCGATCGACAACGAGGGAGCATTCGTGGGCAACGCGCCCGGCCAATACCTGGTGACGGCAGGCCTGGGAAGCCGCGACGCCGGCGCCGTGGTCACGCTCACCGCTCGCGACGTCCGGCGCGCCACCAAGGTCGTGGGCCGCGTGCCGCGCAAGACGTTCTATTCGAGCGAACTCTGGGTGCACCCCGACGGGAAGCACGCCTACCTCGGGACCACGTTAGGCGGCGACCGCATCTACGCCATCGACATCAGCGATCCCGCCGGCCCGGTCATCACGGACTCGATCGTCGCCAACTCCCGGTCAATGAACGACCTGATGACGACGGCGGACGGCAAGTGGATGGTCTTCACGCGCGAAGGCGCGACGGATCGGAGGAACGGCATCGTCATCGCATCGACGGCCGACCCCGCGCATCCCAGACCGGTGTCCGAGTTCACGGATGGGGTGACCGCCGGCGTCCACTCGGCGTTCGTGTACACGCACCCGAAGCACGGGACGCACGTCTACCTCACGAACAGCGGGACCGGGTCGCTCAACATCATCGACATCAATGACCCGATGCAACCGCGGCGCGTCGGCGAATGGAAGTCGCGCGACATGCGGGCGGGCCGATCGCTGCACGACATCGACGTCAAGGATGGCATCGCCTACGTGAGCTACTGGAGCGACGGGCTGGTGATCCTCGACGTCGGCAACGGAATGAAGGGTGGAAGCCCGTCGAATCCCGTGATCATCAGCAACTATCGCTACAACGCCGAATCGCTGTACCCGGGCGCGGCCTCGGACTACGGCCCCGGGTTCATCAGCGGTACGCACACCGCGTGGCGGCACAAGAACTACGTGTTCATCGCCGACGAGGTCTTCCCGCCCGTTGCGCCCACGGGGACGTGGGACGTGGCCAGCATCCGCGCATATGGCCGGCTGCAGGTGATCGACGTCAGCGACATCGAGAAGCCCAGGTCCGTGGCCTGGTACGAGCCCGAGTACGGCGGCGTGCATAACGTGTGGGCGGAGGGCGACACGCTGTACATCGGAGCGTACAACGGCGGCTTCCAGGCCTTCGATGTGGGCGGCGAGCTGCGCGGCGACCTCAAGGCACAGGGGCGTACGATCGCGGAGCTGATGCCGTTCGATGCCAACGGGGTCGTGCCTAACAAAGTGATGACCTGGGGCGCCGTGGTGAAGAACGGACTCGTGTTCGTGAACGACATGGTATCGGGGCTCTGGATCGTGCGGATCGAGCCGCGACCGGTCGTTCCGTAGCCCAGGCGCGCCGTCCTGGCCCGGAATCCCGGGCCGATCGCGTGTGGTGGCGTTGTGCATCCAATCGACAACCAAGCTCACACGGGGCACGGGTCGCCTCGCACCGTCGTCACCACGCACAACCGCGCACCCGGCACAGGTCACCGCGTTGGCGTGTCCCGTGTCGCGGCTGCCAGACCATCGGCGTTAGGCTCTCCCAATGGACCACGTCGCAGGCCAGCGGTCGGATCGGGCAGATGGTGACGGTCACGCAGTCGTGACAGTCCATTGAGTGCCGCAGGCGCGCTCGACCGCACGGCGCGCGCCTGCTTCACTCTCCACGTCTCACGACATCCCTCCGACATGCGATCCCTCTTCAGATCATCGCTGCTCCTGCCCTGTCTGGCCCTCACCGCCGCCGGCTGTGGCGCCGACCCCAGCGGCTCCACCGCGCCTGCTGCCGCGCGGCCCGATGGCGGCGTTCTGGCCATTGGCGGCGGTGACTGCCCGTATCCGGCGACCACCAGCGGCATCCTCGCACCCATCAACGCCGACAACTCGAGCGTCTTCGAACTCCGCCGAACCATTCCGGTGAAGATCCGGGTTCTCGACTGCGTCACGCAGCAGGAAATCAACACGCTGCAGCCGCAGATCTTCCTGGCAAGTATCGGCCCGGAAGGCGGCGAAGCGGTCAATGAGCTCGTGTCCTCCAGCGCGGCCGACGAAGGCACCGTGATGCGGAGCGCCGGAAACGGGCAATACCTCTTCAACCTGTCCACCAAGAACAGCCAGTTCGATGCTGGTCGCGATCTCGCGCCCGGTACGTATCAGCTGACGATTTCCGCCCCAGAGTTCGCCGACGTCGTCGTGCAATTCGCGCTGCGCCGGTAGGCGTGGCCGCATTCCGGATTCGGCGACCCTCCGGTGCCTGCATCGGAGGGTCGTCGCTCGAGGGGCCATGCTTCGGCCCGAGCAACGCCTCTCGCTAGCGCGCAAGCCGCTCCTCCAGCCTGGCCTTCACAACGGGCCAGTCCTCGTCCAGGATCCGGAAATACACGCTGTCGCGGATGGTGCCGTCCTCCTGCAGCATGTGCTTCCGGAACGTTCCCTCCTCCACGGCGCCGAGGCGGAGGATCGCCTCGCGCGATCGGGTGTTGCGCGCGTCGGTCTTGAGCTCCACGCGCATGCATCCCCAATGCTCGAAGGCGTGGCGGAGCATGAGGTATTTGGCCTCGGTGTTCACGCGACTGCGCTGCCATGGCGGCGCGATCCACGTCGCTCCGATCTCCACGCGCCGGTGCGGCGGCACAATGTTCAGAAAGCGCGTGGATCCGACCACCGTGTCGGTCGCTCGCAAAGCGGTGGCGAATGCCAGGGTCGCTCCCGCTGCCGACGCAGCGAGTGCCTCGTCCACAAACGCGCGCATGCCAGCGCAATCGTGGACCCGTATCGGCATCCAACGCCAGATCCCGGGGTCGAGTCCCACCGCGCACAGCGCGTCGACGTGGTCGACGGTGAGCGGTACGAGCCGCACCTCCGTCCCTTCCAGCACAACCGGTTCAATTCGCCGCATCGAGCAGGGCCGGCTGGGGAGCGGCTTCCGTTCTGGCAACCAGGACGGCGGCCGTGAAATCGCCCGTGACGTTCAGCACCGTGGAGAACACATCGGGAATCGCGTCGACTGCGATGAGAATGCCGATGCCCTCGACGGGAAGGCCGATCGCGAGAAAGAGCGGCGTGAGCATGATGAAGGCGCCGCGCGGAACGCCCGGGGCGGCAAACGACAGAAAGACGGCGGCAAAGGCAATCGTCGCTAGCTCCCTGGTGTGCAGCGGGATACCGTAGAACCAGCCGACGAACAGCGCACCCATGGTCCAGGACACCGGCCCCGCGAGCTTGAATACCGACACCGAGAGTGGGAGGACGAATCCGGTGATCCGCGTCGGCAGCCCCAACCCTCGCTCGGCCCCTTCGACCAGTGCAGGCAATGACGCAATGGACGAGCTGGTGCTGAAGGCGACGAGTTGTGCCGGAAGAACGGCGCGCGCAAACCGGCGAACGGGGACCCCGCCGACGAGCGCCACGAGCGGATACAACAGCGCGGTTACCGCCAGGCTCGCGATCGAGTACGCGACGATGTAGAATCCGATCGCGCCGACGAGCGCGGCACCGGCGTGCGCCGCCAGCGGCAATACCAGCGCGAACACGCCAACGGGCGCGAGCAGCACGACCCAGCGCACGAGCAGGAGCATGGCATCGCCTAACGCCTGAAAGAACCCGACGAGCGTGGAGCGGGCGTTGGGCTCGCTGCGAGCGATGGCCAGAGCCAGCAGCAGCGTGAACAGGATGAGCGGCACCATCGCGCCGTTTGCCGCGGCAGCGATCGGATTCGTCGGGATGAGCGACGTGAGCCACGCGGCCAGCGTTTGAGGCTCCCCTCCCGCCAGCTGACCCACCGCCTCGGCGGCACCGGGCGGCAGCGGCGGTCGCACGCCCCCGTGATCGGGAAGTCGCGTGAAGACGGCGGGGGCGAATGGCATCACCACCACGGCAGCGCCGGCGATCAGCAAGATGAACACCAGCAAGGTGCTGGCGCCCAAACGACCGATTGCCTTGACGTCGCTCGCGGACGCCACCCCCGTGATCAGCAGGGAGACCACCAGCGGGATGACCGTCATCCGGATGGCATTCACCCACAACGTGCCAACAGGCGTGAGCAGATCGGCCGCCCGCAGGAGACGCTCGCTGTCGGAGGCTCCGATGAGCGTACCTCCGCCCGCGGCGACGCCGAGGGCAATGAGAACGCGCGTGCTTTCTTTCATCAGATTCTGGTTACATCATGAGGTCGCCGCCATTGATGTCGAAGGCGGCACCGGTGATGTAGCCGGCCGCTTCGGACGCCGCGAAGCAGATGAGATCCGCCACCTCCAGCGCCGTTCCGAGGCGTGGCACAGGATAGCCGGCGGCGAGACGCTCGAGCAGATCGGGCGGGGCATGCTCGTGCGTCAACTCGGTGTCGATCATCCCTGGGCAGATCGCATTCACGGTGATGCCGAAGGAGCCCAGCTCCTTCGCGGCGGCCCTCGTGAGGCCAAGAAGACCCGCCTTGGAGGCGGTATAATGCGCACCGCCCAACGTGCTCACCATCCGTCCGGCCGACGACGAAATGTTCACGATGCGCCCGTAGCCTTGCTGCTGCATGGTCGGGAAAACGGCCTTGGTGAGGAGAAACGGCGCGGTGAGGTTGACCTCGAGCGACTCGCGCCATTCGTCAGCCGAGAGCTGGGCAAACCGCGTCGAGCGCGCCATGGCCGCGTTGTTCACCAGGATGTCGATCCGCCCAAATCGCTCGAGCGTGCGGCGCACGATGTCGTCCGGAACGCCGGCGGCGGCAACGTCCCCCGGTACCGCAAGTCCTCGTTCACCTAACGCGCCGGCGAGTGACTCGGCCCGGGCGCCGTCGCGGACGTTGACGGCGACGGCGGCGCCGCGCTCCCAGAGTCGCATGACCGCGGCGCGTCCGAGCCCCCGCGCGGCACCGGTGACGAGCGCGACTCGCCCGGTGAAATCGTTGTGAGGCGTGGGCGACGCGATTGGTCGGCTCCGGTGAGGGAGGCGGGAATATGGGCTCAGCTCGAGCAGGCTGCCAAGACGCGGTTCGGTTTGGCACGAACACGTCTGGATGGCACGGGACTCCTGTGCCATGTGCGGGTCCCCGACCAAGCGCAGCACAGCGAGCGCGAGCCGGGGCCAGTGTCGCTGGTGCCCCGACAACGACACTGGGCCCCTGCTTACGCCGGTGATTCAGGCGGCGACCCGCGGCCCGGTGCCGTTCGGCATGGAACAACGGATCACGTGCATCGGCGCTCTGCGGCCCTCCTGCGTCAGCAGGAACGAGGATAGGCCCAACCAGGTGATCCCCTCGCCGTACCCTCGCTCCACTCGGCTGATGTCGCATATCGCGGGACGCACCTCCGTGCGCACACGACCGCTCCCCGAGTCAGTGGCAAACACAAACACTTCGCGGTAGGTGCGGACGGCGAGATGGCGCCCATCAGGGGAGAGCGACGCGTCGGTGATGGTACGTCCGCTGGCGGATCCGGGGATGATCGGCAAGCTGTCCGACAGTTGCGCCACGGCCAGCGTGTCGGCATCCCATGCCGTTGGCGGCAGGGAAAACACGAGCGCCGGACGTGGGTGCCCGCTCGCGCCTGCTCTCCGTCTCTTGGTGATAAGGAAGAGGGCACCCGTCGGTGCGACGTACATGGCTTCCACGTCGTGCGGTCCATCGATGTAGCGGAAGTGCAGATGTTCCGCAGCGACGGAATCCGTGGCGGATCCGTCGGCGCGCGGTTCACGCACCCGGTAGATGGTCCGACTCAGTCGGCGCTCGTCGTTGTCGCCAACGTCGCCGATGTAGAGGCACTCGTAGGGCCGCCCGCCGCGCGGTACGGAGTCGCTCATCGCACACGGCCCGAGCGACGCTGCTTCCCAATCGACGTTGGTCGCCCCCGTCACGCGCCACACGCCTCGTCCGATTCCGGTGGTGTCGAGCGCGAACAGAAGGGCGTCGTGCCCGGAATCGTTGATCGTGAACACAACGCCCGGCTGGGTCTCGCTCATCACCGCTGCCGACGTTTCCACCAGCTCGCCGTACCCACGAACGGGTATCTTACGGACCTCGCTGGGGGTGGCCGCGACGCTATCGCCCTGGCGTGACGGCGCGTCTGAGGATGCACAGGCAACGGTGCACGTCAGCGTTGCCGTTCTCAGAACTCGCGAGGCCACCGTCACGGGTCAAATTGAGCTGGTGGTGGCAGCATCGGGCAAGGGTGAGGGATGCTGGGACGCGGGAACGCGCAGACGCGAACGACACGGATCGTGAAGAGACGCCCCGTCATCTTGCGCGCGCGGCCGACGGGGGTCACCCTATCGGACTCGCTTCCCTAACGTGCATGACCGTCTCGACTGCCCTGGACGTGCGCATCAATGGAGTCACATACACCGACACGGTCGACGTCCGGCTACTCCTCAGTGACTTCATCCGGCAGTCCGCGGGACTCACCGGCACGCACGTCGGGTGCGAGCACGGCGCGTGCGGCGCGTGCACCGTACTGCTCGACGGTCAGGCGGTGCGTGCTTGCCTGATGTTCGCGGTGCAGGCTCGAGGACACGAGGTGATGACCGTGGAAGGGCTGGCGCCGGACGGGGAGCACGCCCTGCACCCGCTGCAGACCGCGTTTCGCGAT
>JBQTIW010000122.1:0-11017 GCA_052387735.1 Gemmatimonadaceae bacterium
GTTTTCTCCGCGACGCCGCGGCTCCGCGTGAAATATTCCTCGCCCAAGGTCGCGCTGGATGCCATTCCTCGGATGAGGCTTCGTGTACGTGTGCGCCACGAGGCGGTCGTCGCCGGCCATCGACGGCAGTGGCATGCGCTCTACGTCGATGCGCAGAGCGGAGACCCGGACCGGATTCGTGGGTGACCATTGCCGCGAACGTGCCGCCAACGATTGCTTTGTACCAACGTCGAAGGAGGAGCGTTTGCATGGCAAGACTCTTCGGTAACAGAACCACAGGGGCGCGTGCCAGCTCGCAGCACGGAACAACGTGTGCTCTGGGCTTGGCGATGGTTCTGTTCGTGTGGAGCCGCCCAATGGCCGGTCAGGCGAGTGCGGAGCGAGACGGCCATCTCGTGCTGACCGGCGCCACGATCTACGCGAGTCCGTCGGAGCGTCCAATCATCAACGGTGTCGTGGTCATTCGCGACGGCAAGGTCGCCGCGCTCGGCCGCCGGGGAACCGTTGCGGTTCCGAAACGCGTGACGACGCTGGACTGCGCCGGCCTAACGATCACCGCCGGCTTCTGGAACAGCCATGTGCACCTCTTCGAGAGAAAGTGGGCGGACGCGGCGAACATTGCCGCACCCGAGCTCGCCCGCCAGCTGCGAGACATGCTCACGCGATACGGCTTCACCAGCGTGTTCGATCTGGGATCGCCCTGGGACAACACCCGACGCATCCGCGACCGCATCGAGTCCGGCGAGGTTCCGGGGCCGAGAATCCGGTCGGTGGGCGAAGGACTGATCGGCCACGGCTGGATGCCGCCAGAGATGATGCTGCGAGTGCTTGGGGTGATGCTGTTTCGCCCGTCAGAGGTCGCCGATGCCGCCGATGCGCTCACCGTTTCCAGCAGGCTCCTCGATGCCGGGGCCGATGGCCTCAAGGTGCACGCGGCGGCGCAGTCTCCACCACATGCCCTGCTGCCCAACGACGCGATTCGAGCGGCCGTGGACGAGGCCCATCGGCGGAACAAACTGGTGTTCGCGCACCCAACCACCGCCCCTGGCCTGCTCGCCGCAGTCAGAGGGGGCGTGGACATCATCGCCCACACCACTCCGCAGTTCGGTCCGTGGGACGAGGCCGTGTTGTCCGCCATGCGACAGGCGAACGTCGCCCTCATCCCGACTCTGAAAATCTGGCAATACGTCCTGCGTCATGACCGCATTTCGCTGAGCGATGCGTCGGCCCAAACCAGTACCGGCCAATTGCGCGCATGGCTCGCCGCGGGAGGCGTGGTGCTGTTTGGTACCGATGTCGGCGGGATGGACGACTACGATCCCAGCGACGAGTACGCGCTGATGGCCGAAGCGGGCATGACGCCTCGCCAGATCCTTGCTTCTCTCACAACCGCACCCGCCCTGCGATTCGGAGAATCGGGACGACTCGGTCGGATCGCGGCAGGTCTCGTCGCGGACCTCGTGGTCCTGGCTGGAGACCCGGCACGAGACGTTCGGGCGTTCGCCTCGGTGCGATACACGATCCGCAGCGGACGGGTGATCTATCAGGCGGCGCGGTAACGCCAGCGTGCACCACGCGCGCCGTTCAATCGATCGGTTTGAGGTTCGCCACGATCTGTTCGCGGCGTCCCTCCAGAAACGGGGGGAGCACGATCTTCTCGCCGAGGGTCGCGCTGTCCTCGTCCACCGCAAAGCCGGGTCCGTCCGACGCAATCTCGAACAGGATGCCGTTCGGCTCGCGAAAGTAGAGACTGCGGAACCAGTAGCGGTCCACCTTTCCACTGTTAGGGATGCGGAGCGTGTTCAGCCGGTCCGCCCAGGCGTCGTAGTCGGCATCCGGCGTTCGGAATGCCACGTGATGAACGCCGCCCGCACCGGGACGCACCGCCCGGAGCTCCGGCTGAACTGCGACATGCAATTCGGCGTTTGCCCCACCGGCGCCCATTTCGTAGACGTGCACGTCGTTTCTCGGGTTCTGTGGATGCGGATATTCCCGTACCGGACGTATGTTGATGGCCTGCAGCACGGCGTCGGTCGGCGCGAAGTCCGGCACACTCATCACGATAGGCCCCAGCCCTCGCACCTGATGCTCAGCGGGGATGGGACTCCGCGCCCACGGATGCGACGCTCCCACGCCCTCGTCATCGACGAGCGACAGGCGCTGCCCTTCCCCATCCTCGAAGTCCAGCGTCAGCCGGCCGTCGCGCTCAACGATCGGGCCGATGGCGATTCCCTGCTCGCCGAGTTGGCGCGCCCAGAACTCGAGCGCGGGAAGACCGGCCACGCGCAGGTGCGTCCGCGTGATCGAATGCGAACCATGCGTCTCCGGCGGCACCGACCAGTCGAAGAACGTGAGGTCCGTGCCGGGACTGCCCACCGCATCGGCGTAGAACAGATGATAGGCGCTCACGTCATCCTGATTCACCGAGCGCTTCACGAGCCGCATGCCAAGCGTCTTCGTATAGAAGCGGTGGTTGTCGCGGATCCGTGCCGACACCGCCGTCAGATGGTGGATGCCGATCAGGTTCATCGGGGCGTCTCCGACGTGGCCGACCTGTCGGCCCGTTGCAGCTCGCAGGCATCCCGTTCACGCGTCATTGGCGCTCCGAGACAGTTGTGCGTGTGACGATACGCTGACAGTATCGGAGCACCTCGCACTTCCGCAACGGTTCCGCGTCCACGACGAGCTCTCGCCCTTCCACATGCCATCTCGAGTCATCCTTGCTTTTGCCGGCGCGATCATCGCCGGAGGTTGCGCTGCTCGCCGGATCCCCACGCTCGCCCCGCCGCCTCTCATCATTCTGCATGCCCAATGGCAGACCGAGCCACCGCTCGGGCACGCGGCCGATGCGGCTCGGAGAAACCTGGGTCCCGGCGATAGCCTGACGTTTCGCGAGCTCTCGATCACCGTGCTCGCGACGGAGATCGACTCCTCGTCTGCGGCCACGCCAACGGACGTCGTGCGGCTGCGTCTGGTGCGGGGTGTGGAGCACGAAGAACGCCGCGTACCAGAGGGCGTCGCGTTCAACTGGCAGAACTTCCACCTGGCCGTCGTTGCCATCTACGGTCCTGGCGAGCTTGGAGCCGGGCTCGTCGCGCTCGAGGTCGCGACCCTGTCCTCGCTCGTGCCGGTCGTGGCGAGTTCCTCCACTTCCGGAGGCGCAGAGCTTCGGCTGCGCGTGCCGCATCGCATCACGCACGTGACGTTGCACCATACCGGAAGCCCGGAGCCGCTCCGTCCAGAGGAGGACCCGGTGCAGAAACTGCGCGGCCTCCAATCGTGGGGCGCGAGGGACAGGAACTGGTGGGACGTGCCATACCATTTCCTCATCGATCTCGAGGGCCGGGTCTACGAAGGCCGCGACTGGCGATACATGGGCGAAACCAACACCACCTACGATCCGTCCGGGCACTTCTTGATCAGCGTGATCGGCAACTACGGGCGCCAGGAATCGACACCGGCGCAGCTCAACGCCATCGCCGACCTGATGGCCTGGGCGTTGACTCGGTTCGATCTGCCGGTGGACCGGATCGGCGGGCACTATCACTATGCCGACACGACCTGCCCCGGGGAGCATCTGCGAAAGTACCTCGAGGACGGCACACTGCGCCGCATGGTGCTCACGCGGCTGGCGAGTCGATGACGCGCGGCCTCTTCACCCTGTGCATCGCGGTGCTCACACCCGGGGTCGCCCTCGGTCAGACGCCGCGCGCCCTCATGCCGATCGACTTCGCCAACTCCGCGGAGTTCGGCTGGTTAGGCAAGCCGGTGCACGCGAGTCGTACGCTGGACGACATGACCGGGAGCGCGACCTGGCGCTTCACGGGCACCGGACAACTCACCTTCCCGACGGCGCTGCGACTGGGCGGCATGCGCGTGCTGCGCGTGGACATGCAGATGTTCACTGATGCACCGGCTCCAACACGCAGCCGACTCTCGTCCGTCAACCTGCAGCGTAGCTTCGCGGGAGAGGACTGGCGCGGATTCAATCGTCTCTCGATGTGGATACGGCCGGAGATCTCGGGTTTTCCAATGCTTCCACTGCAGATCGTGCTGCATAACGACGGCGACGAGAAAGTGCCCGACGCCTACTATCGCGAGGGCATTCACTATGTCACGCTCGCCCGAACGGGTTGGCAACAGGTCGTGTGGGACATCGAGCCGCTCGCGCGCGACCGCGTGACGATGATCGAGGTCGGCTACTGGGTGAACAAGATGCTGGCGGCGCCGGGGGACCGAGTGGCCTTCGAGATCGGCCGGCTCGAACTGCAGCGCGTGGATCCGGATCACCACACGGGATGGAACGTGGCACCAGGGAAGATCGCCTTCAGCCATACCGGCTACCAGACCGGCCATTCCAAGACCGCCTTCGCCAGCAACCTCGTGGCGTCCGACTTCCAGCTCGTCCGTGTGAACGACAACGCTCTGGGCGAGGTGGTGCTACACAAACCCGTGCGCCCGCTGCGCACCCGGCTCGGGGAGTACCAGCACCTGGACTTCTCCGAGATCGACGCCCCCGGTACCTACATCCTCCGTGCAGGGCAGGCGACGACGCGCCCATTTCGGATCGAGGCCGACGTATGGAAGGGGACGGTCTGGAAGGCACTCAACTTCTTCTACGGCAACCGGTGTGGGTACGCGGTGCCCGGATCACACGACATCGACCATCTCGACTGGTTCGCGACGCACGGGGACCAGCGCGTCGTCATGAGCGGAGGCTGGCATGACGCGGGAGATCTGTCGCAGGGCCTGATCAACACCGGCGAAGCGACGTACGCGATGTTCGCGCTCGCCGAACGGCTGCGGGCACGTGGCGACGATCCGGCGCTCGTGGCTCGGCTCATCGAGGAAGCCCGATGGGGACTCGACTGGGTGCTGCGAGTGCGGTTCCCCGGAGGATACCGCCTGGCCTTCGCGAGTCACAACCTCTGGACGAACAACATCGTCGGCGACGCGGATGATCGCATGCGGGAGGCGAAGAACAACCCGAACGCGAACTACATCGCCGCAGCCGCGGCAGCGATCGCGCATCGCATGCTGAAGGAGAGCGAGCCGGAGCTGGCAGCTCGCAGCCTGCGCATCGCCGAAGAGGACTGGCGTCACGCGATCGTCGGGGTCGACGGGCCCGCGACCTGGCACACACCGGCCTTCGCCGCGACACGGCTCGAGCTCGCGGGTATCGGCATCACGGCGTCGCTCGAGCTCCATCGCGCGACGGGGACGCAGCAGTACGCAGACAAAGCGATCGAGCTGGCACGGGTGATCGTGACCTCGCAGCAGAAGCGTCGCGTGGGCCGCGAATTCCCGCTCGCCGGCTTCTTCTACACCGGTCCGGACCGCGACTCGCTCTTCCACCAGTTTCACCGCGGGAACGATCAGGCACCGATCGTCGCGCTGGCACAGCTCGTCGAAGCGTTTCCCGATCACGCAGACTGGATGACGTGGTACTCCACCATCGCCCTCTACGCCGAGTATCAAAAGAAGAGCGCGACCACGACCGCGCCGTACGGCGTGCTGCCGTCGTACGTATATCGCGTGGGTGATGAGAAAGAAGTGCCCGACTCGGGAGCGCTCCACATGGCCACGCGGGAGGCATATCGGGCACAGGTGCTCGCGGGCATGTCGATGGGCGACGGCTGGTATCTGCGCGCGTTTCCGGTCTGGTTCGCTCGGCGCGGTAACTTCGGCATCCTCCTCTCGCAGGCCAAGGCGCTGGCAACGGCGGCCCGCCTGCGTGGCGACAGCGCTGCGTTGGACCTCGCACAGCAGCAGGCGCAGTGGATCGTTGGACGCAATCCGTTCGTGCAGAGCACGATGTACGGTGAGGGCTATGACTGGGCGCAGCAGTACAGTGTATCGTCCGGCGACTTCGTCGGCTCATTGCCGGTGGGCATGCAGAGCCGTGGTATCACCGATCTTCCCTACTGGCCGTCGCAGAACATGTACGTCTACAAGGAGGTGTGGGTCCATTCGACGAGTCGGTGGCTGTGGCTGATGGAGGACCTGATCGGTCGCGCACCCACGACGTCCTCGACGCCGCAACCGGCCTTTCAGGTGACGGCGACGACGGTGGCGAATGGCGAGGTCACGATTCGCCTGACGGCCAGCGGTGTTGGTGCACACGCCTTCGTGCTCCGGGCGGAGAATCTGGTCGTGACCTCACCGTCCAGAACGGTCATGCTGCAGGCGGGAACGCCGGTGACCCTGGAGTGGAAGGTTCGTGCATCGACGGCTGAAGCGCCCTGGATCGCCGTCGTTGTACCGGATGGCGACGTGTCTCGGCGCCGCGAGGTGGCTCCTCCATCACGATAGCCCGCGACGGAAACAGCGGAGCGCACGACGCTCGATGTGGTGACACAAGGTCGCAGTGCACTAGCAGACCTGACGTGCGGCGTCGTCGGGGTCTGGTCTCGACCATCTGGACTCCAGTCCGAGGATTCGCTCGGCGAGCCGTGCATCGCCAATCTTCTGCGTCACCGCAGCAAACGACGCCGTGGATCCGCGCCAGCGCAGCTCGTCCACCGCGCCGAACAGCGGTGCGTCGATACGCAGCGTCGCGAGCCGTTTGAACAGCAGCGCGCGGTCGTGACTGTCCCCGAGCACCTCCGGCGGGAATTGCTCGAGCGGACCGTGACGCTGGATGAGCCGCGCGGCGGTCTTGGGGCCCAGGCCCTGGAGTCCCGGATAGCCGTCGGCGGAGTCACCGACCAGGGCGAGGTAATCCGGAATGCACGCCGGGATCACACCGAACTTGGCGACGACGCCGTCCGCATTGCGAATGTTGCCACTGCGCCGATCCACCTGCACGACACGGTCTCCAACGACGCACTGCGCCAGGTCCTTGTCCGGGGTCCAGATGCAGACTTTCTCCACCTGTTGGTTGCCGGCCGCAAGGTGGGCCGCCGAGGCGAGCGCGTCGTCGGCCTCGAGCTCGACCATCGGCCACACGGTCACGCCCATCGCGGCCAGTGCCTCCTCCAGCGGGTGGAACTGGGCCTTGAGAACCGGTTCGATGCTGTCGCCGGTCTTGTACCCGGGCCACAGATCGTTGCGGAACGATTCGATGACGTGATCGGTCGCGACGCCGATGTGGGTCGCTCCGCCCTCGAGCATCTGCGCCACCGTATGGAGGACTCCGGCCACCGCACCTAACGGCGGATCGGACGTCTGGCCGCGCCGGATCCCGTAGAAATGCCGGAAGAGCTCGTCCGTGCCGTCGACCAGGTGAACGATCATGTGCCGGGAGGAGAGGTTGCGAGTGACACGAGCCTAACGGGTGCCGGTGACGTCGCGTCCGCCACGATACACCCTGACGCCATCGGTCACCGAGTTCATGAGGAGTAACGCATCCGATCGGCCGTAGCGCTTCATCAGGTCGAGCATCATCGGTTCCTCGCCACCCCACGGGTACCCGAACACGACGTCGAACTCGTCCAGGGGGTGGCCGAGCTGGAGGTACCCCGACGGGCCGGTGCCGAGCGTGCCGGTTCTCCCGTCGCCGTGGCTGGGCTGCCATCGGTATCCCTGTGGCAGAAAGCTCCCCACAACAAACCGGGCGCGAGAGTCGAATCTCGTGGCCAGCGCGCGGGCCGTCGCCACGAGGTCTCCGTCCAACTCGATCCCGCATGCCTCGAAACCAAGCATATCAGCCATGACCGTAATGACACCCGTTGCCGAGCCCCACTCGAGAAACCGCAGGCCGGAGCCCCGGTGCGGCAACACGGCTTCCAGGACAACCTCGTAGTCCGCCGCGATAAAGGCGTGGAACTGGTGCTCGCGGACCTCGCGGTCGAATCGATCCCAGAGAGCCCAACCTTCGGTGAACAGGGCGTCGAGACGAGCGCTGAGGGCGTCGTCTACTTCAGATCGCAGCGTAGTGGAAACCTCGCTTGGGGACTGGTGCTCGCGGATACCGGAAAGTAAGCAGGAGCACGGATGAGTCGGAGCGCATGGCTTGCGAAAGCCGCGGTTCTCCGTGGCCCGCCCTCGCCGAAACGGGCACCGACGGCGCGGATCCGGGTTAGAACTGTGGAAGGAAACGCCCCGGCGGATCTCAGGGCCCGGCGCCCCATACTCGGAGGACCTCATGGCTCGCTGCGAGCATTGCGGGAACGACTACCACCGATCCTTTGACGTGCGTGCTGCGGACGGCTCGACGCACACGTTCGACAGCTTCGAATGCGCCATCTACGTCCTGGCGCCGACCTGCGCACACTGCCAGTGCCGCATCATCGGGCACGGCGTGGAGAGCGACGGCACCTATTACTGCTGTGCACACTGTGCACGGCACAGCGGGGTCACTGAGCTCGTCGACCATGCATGAGGCGGGGCTCGATAGCACCCGCCTCACCGAGCTGCCTGAGCGCGCCTACTTGACGCAGCGGTTCTTCTCGAGGAAGGCGATTGCGCGCGGCCAGCCGACCTTCGCCGCGGCGAGGTTCGCTGGCAGGCTGAGCCCTCGCATTCGAATCTTCGCCCCGCGCGTGACACCAGGGCTGGACTCGAGGTCGCTCCGTGATTCTCCTTCCACTCGTCGCGAGCATGAGGGAATCGGATGCGCACGAACGAGACATGGCGCGGGATTGTCGCGTCGTCGCTGGACTGGGAGCAGGCTCACGTCAAACTCGACAACGCCGTCAGCGGCTTGCCGGCGGAGATCCGCGGGATGCGCGCGCCCGGCCTGCCGCACTCCGTCTGGGAGCTGGTCGAGCACATTCGGATCACGCAACGAGATCTGCTCGAGTTCTGCCGCAACGACGACTATACGGAGGACCTGAAGTGGCCCGATGACTACTGGCCGTCCGAGCCAGCACCGGGCGACGAGACCGCGTGGGAGCAGACGCTCGCCACGATTCGTACGGATCGGGACGCCTTCGAGCAGTGGACACGTTCGAGCGATCGCGATCTGACGGAGAAGATCCCACACGGCACAGGCCAGACGTATCTCCGCACCGTGCTCGTGGCGGTGGACCACACCGCCTATCACGTCGGCCAGATCGTGCTGATCCGCCGGCTCCTGGGCGCGTGGCCGCCGGCGCAGGAGTAGGTCGACACCGATTCGGCGAGACCGCCGGGGTTGTTCGCGGCCGTGTCGATTCCCGGGACCGTGGTTCGACGCCGGTGTAGAGAGCAAGGTTCCAACCGGTCGAAAATCGACTGGAGAACCGCTCCACCACATAGGAGACACGACTATGCGTTTCATGATCCTCGTAAAGGCCGACAAGGACAGCGAGGCGGGCGTCCTTCCGGACGAGAAGCTTCTCGCCGATATGACCCGCTACAACGAAGAGCTCGTCAAGGCCGGCGTCATGTTGGCCGGCGAGGGACTGCAACCGAGCTCAAAGGGTGCGCGCGTGAGATTCTCGGGAACCACGCGCACGGTCGTCGACGGACCCTTCTCCGAAACGAAAGAGCTGATCGCCGGCTACTGGATCTTTCAGTGCAAGTCGAAAGAAGAAGCGATCGAGTGGGTGAAGCGCTGCCCTAATCCGATGCTAGGCGACAGCGAGGTCGAGATCCGCCAGGTGTTCGAGGCGTCGGATTTTGGCGAAGCCTTCACCCCCGAGCTGCAGCAACGCGAGGAGCGCATGCGCGAGGCGGTGAGGCAAGCGGGTGAACGGGTGGGCAGGTGAACGGGTGAACGGGTGGTCTTTACGCCCCGACCACTCGTGAGCGCCTCCGAGACTCACCGTGCGATCGACGCTGTCTGGCGGATCGAATCGGCTCGGCTCATCGCCGGCCTGGCGCGGATGGTGCGCGACGTCGGGCTCGCGGAGGATCTGGCGCAGGACGCACTCGTCGCCGCCCTGGAGCAGTGGCCCCGGTCAGGCGTCCCGGACAACCCGGGCGCCTGGCTCATGGCCGCGGCGAAGCGTCGCGCGATCGACGGCTTGCGTCGCAATACGATGCTCGACCGCAAGCACGAACAGTTTGGTCACGAGCTCGAGGCTCGGCAGGAGCAGGCGTTGTCGGATCTCGATACCGCGATCGACGACCACGTGGGTGACGACCTGCTGCGGCTCATCTTCACCGCGTGCCACTCGGTCCTTTCCACCGACGCGCGCGTCGCACTGACGCTGCGCCTGCTCGGCGGCCTGACGACCGACGAGATTGCACGGGCCTTCCTCGTTCCGGAGCCGACCGTTGCCCAGCGCATCGTCAGGGCGAAACGAACTCTCGCCGAGGCGCGCGTTCCGTTTGAGGTTCCGCGCGGTGAAGCCCTGGCGGCGCGACTGACGTCGGTGCTCGGCGTCATCTATCTCATATTCAACGAAGGGTACTCCGCCACCGCGGGTGACGACTGGCTGCGGCCCGCGCTCTGCGACGAAGCGCTCCGACTCGGCCGTATTCTGGCGGAGCTCGCGCCTGACGAGTCGGAAGTTCATGGCCTCGTTGCGCTGATGGAGATCCAGGCGTCACGCTCGCGGGCGCGGGTGGGGCCGTCGGGGGAGCCCATTCTCCTGCTCGACCAGAACCGCGCCCGGTGGGATCACCTGCTGATTCATCGTGGCCTCAAGGCCCTGGCACGGTCCGAAGCTCTGGGCACCACGTTAGGCACCTACACGCTGCAGGCTGCGATCGCGGCCTGTCACGCGCGCGCGCGGACTCCGGAGGAAACGGATTGGCATCGGATCGTGGCGCTCTACGATGCGCTGGCGGAGCTCGCGCCGTCACCCGTTGTGGAGCTGAATCGCGCCGTGGCGGTGTCCATGGCGTTCGGTCCGGCCGCTGGCCTGGAGCTGGTCGATGCCCTGACCTCGGAGCCGAAGCTCAAGGCATATCACCTCCTGCCAAGCGTGCGCGGTGACTTCCTCACGAAGCTCGGACGCTTTGAGGAGGCGCGTGCGGAGTTCGAGCGAGCCGCGTCGCTGACGCGAAACGCCCGTGAACGAACGCTGCTCGTGGAGCGCGCGGCCGCCTGCGGCCGACTGTCGGCGATGCCGCGGGTGGAGTGAGACGGGAGAGGGGAGACGGGAGATACGGGAGACGGACGCCGCGTCAGGTGTTTCCCTCTTGC
>JBQTIW010000123.1:0-5799 GCA_052387735.1 Gemmatimonadaceae bacterium
CCAGCGCCTCGGAAACAGGTGTCTGCATTGGTGTTCCTCCTGATTTTCGCGTGCGGAGGGGTTTCTCGCACGGCGCGGCAACGATGCGTGCCGCGCGTTCCCCCGCCGTTCCACCGCGGGGACGGACTTTCCAGTTGCCGGTACCCGCCAATGGTCCCACTTTCAGCAGGGTATGTATTTCCTTCGTGCGCTCGGTGGGCTGGACCTGCGAGACGCCGACGATCGCAAAGTCTCGGCGGTTCTCGTGCACCCCAAGCGGTCGGCGCTGCTTGTGTACGTCATGCTGGCCGCCCAGGGACGCCCGATTCGCCGCGATTCACTGCTCGCGGTGTTCTGGCCCGAGTCGTCTCAGGACCTGGCTCGCGCGTCCCTGCGCAAGGCATTGCACAATCTCCGGCGAGTGCTCGGCGAAGATCTGTTCGTCGCGAATGGTGACGATGAAGTCAGCGTCGCAGACGGGCAGGTGACGTGCGACGCGATTGAGCTGGCGGGCGCCGACGCGGCGCGCGTGGCAGAACTGTACAAGGGCCCGTTCCTCGACGGAGTCTTTCTCCCCGACGCCCCGGACTTCGAACGCTGGGTCGAGCGTGAACGCGTACGACTGCGCGACCGTGCCTTCGAGAGCATGTGGCGAAGAGCGGAGCAGGAAGGCGCCTCGGGTACGGCCTATGACGCCGCATTCTGGGCACGCAAGGCTCTGGCACTCGTCCCAAACGACGAGGCCGCTCTGAGGAGATTGCTCGTCCTGCTCGATCGAGTCGGCGACCGCGCGGGGGCGCTCAGCGCATACGACGAGTTCGCGCGCCGACTGTCGCAGGACCTCGACGTCGAGACGTCCGCGGAAACGCAGGCGCTGGTTGCCAGGATTCGTGTCGCACGGACTCCCGAGCATGCTGGCGCGCCGGCGGACGAGCAGGCGGGCGGGCGGGCGGAAAGGCGCACGGGCGCGGTGGCGGACAGGCGCAGGGACTCGCATTCGCACGGGCCGGGTTCAGCGGCGTCGCGAGCGGAGGTGGAGCACCATTCGAATGCCCTCGTCGCGCTTGTGCGTCCGTTCTGGAAGTCGCGAGGGATCCGTGTGGCCGCCGTTGTCGCGCTCGCAGTCGCCGCAACCTGGAAAGGGTTGCGCTTCTATGAAGCCAAGGCATCACCGCCGACACCCATCGCAACCGCGGTGTTGCCATTCACCTTCCGCGGCGCCGAAGAGTTCTCGTATCTGGCCGATGGCATGCCAACGCTCCTCGGCACGAGCCTCGACGGCGTCGGTATGCAAACGGCCGACAGCGCGAGTGCGCGCTACTACGTCGCGGGTGACATCTTCGAGGCCGCCGGGCGTCTGCGTATCAGTGCCGAGCTGCGCGACACACGCGACCGGCAGACCATCGCGAAGGCGGTGGCGGAGGACAGTGCGTCCCGGATCTTTGCACTCGTGGAACAGCTCGCGGCGCAGCTGGTCGCGTCGACTCCTACGGCGCGTCGGGAGCGCCTCACCCAACTCGCAGCGGTCACGACGAGCTCGCTCCCTGCCCTTCGGGCGTATCTCGAGGGCGAGTCAAAGTTCCGTATTGGGCACTACAAGGAAGCAGTCGACGCGTACCAGCGAGCCGTCCGCGACGACTCGACATTCGCGCTCGCCTACTATCGTCTAGCTGTAGCATACGGATGGTCGGCCGACACGCTCGCGCGTCCTACGGCGTTGCGGGCGGTGCAGCTCGCCGACCGGCTATCGGTCACCGAACGCATGTTACTCGAGGCCTATGTCACGTACTCACGTGGGAACGCCGACGAAGCCGAGCGTCGCTATCGCGAGATCGTCCGTCTACGCCCGTTTGACGGGGAGGCCTGGTATCAGCTCGGTGAAGTGCTTTTTCACTACAACAGCGTTCGTGGGCGACCGATCCAGGAGGCCCGACCGATCTTCCAGCGGGCACTGGCCAACGGTCCGAAGGATGCGACGCTCACGCACTTGCTCGAGATCGAGGCCATCGACGGGAGGTACGCCGTGTTCGACTCGCTGATGGGCGACATCGCGCCCGGTGCGCACTTCGATCTCGTCGGCCGGACCGTGAGCGCCCTCTCCAGGAATGAGGCGGCCGAACGGTCACGGCTGATCGAGGAGAATCGCCACACCACCGATCCGGACCTCGCAAACTACGCGCGGCATATGCTCTTCCTCGTCGCCGACCGGGAGCGTGCGGCGAGCGTCGTGCGCTTGCTCCTGAGTCCGGAGCGTCCCGCCGAGGCGCGCGCGTTAGGCCACATTCTGCTGGCACACCTCGAGGCAGCGGCGGGAAGACTCGCGGCCACCGATGCCGAGCTTCGTTTGGCCGAGGCGCTGGACCGCACACGCGCACTCGAACATCGCGGGCTGCTCGAGTCGCTCCCGTTTCTCCCGGTGACGCAGGCACGGCGGCTCGCGACACGCAAGGCGCTGGCGGAGTGGAGCGGCGACGCACCGGCGAGCGGCGTGGTGTTCAGCGATGACCGGCTGATCCACGACCGCTCCCGCCAGTACCTGGTCGGCATGCTGTCGGCGCAGCTCGGCGACGCGGAAGTCGCGCGGCGCGCCGCGGACGAGGTGGCGCGGGGCGCCATGTCGCAGCGGCCGTTTGCCATCATGCTCGCCCGTGGCGTGCGCGCGCAGCTCCTCGCGCGCGACTCACGGCGCGAGGAGGCACTGGCGGAGCTCAGCAAGCCACACACGGAGCCCAGCGTCTGGGAACTGATCGGCATCGTGCCGTTCACCGGCCTCGGATCGGAGCGCTTTCTCCGCGCCGAGCTGTTGCGCGAGCTCGGGCGCAACGAAGAAGCGTTGAGCTGGTATGGCTCGTTTGGACAACACTCGGCGTTTGATCGCGTGTTCCTCGCGCCTGCGCACCGGCACATGGGCCAGCTGCTCGAGAGCGCCCGCCGGTCGGATGAGGCGATCATGCACTACGAGAAGTTCATCAGCCTCTGGAAGGACAGCGACCCGGAGCTTCGTCCACTGGTCAGCCAGGCGCGGGCGCGGGTCGAGGGCCTACGCGCCAGGCGATAGGCGAGAGGCGATAGGTGGTGGGCGATGGAGGATGGTGACGGCCCGCCGCATCATGCTCGACCTTTCGGCTACCATCTATCGCCCACCGACTGCTGCCCACCAACACTCGGGCCCATCCTCGTTTCGCGCGGCGCAGATCTCAGCTAGCACCGCCTGAGGAGGTTCCAGCGCCGTTCCGGCATCGGAACGATTGGAGAACGCCGTCGCGCTAACATCGCCCTCGACAATGGCGGCCCAGTCTCATCCTTTCAGGAGATTCTCCAATGCATGGCTTCATGACGCGAGGACCGCGGCTCGCGGTCCGATCAATGGGGGTCGCCGGCTGCATTACCATGCCCTTCCTCGCCGCGATGTGCGGGGACGTAGTCGGCGTGGATCAGCCGGCCGACGACTACGAGGTCTGGCTCGCAGACCAGTCGGACACGAAGGGAAAGACGTTCGGGGGAACGCTCTATATCTATGCCGGGGCCGACCTTTCCGGCGCACAACCGGCCTTGGCTCAACCGCGGGAGCGGATCGACCTCTCCACCGAGACGGCGGGGCTCTGCCTTGCCGCGACCGGAGCAAACCCCGTTCGGCCCCACATGCTGCTCTTCAACCGGGAGCACACGCACGCCGTTCTCTCCTTCGTCGCGAGCGGTCACGTGGTGATCTTCGACGCGGTGACCAGGAAGCCACTTCGCTGCCTCCGCACCAGCCGCAGCGCGACCGGACAACAGGCACACGCCGCGTTCCCTGCGCCCGACGGTTCGTTCATCGTGATCGCCAACCAGAACGGCAAGCGACTCGAACGCATCGACGTCAATTTCGCCGGCAACTCTTTCACGCCTAACGAGGCGGCGACGCTCGACCTGGCGACCTGCACGACGCCCAACGGTTCCCCCTGTCAGTCGGAAGCGCTGCGTCCCGACAACGCGCCGATCTGCCCCATCGTGGACAGCGGGAGCAGATACGCCTTCGTCACGCTGCGCGGTGGCGGGCTCTTCGTGGTGGACGCCCGCGCGACGCCAATGCGCATTGTCGGCGAGTACGACAAGGCGACCGTCAAGGGTAATGGCTGTGGCGGCGCCGAGGTCGCGGGAAGCATGTACATCAATTCGGGGGGACGCCCCGGCAACCTCGCGCACCTCAATCTGTACGGCTTCGATGTCTACCGTTTTCCGATCGCCGGATACGTCTCGACGAATGCCGCCAATGCTCCGGCGCCGACGCGAGTGTATTCGATCGAGGGCGAGCACGATTCACATGGAATGGTGGCGCGCGGGACCGACTTCATCTGGGTCATGGATCGACATGCCAACGTCGCCGAGGTGATCTCGGTCGCGGCAGGCACACGGGTGAACACGGTGAGTCTGAGCGGCTCGCTCAGCGACGATCCAGCGCCCGATCTCGTGGATATCGCGCCATCCAGCAACCGGCTCTTTGTTGCCTTGCGCGGACCGACACCGCTGAGCGGCGATCCACACATCGCGACCGGCAAGACACCTGGACTTGGAATCATCGATCTCTCCGACGGCGGCCGGGCCGGGGAACTGAAGGCGATTGTCAGAGTCACCAACGTGGACGACAGTGGCGTCGAGCGGGCGGATACGCACGCGGTGCGGGTGCGGCGTACTTCGAGGTGAGGCCGAACCGGGGGCAACGATCGGCGAATGGCAGACGTGGCGATTCCGATTGCGAGCCTTGCAACGCAGCGTGCGCAGACGTGGCCAAAGACGCGACACTCCAAGCCTGGCGTCCGTGGTTCGCTTGGGTGAGTCATTTGCTGCCTGATGTCCCTCAACGTGACGCGGCGCTTTCACGAGTTTGGTGTTCGGCTGGCCCTGGGCGCGTCGCCGGCCACGCTGCGACGGATGGTGCTGCGCAGTGGATTGATCCTCGCCACGATGGGGATCGTCGTGGGGTTGGCCGGTGCGGCGAGTGCAACGTCGCTCCTTCGGACGCTGCTCTTCGGTATCGAACCACGTGATCCGATGACATTCGCTGCGGTTGCCGTCGTACACGGGGCGGTGGTGCTGGTCGCGAGCTACCTGCCGGCGAGGCGCGCGACGTCGGCGGATCCGTTGCTGGCGTTGCGAGAGGACTGACGTCTGTGGGTGGAGCGACCCTCGAACGCACCCCTACACGCTTTGCATACGCTCCGCCTGTGCCGCCGCCGTCGAGCGGTGCAAGTGTGCTCTCTCCAGCCAGGCGTAGATCGTGGGCAGCACCAACAAGGTGAGGAGCGTGGACGACACGAGTCCACCGATGACTACGGTAGCCAGCGGTCGCTGCACCTCCGCGCCCGCGCTGGTCGAAATCGCCATCGGAATGAACCCGACGCTGGCGACGAGCGCGGTCATGAGCACCGGCCGAAAACGGACCAGGGCGCCAGCCCGCACCGACTCATCGAGTGACTGGCCGGACGCGCGCAGTTGATTGATGTAGGTGATGAGTACCACGCCGTTGAGCACGGCCACTCCGAAGAGCGCGATGAACCCCACCGAGGCGCTGAGGCTGAGATACAGTCCGCGCAGCCAGAGTGCCGCAATACCACCGATCAGCGCAAACGGCACGTTGAGCATGACGAGGAGTGCGTGACGTGCCGTTCCGAAGCTCGCGTACAGGAGTCCAACCATCAGCAGCAGCGCTACCGGTACGATGATCGCAAGCCGACGCGTCGCCCTGGCCTGACTCTCGTACTGTCCGCTGTACTCCACAAAGTAGCCCGGTGGAAACGATACGTGCTCGGCGATGGCGCGCCGGACGTCGGCCACGAAACT
>JBQTIW010000124.1:0-78254 GCA_052387735.1 Gemmatimonadaceae bacterium
ACACTTCGCCACACGAGGCCTCGCGAAGTCACGCAACCCATCAAGGAGCATGAAGGCCACGTCTCGTGGCCTTCGCGTTGACGGCGACGGAGACGTGGGAGGGGAAACGTTACTGGTGTTCTTTCCAAGGGTGCTGCCGCCTAACGGCGACAGCGCGGGGGGCGCTGCCCCCCGCTGCCCCCCGGAGAGCCTTTTATTGGGGCGCACCCGGCTGGGCTCAAAGTCCCAACCGGATGCTGACCCCGCGACAGCCCGTTGCCGGTCTGCGCCCACGTGGCTCGGGAGGCTCTCAGGAACCCGGCCGCGCGCCTCGGAGCCCGACTGGGCTCGCCCTATTTGCCCTGTGCGGAAACCTGTGCGACTCGAATCCGCGCGAGGCCGCCAAATGACTCGTTTTGCCCCTCTATCGACCTTGCGATTCTCTCGTTTCCCCTGTGAAACTCCACCAGACTCGTTGTTACCGGACTGACCTTTTAATCCGTAGGTCCCGGGTTCGAGCCCCGGCCGGGTCATTCCCCCACCTGCCTAACGCGCGCGAACCCCGAGCGCCAATGGCACGTTGCGCAGTCCCGGTCACTCCCGCCGGTCCCGCGGGTCGGCAATCGCCGCTGGCGGATGACCCCCTCCGGAGGAATTCACCAGCGTGCACGCAGGCCGTGATTACGGCTGGCCCTTCTGCAACCCCAACCCGGACACGCCGGTCGGGATGGATGACATGCCGTTCGACGTGGACTATGACCTCCGGACGTCCGGCGTGAACTGCGCAATGAAACAGCGGATTGCCAAGGGTATCCAGGCGCATTCGGCGCCACTGGGGCTGCTGTTCCTGCAGCCAACGGCGTTTCCCGCCGCCTACACGAATGGTGTGGTGATTGCGTTACAAGGCTCGTGGAATCGATCGACCAAAACGGGCTACAAGCTCATACATTTCACCTGGGATGCCGCCACCCAGGGCCCGTTAGGCCAGATCGATCTGGTCAGCGGCTGGCTGACCACGGGAGGTACCGTCTGGGGTCGTCCGGTCGACGTTGCGATGGGCGGCGACGGGTCCCTGCTGATCTCGGACGACCAGAGCGGCACGGTCTATCGCCTCAGGGGGACCACCGGCGGAGGCTAGGGAGCAGGGAGCGTGTTCCGTTCTCCGTCTCTCCTCGCCCAGCCATGAGTCACCGCTCATCATCGCGCGGCCGTTGCCCCGAACGTTAAGCTGACCTAACGACCTGGTACGTCAAGCGCATCACCGAACGACCCGATACTGAACAGAGGCCGCGCTCCACGGAAGGAGCGTTGGCTTCTTTTCATGACCGACATCGTTTCCCCCCTGTCATCCGCGCGGCACGCGCTGGCCTCCGATATCGCGCGGACCGTCGCCGCTGATGGCGGCACGTCGCGTCACATCGCACGCCTGCTACGGCTGGTGCTCGATGCCTCACGCGCATCGGCGCTCCGCCTGTCGCTGTATGGCGATCCGTCGAGCGACGAACTGGTCGACGTCACCAGCATCGGGCACCAGGGTCTGCGCGGTCGCGAGCTGACCATCGAGCTTCGCGAGGGAAAGGGCGGCCGGCTGGGAAAGCTTACCCTAACGAGACCACCGGGCGAGCTCTGGCTGGGCGAGGACTGGGTCAGGTCCGAGAACTGGGCCCAGGCCATCGTTCGCGAGCTCCTGCTCACCGCCCGTGACGACGTCGTAGCGGAGACCGGCGCGCGTGGAGCGCGACCGCGCAACGATCAACTGGTCAGTGCCATCGAGGGGTCCGACGACGGCATGATCCTGATCAGCGCCGACCGCCACGTCGAGTGGATCAACGACGGGTTTCTTCGCATGATCGAGCTCCCCCGGGCCGCGGTCCAGGGAGCAACATTGCAGCAACTGCAACGCGCGCATCCCACCATCGGTGCGCTTCGGGATCTGGATGCGAGCTGCGAAATGGGGCTGGACACCTCATACGAACGTGTGCGCGGTCGACACAGCGGTGAGCGGTTCTGGATCTCCGTGGCGTTCACGGTCGTGCGCAACGACGCCGAGGAGGTAACGCATTTCGTCGCCATCGCTCGCGATGTGACCGGGCAGCGCGAGCGCGAGTTCAAGCTGCGACGGCTGTCCTCCGCCCTTCATGCGTCCACCGAGGGCATCGCCGTCGTCGATGACGCGCGACGTTTCACCGTGGCGAACCTGGCCTTCGCGCGGTTGCACGGCCTCGATTCAGCCGAAGAGGTGTTGGGACGGTCGTGGTTCGATGTGTGTGCGCCCTTCGCCGGACTGGATCGATTGCACGACGTGGAGTTCGCCATCGAAACGTCGAGCGCATGGATGGGACAGTTTGAGATGTCCGGCCCTACCGGGACATCGCGCATCGTGCGCCATGCGGTGACGCGCTTGTTGGACGGCGGCTGGATCATCAGTGCGTGCGCCATCACGCAGTGACGGGAATCTCGTCGTTGAACTCTGGCCGCTCGAAACCGTGGCCCGCGATCTTCAACGCCGCGGCGGACAGGTCCCCGGGGCATAGACCCGATCACCGCACCTGGCACCAGGGCTTCGCGGTCCGAGATGAGCTGTTCCAGCTTCCTGGGGCCGCCCAAGGCCAGGAAAACTGTGAGGAGGATCAGTGAAAGGGGTCGCATCCGCGAAAGCCGCTGGGCGACAGCCCCGATCGTGCATGGAGGCGCTCTGGTTGCCTCGTCACGTCTCAGTCGTGTGTGATACGGATGCTCTCCCTCCGCAGGGGAGGGTCACTTCACAGCCTCCGAATGGCCGAACTTCCAGCCGACGACAGTGCCCGCGACCTCAACGCGGCCATCCCAGCTCCCTCCGGAGTGGATGAGCCACGTCGGAGTCGGCTGCGATTCACCAACTTTCACTTCGAACGGACGCCCAACGCCCGCTGTTCTGCGGAAGTGGAGTTGGAGTGGGTTGCCGGAGATAGCGTGGTCGGGCGAGCCGACGGCGTGGCCTCGGCGCTTGGCGACCTGCGCGTCGCCGCGGAGGCGACGTTGCGCGCGATCGAGACGTTTGTTCGGGGCGTCGCGACGCTCGAGCTGATTGGGGTCAAGACGATGCGCGCATTCGACGCAAACATCGTGATGGTGAGTGTGCTCGCCACCACGAGTGACGGACAGCGACGGCTGCTCGGATGTCATCTGTCGGAAGAGGACCAGCTGCGGGCCGCGGTCATCGCCACGCTGCAGGCCACCAACCGCGTGCTTGGTAACGCGATCGCCACGCGCTAGTACGAGGCTTCGGGCAGCGCCACACTCGTAAGGCAGGGTCGGGTTTGCACGAGGTTCCAAAACCCGGCACCGGGACACAGATTCCGGGGTAGACGAGGCGAACACGCTGGAGGAGTCAGCCGCTCATGCCATCGCGCGCCGTACGACCGCGACACCTTGCACTCGCCATCGCGCTGGTTTCCTGCGCGCCCGCGATGCGGCCTCTGCCCCCCGCGGGGCAACCTCTTCCCCAAGACGCGCCGCCACCGTCGGCGGTATCCGACAGGGCGCCGGCCGATCAGGCGCCATCATCAGGAACGTCGTCCGCTCGGGTACCCGCCGTGACGCTTCCCGAGTCGCTCGACGTACGGACTCGCGAGGCCATCGCCGCGGCGGCCATGTCGATCGGCCTCAACGATTCACTGCTCTTCGCCCCTAAACCCGCCGAGTCCACCGCCGATTCCGCGTCCAGCACCGAGGAAGAAGAGGAGCCGAGCTGGGACATCGATGTCATGTCATACGCGACGCACGATCGCGTGTCGCACTATGTCAGCCTGTTCACCGGTCCCGCGAAGGAGCGCATCCAGTCGCGGCTCCAGCGCGGCAAGCGGTACGAGCCCATGATCCGCGAGAAGTTCCGCGCCCGCGGCATTCCCGAAGACATGTACTACCTGGGGCTCGTGGAAAGCGGGTACGATCCTCATGCCTATTCACGGGCCGCCGCCGTCGGCATGTGGCAGTTCATGAGCTCCACGGCACGCGGTGTCGGGCTGCGTGTGGACCACTGGGTGGATGAGCGCCGCGATCCGATCCGGGCCACCGACGCCGCGGCGAAATTTCTCAATATCCTGCACAACCAGTTCGGGTCGTACTACCTCGCCGCCGCGGCGTATAACGGCGGCCCGGGTCGCGTTTCGCGGGGCCTCGCCAGGTTCCAGGACGAGCTGCGGGAGAGCGAAGGTGACGACAAGTTCTTCACACTCGCCGAGCAGTCGTACCTGCGGTCGGAGACGCGCAACTATGTTCCGCAGCTGATCGCGGCGGCCCTCATTGGCAAGACACCAGGCCGCTACGGCTTGTCGATCGCCGATTCGGTGGAGGGCTTCACCTACGATTCGGTGCGTGTGCCGGAGCTGACCTCGTTAGGCATGGTCGCCCGTGCATCGCAATCCACGGTCGACGAGATCCGGGACCTCAACCCGCACTTCCTCCGAGGCGCTACACCGCCGCGCTTCAACGCCTTTGTGCGCGTCCCGTCGGGGAAGGCATCGGCGTTCGACTCGCTGTTCCTGGCGATTGCTCCAGACGAGCGGGTGTCGTTCGCGCGGGTTCGGAGCAAGAAGGGCCAGACGTTGTCGTCGATCGCGCGGGCGAATGGTCTCGATACGCGCCAGCTCGCCTGGTACAACCCGGGCCTGTCCACATCGCGCAAGCTGGCCGTCGGCAAGGAAGTCCTCGTCCCTGCGAACCACGTGATCGTCGGTGCGCGCGACGTGCCCGATCCAAGGATCGAGCGCTACGGGACGTCGAGCGGCGGGGGACGGGTCGTGCACGTGGTACGAAGAGGCGAGTCGCTGGGCCTCATTGCCAAGCGCTATCGTACGAGCGTGGCATCGCTGAAGCGGGTCAACGGACTCAAGCGCACGGTTGTGTATCCGGGACAGACGATCATTGTGCGGGCTGGGCGAGGCCGTTCACGCCCCGCGGCAAAGCGAGCCTCCACCACGACGGCCAACGGGTCGGGCGAGGTCAGGACCACGCCAGCCAAAAAGAAACCGGCCCCTCGGTAGCGGCCGGTTCTCGATCGCGAACGCCAAGGTCCAGCGCTCTGCCCATCACAGGGGTGCGACCAATGGTGTTCCCGAATCCCCAATCCCGGGACTCAATCCAGCACCCCGCGACCCCGGTAGCCTTTCAGCACCACCCGGTCGTACCCATTTGAAGCGTCCAGATCGAGCTCCTTGGCCGCGATCACGGCTGCTGGTCCCCGATTGTAGGCGAGGAGCGCCATCTGGATATCTCCCCGCTGCCACTTGATCATGCGGCGCAGATAGCGGAAGCCGATTCGGAGATTCGTCTCGCGGTCATACAGACTTTCCCTGGTAATCGTCTGGTCGTAGTCGCGAGCCGTCGCCAGCATCAGCTGTGTCAGACCGGTGGCGCCCACCGGTGAGGTGGCTCGCTCGTTGAACTGACTCTCCAGCCGAACCAGCGGGAACGCGAGCTCCGGGTCGATCCGCTCGTTGATCGCCGCATCGTAGATCGCGGCGGAGAGGTCGGAGGCAATCTTGTACTCCCGGGCGTACTCGAAAATGCGGTTCCAGCGTTCCAGGTGTGCCGTAGCGATGCGAAGCTCACCACGAGCCGCCTCGAGCTGACCCGTCAGGGCAGTCACTTCTGCTTCGTCCGCACCGGGACCCCTGATCGCGGCAGCACCCGCCTCGGTCGGCGTCCAGCTCCGGCCGGCCAGAACGGACGCAGCGATAACCAGCACCGCCATGATCCCACCTCTCACCCGTCTATTCCGGCGGTCCACGTCGCCGCGACGCACGTATGTCCCACGAAGATCTTTCATTCAACACCTCTATCAGCAAAGGGGTCGGCGCCGTCGTCCGGCTCTCGACCCCTGTGTGACCTACTCGGCGGCAAGCTCTCGACTCCCAGCCCTCACCCAATCCCCACTCTTGCCGCCGCGCTTTTCGAGGAGCGAAATCTGGCCCATGACCATGGCCTTATCCACTCCCTTCGCCATATCGTAAAGTGTGATCAAGCTCACACTTACGGCAGTTATCGCTTCCATCTCCACTCCGGTTTGTGCCTCAGTGGACACTTCGGCTACTACCCTGATACCGGGCAAGGACCGGTCCAGCTCAAAATCGATCTGGATGTTGGTTAGAGGAATCTGATGACAGAGCGGGATGAGCTCCGCCGTCTTCTTGGCTGCCATGATGCCTGCCACACGCGCGATGCCCAGGACGTCGCCCTTCGCGATCGAGTTCCCGCGGATCGCCTCGAGGGTCTCGGAGCTCATCATGATGGTTCCCGACGCCTTGGCACTGCGGCTCGTGACCCGCTTCCCAGTGACGTCTACCATCTGTGCCTTGCCGCCTTCGTCCACGTGAGTTAGCCGAGTCATCCTGGCCTTTGAGTATCTGGTGACCCGACGCTTGGCAGCCGCCGGCCTTGTGGTCTTTGGTCTCAAAAAGCCTTCGATCAGCTGGCAGGCCTCGCCGGAATTGCCCTGCCCGCGCCACGGATAGCGAACCAGGACCAACTCCCGTTGATCCGGCATTTCGACCCGCGTGTGTCTTTCGCGTGCTACACCCAGCCGCATGGACTGCTCCCCTTTTGACGGACCCCAGCTTCTCGGCACGGGTCAAGTCTAGGAACGGGGTCGGACGATGTGCCCTGTGGCTAACCCCAGGTCTTCGGGCGAAGTGACCGGATTCTGAGACGGGAGACGGGAGACCCTACCACCGACCCGCAGTGAGCTAGCCTCGGTCGGAGAGCGCTTCGGTGAGTCTGACGAGGATCGACGAGGCGAGGAGCTGGGGATTCACGTTCTGCTGGGCGGCGGCCTTGGCATCCTCGATCTGCTCCACGGCCATGGCGGCGCCTCGCGCCCGGTCGCCGTCTCCCCGGGTTACCGCGTCTCGCATTCGCGACCGCAGCTCGGTCTCAATGGCGTCGAGGACGTCGGAGAAACGACCACGCGCACCGGCAACCCCCTGCGAGAGCGCCAGGTGTGCGGCGCGTTCGCCGTCGCTGGCTTCTGCGATGTCGAGGAAACGACGCGCGGCGTTAAGGGCCGAGGCAGAATGCTGCGCGTCCAGGAGCCGGCCCGGAGCGCCCGCCGCGAGCGCCAGGCGTTTCTCGCGTTCCGCCGGGAGGGAGTCTTCGTCGAGCACCTTGCTGACGGACGCATCGGAAAGCCACCGTGCCACCTCGGTGTTCGCGAGCGGCGCGACTCGCACGGCGACGACGCGAGACCTGATGGTCGGGAGCAGCGCACCCGGGGTGCTCGACGTCAGGATGAGAAAGGTGTTGGCAGGAGGCTCCTCGAGGAGCTTGAGGAAGGCGTTTGCTGCCTGATCCGAGCCTTCCTGTGACACCATGCGTTCCGCGTCGCCCACGATCACGACCTTGCGACGGGCCAGCGCCGGCGTGACGCTCGCCGCCCGCACGACCATGCGGATCATGGGGACGAAGATACCGTCGCTGCCTGAAGGCGGTGCGTACAGTCCTGACGATCTGGCGCGCTCGAGGCCGGCGCTGATCAGATCCGATTTCACCTCATCCAGCGATGGGTCGGAATCCTTGAGCCGAGGGCGCGGGAAAACCCACCACACATCAGGGTGCGTCAGCTCTCCGGCCATCCGGCAGTGACGGCATTCGCCACACGGACGTGCCGTGCGCTCACACACGAGCGCAGCGGCCAGCCAGAGCGCGAGGCGCTGCTTGCCGACGCCCGCATCGCCATGAAGAAGAAGGCTTTGAGGCAACGTGCCGCGCGCGAGACTGTGCAGCAGGCGGGTGCGAAGCGGTTCATGGCCGTACAGGGGAACGAGCGGCATAGGGGAAATATGTCCCCGTGGCGTGCTCACGGGCGCAGCGGCGGCACCGATGCGGGGGCATGCCGATGACGCGTGCCTTGCTCGTACGCGAAGGCCAGTCGGTACAACGTGCCTTCGGTCCAGGGCCGGCCGAGCAACTGCAGTCCCGCCGGAAGCACTCCGCGAGTGTACCCCATCGGCACTGTGATCGCCGGGAATCCGGTGGCGGGAGAAAAGACCTGCGAGTTGTCACCGTGCGGCGTGTTGAGATCGCCGATGAGTCGCGGAGGATTGCTCCACGTGGGGTACGCGAGGGCGTCGAGCCGCTGCTCATCCATCACCTGACGGACCGCGACGCGCAACGCCACACGATACGTTTCGCGCGCCCTGCATCCGGCGCTTTGTGCCGGCGATTCGGCGATGTCGCGCGCCTGCTCGAGCCTGCGCTGGACGCTCGGGTGAAAGCGTCCTGAGCGGATGATGTCGTCGACGGTGCGCACCGGCGGACTGGAGCTCGCGACGCCAGCGAAATAGCGCTCGAGGTCGAACTTGAAGGGCAAACAGCCGCCTCCGGTCTGCAGCCGGCGAATCGAGTCGAGTCGCGGGACGATGACGGTATCGATGACCGTAGCGCCCAGCTCGCGAAGGTCGCGCAGGGCCCTGACGAAGACGCTGGCGACCTCCGCATCGAGTGTCGGCGTTTCATATGCGACGCGAAGGACGCCGATGCGTGCGCCGCGCAGTCCGGTGCGCGAGAGCGAATCTGCATAACGAGGTATGGGCCGGCCTCGGCTGGCGGCGGTGACGGGGTCGTCGGGATCTTCACCGACGACGACCTGGAAGACCGCGGCATTGTCGGCCACCGTGCGCGTCATGGGTCCCGCGATGTCGGCGGACTCGGAGAGGGGGATCACGCCTCCGCGACTCGTCAGCCCCATCGTCGATCGCATGCCGACGAGCGCCTGGTGCGCGGAGGGACCGCGAATCGAGTTGCCGGTGTCCGTCCCGAGTCCTACCGCGCCGAAGTTGGCAGCAACGGCGGCGGCCGTACCGCCGCTCGAACCGGCCGTGACCCGATCGGTCGCATACGGATTGTGCGTGTAGCCCGGGAGCGCCGACCCCACCGTCTCGTACGGCGTGAACGCCCACTCGGCCATGTTGGACTTGGCGAGGACCAGCGCCCCCGCGGTGCGCACCTGCTTGACCAGAAAGGCATCGCGTGCCGGCTGCCAGTCCTTGAGAGACAACGAACCAGCGGTCGTGGCCAGGTCGTAGGTCTCGAAGTTGTCCTTCACGATCACGGGGATGCAGTGCAGCGGGCCAATGAACCCCTCTCGCGCGTAGCGCCGGTCGAGCGAATCGGCAGTGGCGAGCGCGCGAGGATGGACGACGATGAGCGAGTTGATGCTCGGTCCGTTCTTGTCGTAGGCATCGATGCGTCGCAGGTACGCCGAGACCAACTGCCGGCAGGTGAGCGTGCCGGCGCGCATCGCGCCGTGGATGTCGCCGATCGTCGCCTCCTCGAGTACGAACGGCGGGGCGCTCTGTGCGCCGAGTACGACGGGCGCGATGAACAACAGACGAGCGAGACGAGACGGACGGGCCAGGCGGGCGAGGGTCATGAGGGGCAGTCGTTATGCGGCGGTCAATGCGCGTCGCTGGCCTGCAAGGCGTCACGGAGCGCGTCGCCCAGCAGGTTGACGGAGACCACGGTGAGGAGGATCATGAGGCCGGGGTAGATCGCGAGCCACGGAAACGAAAACAGGTATGTCTGCGCGCCGCTCAGCATGTTGCCCCACGAGGCGGCTGGGGGCTGCACGCCCAGCCCGAGAAACGAGAGCGCCGACTCCATGAGAATGGCCGTCCCCACGCCGAACGTCGAGGCGACGAGAATCGTGGGCACGAGATGCGGAAGCAGATGGCGCGCGACGATGGGGATGGCATGATTGCCCAATGCGCGGGCGGCCTCGACGTATGGCTGCACGCGCAGCACCTGCAACTCACCCCGTACGACGCGTGCCGCGCCCATCCACGACGTGGCGCCGATCGCCACCACAAGCGTGAGCACCGACGGTTCCATGAACGTCATCACCGTGAGCACGACGAACAGTGTGGGGATGGCGAGGGCAGCGTCGGTGAACCGCATGAGGGCATGGTCGAGCCACCCGCCACGATATCCCGCCGCCGCTCCCATGATCGCGCCCACGCCGATCGAGAGCACCATCGAGAGCAGTCCGACTGCGAGCGACACGCGCCCTCCGGCGAGGAGTCGACTCAGCACGTCGCGGCCGGATTCGTCAGCGCCTAACGGATGGCCGGCGCCCGGGCCAGTGCCGGCACTGGCCAGATCCAGCGTGTTGGGACTCACCCGGTAGACGACGGGCCCCAGGAGCGTGATGCCGATGAGCAGCACGAGGATGCCGAGGGCGATGCGGGCGCGTCGATCACCGCCGATCGCGTCCCACAGTGCCCCGGCCGATGCTGCTGCGCTCACGATGCGCGCACCCGCGGGTCGATCAGCATCTGTACGACATCCACGATCAGGCTCGCCGCGACAACGCCCATCGATACGACGAGGGTCACCGCCATCACCAGCGGGTAGTCCCTGGCCAGCGCGGCCTCGACGCCGAGTCGTCCCATGCCGGGCCACGAGAAGACTGTCTCGGTGATCGCTGCTCCGCCCACGAGGCGCGGTAACTGCAGTCCGAGCACACTGGTCACGGTCAGGAGTGCGTTGCGCGCCGCGTGACGCCAGACCACAAGCCGCGGTGGCAGTCCGCGTGCTCGGGCGGCGCGCAGGAATGGCTCGGCGAGCGCCGTGCGCGTGGCCGAACGTGTGTAGCGCAGCAGCTCGGCCGTCCCTGCCGCCGCCAGCACGATCGCCGGCATGATGAGATGCCGCACGCGATCAGCCAGCCCGCCGCCACCGCCTTCCGTGATCACGCCTCCGGCCGGCAGCAGTCGGGAGAGGACGCTGAAGACGAGAATCAGGACGATGCCTAACCAGAACGCGGGAACGGCCATGAGCGTGAAGCTCCCGGCGGTCGCCACGCGATCGAGACGGCTGCCGGGGCGCGAGGCGCCGAGCACCCCGAGCGGGATCGCAATGAGAACCGATAGTGCGAGGGCCGTCCCGGCCAGCACCAGCGTGTTGGGGATTCGAGCGGCGATGGTCGAGGCGTTGGAGGTCTGGTAGAGGAAGGAGTTGCCGAGATCCCCCCGCACCGAGCGCGCCAGCCATCGGCCGTATTGCACCGACACCGGTTGATCGAGTCCCAGCCGCTGCTCGATCACCGCGCGCTCTGCAGTTGTCAGTTTGGGGTCGGCCAGCAACGAGGGTCCGCCCGGGGCCGCGTGCATGATGGCGAAGGTCGCGACGCTGACCACGAGCAGCACCAGGAGCCCGTGCCCCAGTCGTCGCAGGACGAACGCGGTCACGACCTTCCGTCAGTGCAGGCGAAAGCGCTCGCTGTGCCGCAGCGCGTCCCGGATCCCGAGTGCCGGGACGCCCTGCAATCGCGACGACACGGCCTGGATCTCGCGCGGGTAGAACAGCACCAGGACCGGCGGATCGTCGCGCTCGAGACGCTGGAACGCATAGTAGATCTCCCGCCGTCGGCCGGGATCGATCGTCGTGCGGCCTAACGCGAGGAGCGAGTCGGCCGTCCGGTTGCTCCAGCGCACGTGATTGTTGTCCTGGCCCGTTGAATAGAACGCGAACTGGTCGGGATCCGGGGGTGTCGTCCACCAGATCAGGTTCGCCTCGTAGTTCCCGGGGAGAACGCGATCGCGGACCATCGCTGCAAACTCCATGGTGCGAAGCGTAACGTCGATCCCGACCGCGTGCAGGTCCTGCTGCACGGCGAGTGCGGACTGTTCACGCGTGGGATTGCCCATGTCCACCAGCAGCTCGAAGGCAAACTGTGCCCCGCGCGCGTTGCGCAGGGTGCCGTCTTCCCCGGGCGTCCATCCCGCGCGCGTGAGGAGCGCCCGCGCCGAGTCGGGCGAGTAGGGGAGGGGCGTGAGCGTCGAATCGAAGTAGTCGCGCAACACCACGGGAATCGTCCCGCGCGGTACGTCGGCAAAGCCCTTGAGCACTCCCGACACGATGGCCTCACGGTTGACCGCATGAACCAGCGCGCGCCTGACGAGGGCACTGGCGAACAACGGAGACGTGGTATTGAATCCCACATACGAGTGCTGCACCACCGGAACGTGCGTGACCATCACGCCTTTCGCGTCCTTGACGCTCCCGAGATTCGCGGGCTCGATCGTGATGAAATCCAGCTCGCCGGCGCGCAGCTGTGCGACCTGGGCGTTGATGTCGGGAACGATCTTGAAGACCACGCGCTCGATCGCTGGCATCGAACCGTAGTATGAGGAATTCCGGACGAGGGTGACGTTGGCCCCCGGCTGTACACGCTCGACCTTGAATGGTCCGGTCCCCACCGGTGCGACGCGGTTGAATGTCGTCGCGTCAGTGAGCCTGATGCCTCGGAGCACGTGCTCTGGGAGAATCCCCGCGTTGTAGCCGAGCAGGGTGAGCAGCGGGGCGAACGGCGTCTTGAGACGGAAGCGAACCGTCAGCGAGTCGACCACGTCGACGCCATCGATCGCCGCGAAGTCCGAGCGAAGCCGCGAGCCAGACGAGAGGTCGAGGATCTGATCGAACGTGAACTTGACGTCGCTCGCGGTGAAGGGTACGCCGTCGTGCCACCTGACGCCCGGTCGCAGCTGAAAGGTCCACGCACGGCCGTCGTCCGACGACGACCATGACGCGGCCAGGTCGGGAGAGGGACGCAGCTGTTCGTCGGGCCGAACGAGTCCCGGGAAGATGACTTTGTTCACCATCACCGAACCGATGTCGGGCGCGATGACCGGGTTGAGGATGGGGTCATTGATCAGCGGGATGCGCAGGGTACCGCCTCCCGCGCCGGCCGTTTCGCCACCACTGCCGCAGCCGGCGAGAAGCGTGAACGCGACGAGCCTGGAGAGCCTGACCCGCGTCACCCGCGACTACTCCATCGCCTGTGAAACGACACGCCGAGCGTCGCGCAGCGCGGCGACGAGCCGGTTCTGGCCCCGCGTGAGGTGCGTGACCAGGAAGCCCAGCTCCTCCCGTGGCATCGTGGCGGCATTCAGCGCCGCGGCCAGGTCCGGCAGCGCCGGTGTAGTCTCGGCGGGATCGTGGAAAAACTCCGGGCCGCGAGTATAGTTGACCGGAACGAGCAATCGGGCCAGCCGTCGCAGCGCCTGATTCGTGTGACGCGTCCGGGGATCGCGGATCGGCAGCCCGGCCACCTTGCGCGCGTGCAGCGCGAACTGTTCCAGCGTCTCGTCGAGCGCGGCGATCGCGGCGCGAGCCGCCGAGAACGTGAAGAGTCCGGCGACGCACTCCTCGTACATGGTGAGCGTTGCGCGAAACGTCGCCAGCGTCCGGCGGAAGTCGAAGGGCGCCACCGTTTCGTTGGCTACACCCATCACGGCCGCGAGGTAGATCCTGATGTCGGTGAAGAGGATGTCGCGGTCGGCGATGTGCATGAGATCCTCCTCGGTGTGCCATTCGATGTTGGCCCCGCATCCACCCACGGCGTAGTACCCCAACCGTTCGCGCAACTCGTGGGGCATCGTCGAGAGCAGCATGAAGAACGACGAGATCCCGATGTTGTTGAACGAGTAGTCGCCAGCCTGGTGTGGACGCTCGCCCTTGAGCTCCTTGCCGGCAATGGCCTCGATCACGCGCGCACACCAGGCCTCCGTCTCGTCCATCAGCGAGACGTCGATGTATTCGGTGGCCCAACGGCAGCCGGGCGAGTCACAATTGACCTGTGCGATGCAGTGTTCGTACAGGTCGATCGCGAAGTGGTCGGCGAACCAGGTGCTTCCGGCGTAGCGCCCGGTGGAATGGCCGGGCCACCACGCGATCCGCACCGAACGCTTGAGCTTGTCGCGATTCTTCCAGAGGACGCGGGCAATCTCCAGCATGGTGGCATCGCCGACCGCGTTGTCGCCAATGCCGAAATCCCACGAATCGTAGTGCCCGTGCAGGAGGACAAACGTCTCGGGTTCGTCGGTGCCTGGGATCGTGACCACGGGAACGGGCGACTCGAACCATCCTTCCGTCACGGCCGCACGCAGCGTGACGTCGCCCCCGGCCTTCGCCTGCTCGATGAGGAGGCGGCCGTCCGGATTGTTCACCGCGACGACCGCCATTTTCGGCTTCCGCGGGAGATCGCGAAGATCGGGCGTTCCCCACACGGTGGTGCAGATCCCCCAGTGCGCGTTTTTGCCGGGATTGACCGCGATCATGCCGATGGCCCCGCGCTGCTCGAAGTACGACACCTTGCCCGGCATGCCAAACCCTTCGCTGACCACGATCCTGCCGCGCAGGTCCATGGGAATCTCGTTCACGAACCCCCTGGTGAACATCTCGTCGGCGTTGCGTGCATAACGAGCAGGCACGTAGACGAGCGGCGCGGTGACGCCATCGGGATGGGCCGCGCTCATGGCCATCGGTTTGGCGCGAAGCGTTAGGCCATTCGCGCTGACCGACGCCTGGCCGGGAATGCTCAGGAACAGCGTCGGCCGGTGGACGTCGACCGGGACACCGTGGGCCTGGAGTCTGGCGACGATCTCCTCGGCGGCGGTGGCGACGTCGGTGGGGTGCTCGCGCTTGAGGGTCGTGAAGCGTTCGATCAGCGACCAGGGTGCGTCGAGCGAGACGTCGGCAAGGGTGGCGGTGATGTCCGGCGGGAGCGTCACGGCTGGTGCGGGGGAAGGGTGGAGCGGCCTCGTCATTTGCGGTCGCAGCGCGGACGCTGTCAAGTAGCCCTGTCCGCCGCGCACCCGTGCGCCCATCTTCGCCGCTCTCCGCCACCCCGACATGCGCGCGCATTCCACCTTCGTCACTCTCTGTGTTCTCCTGGGGCTTGGTCCCAGCGTCCCTGGGTCCGTGCATCCGTCCGTTCCATCGGCCGCCCCACAACGTGCCGATTCCGTGATCGCGATCGTGGGCGCCACGCTGATTGACGGAAATGGGGGGCCGCCCTTAGCCGATGCCATCGTTGTGATACGCGGTCGGCGCATCGCGGCCACGGGCCAGCGGGCCAGTGTCCCAGTGCCCCGCGGCGCGCGTGTGATCCAGGCAGTGGGGAAGTACGTCACCCCGGGGTTCGTTGACGCCAACGTGCACGTCTCGATCTACAGCGGCCTCGAGAACTTCGCGCGGTACGAGGATCGTTTCACCGACGTGGTCCTCGAGGCGGCCCAACTGCATCTGAAAGTTGGGGTGACCACGATTCGCGATTCGTATGGCATGATCGCGCCGCTCAAGGCCGCGCGCGACATGATCACCCGTGGCGATGTACCCGGGCCCCGCCTGCTGTTCGCCGGGAACATCGTGGGCTGGGGAGGACCCTGGTCCTTCTCGTTCACCGGCCGCCCGCCGGAGAATCTGGGCCTGCTGCAGGAGCAGATGAACGACGCGATCACCCGGGGTGGGGGCGAGGAACTGGTGAACATGGAGCCCGACTCGCTCCGTGCGGCGATCAATCGGTACCTCGATACGGGTGTCGACTTCCTCAAGTTTGGCGGCACGTCGCACTTCGGCTTTCCCGTGTTCATCGGGTTCTCGGAACGCGCGCAACAGGTGATCGTGGAGGCGGTTCACCGTCGCGGACTCGTGGCCGAAACGCATTCGACGACGCCCGAGGGCCTGCGCATCTCGCTGCTCGCGGGCGTGGATCTGGTGCAGCATCCCGAAGTCCTCGACGTGCCGATGTCGGATGAGCTCGTGAAGCTGTTTGTCGAACGGAACGTCGTGTGCGGTATGCTGTCGAACACGATGACGGGGAAGCCGTGGTTGGACTATTCACGCCGCCGCGCACGCGAGGACTCCGCACGCATCGCGCGCGCGGACAGCGCGCGGGCGCAAGGCATCCATGCGCGCCGGCGCACCGACGCAGAACAGCGGCGCGACCGCGGAGACCAGGGCATGGCGATCCGCCGCGCCAACGCGCAGAAGCTCATTCGCGCCGGTTGCATCACCGCGCCGGCTACCGACAACTACCTTGGCCTGGCTCCAGAATTCCGTCGCGATCCCAAACCGGAGTGGCAGGAGCCGGGGCTGGGGACGCTGGCCGCGATCGAAGGTTTCGTTGAGCTGGGGATGACCCCACTGCAGGCGCTGACCGCCGGCACGAAGAATGGCGCGATCGCCAGCAAGGCGCTTGACCAGTATGGGACCGTCGAACCAGGGAAGTCGGCGGACATCCTGGTACTGAACGCGGATCCGACGGCCGACATCCGGAACATCCGCAAGCTCGAACTGGTGATGAAGGAGGGCGTGGTCATCGATCACCACGCGCTCCCGACCAGGCCGGTCTGGACGAAACGCCGTTAGGCGGGACGATACTTCTCGGCGAGCGTATTTCCCGTCGTAGACGCGGCCGTTCTTCACCACGGAGCGAATGTGTGGTCATGCCATTCTCCATTCGCTATTCCCAATCCCTACCCCTCCGGACCTCCCGGAAGCAACGGCTCCAGTTCGAGCGCCTGCGCTCCGTTCTCCGCGCATACCGCGAACTTCGTTTCCCCGGCGTGGTACATCGCAACGCCGGCATACTCGCCACGTTTGTTCAACACGAAGAAGCGGATGTTGAAGTTGGGATTGCCCTTCGCATTCAGCAGCCGTGTCTCAATCGTGTTGTCGCGGATGCGCTTGAGCGCCTCCATGCCGGCGTCCTTGGGTGACATGCCGCGACGCATCGCTTCGACGATGAGAAATGACGACAGATTGTAGAGGTTGGCCTCTCCGCGCCCGGTCGAGCCAGCGGCGCCCACGTCATTGTCGACGTAGAGCCCAGCACCGAGAATCGGCGAATCGCCTGTGCGCCCCGGGATCTTCCAGGCAAGTCCGCTCGTCGTGGTCACGCCGCAGATGTCGCCGTTCGGCCCGATACCATCGCAGTTGATCGTGCCCCAGAAACTGTCCTCCCGGATCAGCCCGTCGCGGACCATGGAGCGGCCGGCGGCCAGCCCGCGCGATTCGAAGTCGACGTTAGGCACGTGGTGGGGACTGGTCGCGAACGCGCCGTCACCCGGGTCCCGTTCGTGCTTCGGCCTCGGCTGGCGCTCTTTGCCTTTGGGGTCGAGCCAGTGCCCCGGGTCCACCCGGCGTTTCCACTCGCGCCACAGGCGACGCGACGTCTCGGTGTTGAGGTCGGCTTCGATCGTGAAACCCATCGCCCGCGCAAACTCCTGCGCGCCGGCGCCGCTGATCAGGTGATGGTCGGTGTAGTCCATGACGGCCTGCGCCACCAGCGACGGCGTGCGTACCCCTTCGATGCACGCGACCGCGCCGGCCCGTTTCTTCGGGCCATGCATGCACGACGCGTCCAGCTGGACCACTCCGTCCGCATTGGGAAGGGCGCCGTAGCCGATGCCGGTTTCCAGAGGATCCAGCTCGGGGATGTTCACGCCGGCGATCAGCGCATCCAGCACATCCTTCCCTTCGGTGATCAGCCGGAAGGCGCGCTGTACCGCGTTCTCCGTGCCGCCATTCCTGAACTCCCATCCGGAATAGTCGGAGATCACCACCGGGCGCACTGCGCGCTGGATCCAGATCTCGGGACTCCCGAATGATGTCACCGGAGGAGCTAAGCCGAGCGCGGCGACTGGGGTAACGGCCAGCGAGGCCGAGGCGCGCTTAACGAAATCGCGACGGGAAACCATGCGGGAGACGGGAGACGGGAGACGAAAGAGGGGAGATGCGGATCCTATTTCCTCCCTGGACCGCCGCCGCGCAAGCCGACCCTCGCGCGTGCGCACGCACAACGCAGACTCGCTCCGTCTCCCGTCTCCCGTCTCCGTCTCTGCCTCCCGTCTCAGGCGTCCGGAACCTCAGCCTCCCACGCCGGCGGCGGGACTTCCACGAACCAGGTAAGCCACGGCGCGTCCAGCAGCGTCGCGTAGACCCGCAACTCCCGGGCGCCACAGAACTCGTCGACCGCGCGCTTCACGCCAAACTCACCTGCCGCGAAATGGCCGTCGATGTAGTCGTGCCCGGCGACGATGCCACGCGGACGCACCTTGGGAAACCACGCGGCGAGATCCTCCAGCACGGACGCGTAGTCGTGCCGCGCGTCGATATACACGAAATCGAGCGAGGACGCGGGAATCCGCGCGGCTCCCTCCAACGATGTCATGCGCCAGATCGTGCTGCGATCGCCGAACGGAGCCAACTTCATCCTGGTCGTTTCGAAGAATGCGTTGTGCTGCGCCTGCGAAACGTTCGCGATGTCGACGTAGTTCTCCGGTCGGTCCTCATGCCAGGGATCGATCGAGATCAGGTGCATCCCGCGCCAGTAGCGCAGGATGGTCGCCGAATAGTCCCCCTGCTGGACGCCAATCTCCGCGCCGCAACCAATGAGCCCCCGTCCGTTGAGCAGCACGGGGAACTCCGTCCGGGTTGGAACGAACGCGAGCGTCGAGTGATAACTGTCGCGGATATCGAGGATATTGGGCATCTGCTCCGGCAATAGGAGATCGGTAGCCCAAGTATCGGCCGTCACCCGGCCTGCTGGAGTCCCCGACGCCGTCCGGGCGCTGTCCTCCCGTACGTCAGCGCACGAGCTGAATCCGCTGGATGACTGGGTACACCCATTCCACGCCGCGCGTCGTCACGATCGCGTCGTCCTCGAGCGGGATGCGCAGCTTCCTGCCTCCCCATTCCGGAATAGGCGTGTATGCGAAGAGCTCGATCGAGAACAGGTTGGTCGGCCGCATCTCGTAGGTCAGTCGCCGGGGATTGAAGAACGCCATTGATGGACCGATCCCGTGCCCCCAATCGCCCACGGAATGACAGCCGATGATGAACTCCGTCGTGTTGTCCTCGCGTACTTGATTGAAGCCGCGCATCGCCGTGAACCCTGCGGTTATGACGGCGGCATTGACCTGGTCCATCATCTCTTTCGCGGTTTTGCCGGGTTTGGCGGTCCGCTGGATGACGTCGCGCACCTTGATCGCCTGGTCGAAGGCCCGCTGATAGCTGGCGGGCAGCTTCGTTTCGCCGGACTTGAGGACGTACGCAATGCGCTTCTGGTCGGTCCACATGTTCAGGTAGCCGATCCCGAAGTCGATCATGATCAGGTCCCCGCGCTGGATGATGCGGTCGTTGGACGTCGCCTCGATCCCGGCCGGTCCCGTGATGTAGATGCTGGGTACCTCGAACGAGGTGCCCAATCCGCGGCTCAGCATCTGGTCCTGGATCCACCACGCCACCTCCGCCAGCGTCGTCACGCCAGGTACGATGACCTCATTTGAGAGGGCGCGTTCAGCGATCTGTCTCCCGATCTCTCCGGCGTCGCCAAATGCCACAATCTCGGACGCCACGCGTCGCGAACTGAAGTCCGAAACCAGCTTCTCGGCCGAGACCAGGCGTCGGGAAAGCTCCGGTCCCAGGGCTTTGACCAGGTGCGCGTGCAGCGTGTATGTGAGTCCGTCGGCTATCCCCATTTCCTCGGACATGTTGAGGCCGATGCGCCTCGGGTTCCGCGTGTTCACGAACTCGCCGAGGTCGATGCTCGGCGAGTCGACGTCGTATGCGCCGCAGGTCGCGCGGTGGTGGTCCGTAATGCCGATTGCGGCGCGCTCGATACGGTCGCCGCCGCGGTCCGTGAAGATGTAATAGCCGATGCTCCCAACGTATCCGCGACCTAACGACTCCCACATCGGATCATAATGTCCTTCCTTCATCGCCACGATCCACATGTCGATCTGGTTCTCGCGCATCGCCTCGGGGAGGATGCGGTCGAACTTCTCGCGCCGGATCTGGCAGAGTCGCTCCCACCGGTAGCGCGCGTCGTGGTGCGGCTGTCCGCCGGCGGGGACTACCCCGGCGGTGAAGAGCGCGAGTGCGGCGAGGGACAGGAGGTGCGTGCGCATTGGGCTCGGCGGTTGTCGGGGTCGCGGAGGTGGGGTCGAGGGCAGCTGTCTGCGCGGCAGGGTAGCTGGGGGGGCCCCCCCGCCGGGAAGGTACAACCGAATCCCCATCTTCCGGATGCCGCTTCTTGCCCTCATGAGACCATTTTTCTGCCGCCATATGGCGGCGCCGCTCATTCCGTGCGTCGAACTAGCCGTCCCTGCTCCCGCCGGTCGTGACCACCGCCGATATTCCAGGCCGTGCAACCGATCCCCCCCGGAGCCCAGGACTCCGCGCTCGTCGTCGCGCTCCGTCGCGGGCTGATGGCCGTCTTCCTGTTCGGGGTTCTCGGGATGACGGTCGAGCTCTTCCTCCTCGAGCACACCGAGGACTGGAAGCAATGGACGCCAATCGTCCTTCTCGTCAGCGCCGTGTTCCTGGCCATCTGGACCCTCGCGAGGCCGACGCTGATCTCGCTCCGAGTCTTCTCGCTGACGATGGCGGCCTTCGTGCTGGCTGGCGCGCTTGGCACCTGGTACCACTATCGAGGGAATGTGGAGTTCGAGCTCGAGCGGACTCCCGAGCTCGGCGGAGTTGGGCTCTTTGCCGCAGCCATGGGAGGCGCTACCCCTGCACTCGCCCCAGGCACCATGATTCAGCTCGGTCTGATCGGACTTCTCTTTACCTTCCGGCATCCGGCCCGCCTCGCCGGCCGAAACGCGCACCAAACCCTCTGACGGAGATTGTGCTCATGACCACCGCCACGATGATCCGCGCCGCTGCCTTCGCCGGCGCTGTGGCTCTTGCGACGACGACAGAGGCACAGGTGGGCAAGTCGCCCGGCCTCCTCGATCCCAACCTTGCCATGGAGCAGCAACTGGCAACCGTCCCCGGCTTCAACGCGGCAATCGTGAAGAGCATCATGGAGAAGCGTCCGTTTCTGCGTCCGGCCGACCTCCACGCGGTCCTGAGCCCGGCGTTAGGCGCTGAACAGCTCAAGGCGGTGTACGGCAAGGTGTTCGTCCATCTGAACCTCAATACCGCGACCAAGGAGGAGATTCAGATGATCCCCGGTGTCGGCGCAAAGATGCTCCACGAGTTCGAGGAGTACCGGCCCTACAAGAGCCTCGCCCAGTTCCACCGGGAGATCGGCAAGTACGTCAAGGAGGATGAACTGGCGCGACTGGAGAGCTACGTGTTCGTCCCGATCAATCTGAACACCGCCTCGGACGCCGACATGCTGACCATCCCCGGGCTCGGCAATCGCATGCTGCACGAGTTCAAGGAGTACCGGCCGTACAAGGACATGGCCCAGTTCCGCCGTGAGATCGGGAAGTATGTGAACGCCAGGGAAGTCGCCCGGCTGGAGCGCTACGTCACGCTGCAGTAGCACGTGTTCCTTCGCGCATCGACGTGTTCCGGCGCGGAGGGTCGCATCAGCGACTCTCCGCGTGTTTGCGTAGGCAAGCTGGAATCGCACACACCCACGCTCAGGTTGCCCTCCATGTCTCGCTCAACGCGCTTTGTTCTCGTGGCTGCTCTGTTCGCCGGCGGCGCTCTCGACGTCGCCGCGCAGGCACGAGCCGTTACCCGGGTTTCCGCTCCGCCTCCTCCGTCGCTCACGAAGCCGGTCCCCGCCACGTTCTTTGCAGGGCTCCGGTACCGAAATGTCGGGCCGGCACGCGGAGGTCGTGTCACCACCGTGACGGGCGTCGCTCAGCAGCCGCTCACGTTCTACATGGGTCCGACCGGTGGTGGTGTGTGGAAGAGCGTCAATGCGGGCCAGACGTGGACCAACGTCAGCGATCGGTTCTTCAACGTTGGGTCGATGGGGGACATCGACGTCGCCGATTCGGATCCGAACGTGATCTTCGCCGGCACCGGATCGGACGGCTACCGTTCCAACGTGGCGGTCGGCCGCGGGGTCTACAAGTCCACAGATGCCGGGACGACGTGGAGTCACGTCGGGCTGGCCACGGTCGGCAACATCGGCGGCGTCCGGATTCATCCCGTCAACCCGCAGATCGCCTTTGTCGCGGCCATCGGCAACCCATTCAAGCCTAACGTGGATCGCGGTGTGTTCCGCACTACCGATGGCGGGCGCAACTGGTCCAAGGTCCTGTTCGTTTCCGACTCGACTGGTGCCGTCGACGTCGAGTTCATGCCGGGCAACCCAAGCGTCATCTATGCATCGATGTGGCGCGCCGAGCGGAAGCCGTGGACGATCATCTCCGGTGCGCGTGAGGGAGGCATCTACAAGTCGAGTGACGGCGGCACCACGTGGAAGAAGCTCGGTGGCGGACTCCCGAATGCCCTGTTCGGCAAGAGCAATCTGGCGGTGACGCCGGCATCGCCCAACTCGGTGTGGGCTATCGTAGAGGCCAAACCGGGGAGTGGGCTCTATCGCTCCGACGACGCGGGCGAGACGTGGCGCCTCCTGAGCGATTTTGCGCCGATGCTCACGCGTCCCTTCTACTACACCGGCGTCACCGTCCATCCGCGGGATCCCAACACGGTCTGGACGTACAGCGAGGGCTTCTACAAGTCCACAGATGGAGGCCGGAGCTGGCGCTCGCAGAACGTGCCGCATGGCGACAATCACGACCTGTGGATCAATCCGGAGGCTCCGGACATCATGATCCAGTCGAACGACGGTGGGGCAAACGTCACCATCGACGGCGGGCGCAGCTGGTCCTCGATCTACAATCAGCCGACCGCCGAGATTTACCAGGTTACCGCCGACAACCAATTCCCCTATCGATTGTACGGTGCCCAGCAGGACAACTCCACGCTGATCGTGCCGAGTCTCCCGCTGTCGACCGGTAGGCCTGATTCGCCGATGCAGGAGTGGATGGCGGGACCCGGATGCGAAACCGGCCCGATCATGCCGCATCGGACGAATCCGGACACCGTCTACGGCGCGTGCAAGGGCCAGTTCTCCCGCATGAGCATTCGCTCGGGCCAGGAGCAGCAGTACTGGAACGGCGGGCAGTCGCTCTACGGCAACCCCGGCAAGGACCTGATCCTGCGCTTTCAGCGCGTCTCCCCCATGGAAGTGTCACCGCACGAACCGAACACCGTGTACTACGGGTCGCAGTACGTGCATCGCACACGAGATGGCGGCATTACCTGGGAGACCATTTCGCCGGACATGACGCTCAATCCCCCCGAGCGCCAGCAGACGTCGAGCGGCGAGCCGATCACCATCGATGTCACCGGCGAGGAGCACTACTCGACGCTGTACGCGATCCGTGAATCCACGCTCGAGCCGGGCGTGATCTGGACGGGATCGAACGACGGCCCGTTCTTCGTCACGAGAAATGGAGGGCGAACCTGGACCGACGTGACGCCCCGCGGCCTGGCGCCGGCGTCGAGCGACTTCACGCGCAACAATTTCCGCGGGCCGCCGGACGGATGTCGCACGCAGAACATCGAGCCGTCGCCCCACCGTCGGGGCTCGGCCTACTACGCCGTGCACTGCTACCTGTTAGGCGATTTCCGCCCGTTCCTCTATCGCACCGACGACTACGGACAGACGTGGACACTGCTCACGCCGGGCACCAACGGCATCCCCGCCGACGAACCGACGCGGGTCGTGCGGGAGGATCCGGAGCGCGAAGGGCTGCTCTACGCCGGCACCGAGTTCGCGATGTACATCTCGTTCGACAACGGCAAGCGCTGGCAGCCGTTCCAGCTCAATCTTCCGTCGGTCCCGGTGACCGATCTGCGGGTGCATCGCGGTGACCTGATCATGTCCACCCAGGGACGGTCCTTCTGGATCCTGAACAACCTGTCGATCGTGCGGCAGGCGGGCGACCAGGTAATCGATGCGCCCGTGCACTTGTTCAAGCCCGCCGAGCAGTACCGCCACCGCTATGCCGGCTCGTTCGGTGGCGTGGAGAGCAGCCGCAACGACCCCGCCGATCCACAATACCCGCCGATGGGTGCGCAGATCGACTACTGGTTAGGCGCCAATGTCAGCGGCGCAGCCACGCTGGAGATCCTCGACGCATCGGGGAAAGTCCTCCGCCGGTTCACCAGCGAAGGACCCGGTGAAAGCGCGACGACGCAGCCGTCGATGCGTCAAATGGTAACCGAAGTCAGCGGGACTCCGCGTCTCCCCCGGACACCGGGTCACAACCGGTTCACCTGGGATCTCACGCTGCCTGGCCCGTGGGACGCGAACTCGGCGCGGAGTGGGCGCAACGGTCCGATGGTGCTGCCGGGATCGTATCAGGTGCGCCTCACCGCCGGCGGCGCGACGGCTACGCAACCCCTTGTGCTGCGCATGGACCCACGGATCGCTCGCGATGGCGTGACATTGGTCGCGCTGCGCGAACAGCTCGATCACAACCTCAAAGTCCGCGACATGGTCACGGAAGTGAACCAGCTCGCCGCCAACATCGAGGAGGGCAGGACCCGGCTTCGCACGGCGACGTCCGCGGCCGACACGCTCAAGATGCTGGAAGACCTGCGGTCGAAGATCGTGACGCCGTCGATCCGCTACTCCAAGCCGGAGTTGCAAGCGCACATCCAATACCTGTACTCGATGACGATGCAGTCCGACCAGAAGATCGGCCGAGACGCGATAACTCGGTATGCGACGCTCCGGAAGGATCTGGACGACCGGATCCTGGAGGCGAAGAAGGTGCTGGGGCCGAGGGTCGCTATGTAGTCGGGATTCGGGATTCGAGACCGGGGAGTCCCATCGTCGGCCGCCTGTCTCCGAGACCCGAATCCCGAACGATTACTCTTTGCCGTGTAAAGTACTTGACGCCGTGACGCCGGGACGCTTACCTTCCGCGCATGGCCACCAAGCGTCCCCTCCGCCTCGAGTCCGAGCAGGAGTCCCCCGCGCTCTCGGATCGCGCGATCGACAATCTGCAGTATATCCGGGAGACCATGGAACGGGCCGGCACCTTCACGGCCATCTCCGGGCGGGGAATCGCCGCCACCGGCGTTATTGCCATCGTCGCGTATGGGGTGTCTGGTAACCAGCTCGGGTCACCACGCTGGTTGTCGGCGTGGGTTGGTGCCGCGCTCTTCGCCCTGGTGACGTCAATTGTCGCCACCTACCGGAAGGCACGCGGGACGTCGACACCCATCAGCGGCTCACTCGGCAGAAAGCTTGCGCTCGCTTTTCTTCCGGCGCTCGTTGCCGGAGCCGTCATCACCGCGGTCGCGCTCCGCGCCGGATGGTTCGCCGCGCTGCCTGGGGTCTGGCTGATCATGTACGGAGCTGCGGTGATGGCGGGCGGCGCACTGTCCGCTCCCATCGTCCCGGTGATGGGAGCCAGCTTCATGCTCCTGGGTGCCCTGGCGCTTGGCGCGCCAGTGGTGCTCGCCTCGGCTTGGGAGGAAGCCAGCCGCACGGCCCTGCTCAACGTGTTCATGGCGCTGGGGTTCGGCGGTCTGCACCTCGTCTTCGGAACGGCGATTGCCAGGAGGTACGGTGGCTAAACGCACTGGAACGGCGCGCGCCATGAAGCCATCTCCGCTGCCGGGTCCCACCCACGAGCCCGCCTCCATCCGGGAGGCACAGGCCACCCGCGACGCGACCCCGGCCGAACTGGATCGTCTGATCCACGAGCGGATCCGGTTGGGAATCGTCAGCGCGCTGGCCGTGAACGATTCCCTGTCGTTCAATGAGCTCAAATCGCTGATGGGGACCACCGACGGCAACCTCAGCGTGCACGCACGCAAACTCGAGGATGCGGGCTACGTCAGCTGCCGAAAATCGTTCGAAGGACGCATGCCAAAGACGGATTATGCGCTCACCCCCGCGGGGCGACGCGCATTGGAGCGGTACCTCGAACACATGGAAGCGATCATCAAGGTCACGCGTGAGGGAAGACATTGAGAGACGTACGCAGGGAGAAGGGTGACGATGCGGCGCGACGCGACGGTTCCGGGCGAAACCCGCGGCTGCCGCGCCACGTCGCGATCATCATGGACGGCAACGGTCGCTGGGCCAATCAGCGAGGGAAGCCGCGGACTGCCGGACACATGGCTGGGGCCAAGTCAGTACGACAGGTCGTCGAGCATTCGCGTCGTGTCGGCGTGCAGTGCCTGACGCTGTATGCGTTCTCATCGGACAACTGGAGTCGCCCACAGGACGAGGTCGAGGCGCTGATGCGGCTCTTTCGCCGCCATCTCGCGGCCGAGACCCCCAAGTGTGTCGAGAACGACATCCGCATGAGCGTTGTGGGCCGCCGGGATCGTCTCTCGCCGGAATTGCGCCACGCGATCACCGCCGCCGAGCGGGCAACGCGTGGGTGCCGATCCTTGCACCTGCGGCTGGCCGTAGATTACTCGGCACGTGACACGCTGGTCCGCGCAGCCGCGCGCGCTCCCGAGGGTGAGCAACTCACGCGTGAGGAATTCACGGCGCTGCTCTCGAGCGTCAACCACGACGACGGCAAAGCGGGCGACGTCGATCTGCTGATTCGCACCGGTGGGGAGCAGCGTCTCAGCGACTTTCTGCTCTGGGAGTGCGCGTACGCGGAACTCGTGTTCTCGCGACGTATGTGGCCGGACTTCTCGAGGGCGGACTTTGACGCGGCGATCGAAGAGTTTCGAGGAAGGGAGCGGAGGTACGGAGGGCTGTCGGCGATTGCATAGAGCGGTAAACGGCGAACGAGTACGGGCAACAGACCGCCGACTTATCCGCTCAACCGCGGTACGCTGTCTGCCCGTTTACCCGCTGCGTGCGAAACGCGCGCGTGCCTCCAACACCCGCTCCAGCGCGAGCTCCGTCGACTCGGCCACGGCGGAAAAGTGTCCCATCTTCCGTCCGGGGCGCGCCGACGACTTGCCGTAGAGATGCAGCCGCACGTCCGGCACCGACAGGGCGTCCACGTACGACGGTTGCCGACCCTCCCACAGATCTCCCAGCAGGTTGGCGATCGCGGCCGGTGTGAGCGCCCGCACCTCGCCTAACGGGAGTCCGCAGATCGCGCGGACGTGTTGCTCGAACTGCGAGGTGGAGAGCCCGCGTTCGCTGTGGTGGTAGGTGTTATGGGGGCGCGGGGCGAGCTCGTTCACCAGCAGCCGTCCATCTCGGGTCAGAAACAGTTCACAGGCGATGAGTCCGACCACGCCCATGGTCTCGGCGATCGCGTGCCCCACCTGTCCGGCATGATCGACCACGGGTCCCGGGAGCGGTCCCGGACAGATCGACCAGTCGAGCACCCCGCGGACATGATGGTTCACGGCGGGGGGGAATACCGTGCAGGCGCCGTCCTCGCGACGAGCCACGAGCACGGACAGTTCCACGTCGAGGTCGAGAAACTGTTCGACGATGCACTGGCGGGCGCCCAACGACTGCCAGGCGTCCCGCGCCTCGGCGGCAGTGCGCACGTGGATTTGGCCGCGCCCGTCGTACCCCCCGATCGGCGCCTTGCAGATCGACGGGCCCAACGCCTCCACCGCCGCGACGCACTCTTCGGCGGTGGTCACTGCGCGAAAAGGCCCGACGGGGAACCCATGGCGGTCGAGCCACGACCGTTGGCGCAGCCGGTCCTGGATCGTGAATACCACCTCGGGTCGCGGCCGAAGCGGTGCGATCGCCGCCACTGCGTCGAGCGCGGGCCTGGCGATCTGTTCGATCTCCAGGGTGACCACGTCACAGTGGCGGGCAAGGTCGGCGGCTGCCTCGGCGTCGTCGAATCGCGCGGTGATCGTGCGGCTGGCAATCACCTTCGCCGCGCAATCGGGATCGGGATCCAGCACGTGCACGTCGTACCCTAACGAGCGGGCCGCCATCCCCGTCATGCGCCCGAGCTGTCCGCCACCGAGGATGCCGATGATGGAGCCGGGCAGGATCGCGCTCATGGGAGCGACTGGCCCAGCACCTCGTCCCGGCGAGCGGCACGCCACGCCTTGATGCGCGCTCGCAGCGCCGCATCCTCGTTGCCGACGATCTCGGCAGCGAGGATCGCGGCGTTGATCGCGCCGGGCTTTCCAATGGCGAGCGTGCCCACCGGAACTCCGGCCGGCATCTGGACGATGGAGTGCAGCGCATCCTGGCCGCTCAGGAACGTCGCGGGAATCGGCACGCCGAGGACCGGCACGATGGTTTTTGCCGCGCACATTCCCGGGAGGTGTGCAGCCCCGCCCGCGCCCGCGATGATGACCTTGAGCCCTCGGGCCTCGGCCGTCGACGCGTACTCGAACATCCAGTCCGGCGTCCGGTGGGCCGACACCACGCGTTTCTCATATGGGACCTGCAGCTCGTCGAGCATGGAGCACGCGTGCTGCATGTGCTCGAAGTCGGACTTGCTCCCCATGATGACGCCGACGAGCGGGTGGCTCTGAACCATGGATGGTCGAATCCAGTGAGTGGCGGGTGCCGCACCGATCGTTCGGCGCTGCGCCGCGGAAATATGGCACTCGCGGCAGGTGCCGCGAAGGGATGCGGGATTTCGGGATTCGGGATTCCGGGACTCGAGGATCGAAGGGAAGGGAGGTTCGGGGTTGAGCATCCCGGCTACGTCACTCGGCGAGACCCCCACATCGCTGGTCGCACCTGGTCGTCCTCAAATCTCCACCTCAACTCCCCATTCTCTAGTCTCCATTCTCCCTTCTCTAGTCCGCCTAACGTGACCGCCGCAGCACGCGTCCCGCGCGCGCGCTCGTTCTCCTGGACTCGTCGATGACCGCGACGCCGTTCACGAACATGTAGTCGATCCCGGTCGCGTACTGCAGCGGCCTTTCGAAGGTCGCCCGATCCTGAATCGAGTCGGGATGGAACACGAGAAGATCGGCCTTCATCCCTGGAGCAATCCGCCCGCGATCCCGCAGTCGCAGGATGTTCGCCGGCAACGCCGTCATCCGCTGCACGGCCTGCTCGAGAGTCAGCACCTTGTCCTCACGAACGTATTTCGCGATGACGCGAGGAAAGGCGCCAAAGGCTCGTGGGTGCGCACTCTTCGTCGTGGCAGGATCGGCGAGCGGTGAATCCACTTCGTTTGCCACGAACGGTGCACGCAACGCCAGCTGCTTCTGCTCCTCGTTCATGCTTTGTGGTGCGACGTCGACGGGACCGTTCATCACGAGGTCGAAAAACGCATTCCACTCGTCCATGCTTTGCGTCGCGGCGACGGCGCGAATGGACAGGCCCACAAAGCGTTGATCGATGCGAGGCCCGGCGCCGGTGATGAGCACGTTGTCCCAGTTCATACCGACGTGGCGGTACCAATTTTCCCAGTCGCGGGTGGACTCCACCTCCTGGCGCAGGGACCGCCTCACGCCACTGTCGCTCAGGGTCGCGATGAACGCTGCCTCGCCGCGCGCATAGTGCCGCGGATGCAGGAACGAGCCGAGCCCGATGCCATTCCGGATGTAGGGATAGATGTCAGCGGTGATCTCCAGCCCGCGGGCCCGCGCGTCGCCGATCATCGCAATCGCTCGAGGCATCAAGGGCCAGTTTTCCTGCCCTGCCGCTTTCAGGTGATAGATGTGCGCGGGGATGTTCGCGCCTTCGGCGATCCGGATCACCTCACGGATCGCGTCGAGCAGCCCCGCACTTTCGTTGCGCATGTGCGAGAAGTAGACGCCCCCGCGCGCAGCGGCGACCTTGCTCAGGTCGATCAGCTCTTCGGTGGTGGCGTACGCGCCCGGTGGGTAGATGAGAGCCGTGGAGATCCCGACGGCGCCATCGATCATGGCCGTGTCTACTAACGCCTTCATCCGTGTCATCTCGGCGGCCGAGGGTTTCCGGTCCTCGACACCCATGACCAGTTCCCGCACCTGGGCCGCACCCACGTTGTGCGCGACGTTCATCGGCACGCCGTGCCCTTCGAGCAGGGCAAAGTATTCGCGGAATCGCCGCCACGTGACGCGTCGCCCGCCCACGAGCACTCCCGCGCCTAACGTGCGCTCATTCTGCGGCGCTTCCGACCCGCCTTCCCCCACCATCATCGTCGTGATGCCCTGGTACAGGCGCGACCACGCCGCGTTGGGTTCGGTCAGCAGTGGAGCCGTGGACGTGCCCATGAGATCGATGAATCCCGGTGTGACGACCCGATCGCGGGCGTCGATCACGCGCCGGGCCGTGCGCTGGCGCAGATCCCCGATCGCGACGATGGCGTCGCCCTGCACCCCCACGTCGGCCCGGTACCACGGACTCCCCGTTCCGTCCACCACACGGGCGTGGCGAATGATCAGGTCGAGTCGAGTCGCCTGTGCCACGCTCCCCGACGTCAGGACGAGGACCGCACCAAGCGCGAGGCAGACGCGCATGAACGCCATGTCGGTTCAGGGGAGCAGGTGAAACGACCGCGCGTGCCGTGGTTTGACGGAATCGAAGTGCCGCCGGTCGGTAGTGAGAATGTGGCGCGCGGAGAGGCGCTCGGCGATGGCCACCAGCGATGCATCGACGAAGCCCAGGGCCACGTCGCCGTGGCGACTCATGATGTCGGCGCTTTGCGCATAGCCATCGCTCTCGAGTCCTTCATCCCCGGCGTGCGGCCAATCGCTGGGCCTGATGCAGGAGCTTGTCGTCGAGGAACACGGTGGTTCGCTTTATGCCATCCATACTACCAGCCATATATGCCATGGCAACTTCGCTGACATTCCGGCGGTTGGGTCGAATTGACCCAACGCCCGAAAGTCCGTGGTCCCCGGGAGGTGCGCCAGATCGGCCCCACTGAGCAGGACGCCGGCACACTGCCGTCATGCTCCGTTGCCTGCAACCGTCAACGGCGCGCAGGACCGAAATACCGCGTTCGAAGCGCACGCAGCACCCCTATCGGATTCTCGATTGACGCGACCGCGACCGAGCCGTAACCTACGGCGACGCTCGTCAGCCCACCTCCGTAGGACGCTCCCTGTCGTGCCATCGCCTCTGGGCGTGTGGCCGGGGGCTTGAAGGGCTATGCCGCCTTCACTGCGGGACGGTCGAGGGGCGTGCTTCGCAAACCCCACACCCCACCAGGAGACTCCGGAATGAGTACTGTCTCGTTCGGAAGAGCCCTGCGCGCCGTGCTGGGCCTCGTCGCCGTGAGTGCGACAGGCCTGGGAGCACAGACGTCGCAGGGGACCGTCAACGTCCGGGTAACCGCGGACGGCCAGCCCGTTGATCAGGCCCAGGTCGTCATTGTCGGTTCGACGTTAGGCGGTCTGACCAACAGCACCGGGACGTTTTCGATCCGCGGCGTTCCGGCTGGCACCCAGACCGTGCGTGTGATCCGCGTCGGGTACTCGGAGCAGAAGCGGCCGGTGACCGTCGTCGCGGGAGAAGCCGTGTCGGTCGACGTGACTCTGACGACGGTGGCGGTGAGTCTCGCCCCCGTGGTCACTACTGCGACCGGTGAAACGCGACGGGTCGAGGTGGGCAACACGATCGCAGCGATCGACGTGGGGCGCACCATCGAGAGCGCCCCGATCAAGAACGTCGACGACCTGCTGACGGCACGCACGACGAGCGTGACCATCACACAGGGGAACCAGACGGGCTCCGGCAGCCGGATTCGCATCCGTGGGCAGTCGTCGCTGAGCCTCAGCAACCAGCCGTTGTTCGTGATCGACGGGGTGCGCATGACGAGCACTGCGGACGACACGAATCTGCCGACGGGTGGCGCAACGCCGAGCCGCATCGGCGACATCAATCCTGACGAAATCGAGAACATCGAGATCATCAAGGGACCGTCGGCGGCCGCGCTCTACGGAACGGCTGCGGCGAACGGCGTGGTGGTCATCAATACCAAACGCGGTCGCGCCGGCGCCGCGCGGTGGAGCGTGTACGCCGAGGGCGGTCTGCTGAAGGACAGAAACAACTATCCGACGGCATACACGCTCTTCGGCAAACAGCTGCCCCAGGGGACGGTGGCGCCCTTCAACTTCTGCAACCTGCAGCGCGTTGGTGTCGGCGGCTGCTCGGTCGACAGTGTGGCCGACCTCAACATATTCGAAGAAGACGATCTCACGCCGGTTGGCCTCGGGAATCGCAGCCAGTTCGGCGTCCAGCTGCAGGGTGGTACGGAGCTGGTCCGGTACTTCCTGTCCGGTGAGCGCGAAGACGAAACGGGCGTGATGAAGCTGCCGAAGTTCGAAGAGGATCGGATGAACGCGCAGAATATCCCGATCGGGGATCACACGTTCCGCCCGAACACGCTGGGGAAGAACAGCGTCCGCATGAACCTCAATAGTGCGATCACGCCAAGGCTCGATCTCGCGCTGTCCTCCGGGTTCATCAACCTGACGCAGCGCCTGTCGCTCGAATCCAACGCAACGGCCGGACTTGGCTCGCAGGTGTTTGGTGGACCGGGATGTCGCGTCTGCCTGCCCGCGCGTGTGACCGGAGCGGCGCCGCCGCTCAACACCGACCTTGCCGGATACCGTGCTTGGACGCCGGGCTACACCTGGCAGGAAAAGAACCAGCAGCGCATCAATCGAACGATCCTGGCGATGACCGCGAACTGGCGTCCGACCTCATGGATGCAGAACCGCGTCGTGGTGGGGAACGATTTCGCCAACCGCACGGACGATCGGCTGCTGCTGAACGGTGAAGGGCCGCCGATCACGGCCACGTACCGCAACGGCTTCAAGGAGAATGCCCGCGCGAATACCCGCAACAGCACGGTCGACCTGGGGAGCACCGCCGCCTACAACCTGAAGGACTGGATCAACCTCAAGACCACGGTCGGCGCTCAGTACGTGAACACCGCGATCGAGCTTGGACGGGCAAACGGCTCGGAGCTTCCGCCAGGGGCGCAGACGCCGAACGGGGCAGTGACGCGCACCAGCACAGAAGCAACCACCGTGATCCGGACGTTCGGCCTCTTCGTCGAAGAAGCCGTCGCGCTCAACGATCGACTCTTCCTGACTGGCGCGCTTCGCACTGACCAGAACAGCGCGTTCGGTACGGACTTCCAGCGCGTGTACTATCCCAAGGCCAGTCTCTCCTGGATCATTTCGGACGAAAGCTTCTTCCCGCAGATCGGGTGGATCAACCAGCTGCGCATCCGTTCGTCGTATGGCGCCGCCGGCGTCCAGCCCGGACCGAATGATGCCAATCGGTTCTTCGTCACCTCGCAGCAGAACCTTGCGTCGGCGACCAGCACCGCGGGTTCCGATCAGCCCGGATTGCAGATCTCGGCGTTGGGTAACGCCAACCTCAAGCCGGAACGGAGCACCGAGTTCGAGGGCGGCTTCGAGGCCCGGTTGTTCAACAGCCGTGTGACGCTGGACGTGACCGCCTACGACAAGACCACCAAAGACGCACTCATCGACGCCATTGTGCCGCCGTCCGTAGGCTCGGCAAACAACGTCAAGAAGAACCTCGGTTCCGTGGAGAACAAGGGCCTCGAGATCCTGGCCAGCGGACAGGTGTTCGACAAGCGCGCACTGGCCATGGACCTGTCGGTCAGCTACTCCACAAACTCCAACAAGCTCATCTCGTTAGGCGGGACCCCGCCGCAGGTCGGCACGAACACCCAGGTCCGCGAAGGCTATCCGTTGTTCGGCTTCTGGGAGAACAAGATCCTCGGCTGGCAGGACAAGAACGGCGATGGGCTCATCACCTACTTCGCCGACGAAGCCCGCAACGAGGTTTTCGTCGACTCGGTGGACACCTTCCTCGGGTACACGCAGCCGCGCAACCTCGCGACGCTGACCACCGGGTTCGAGTTCCTGAATCGGAAACTCCGCCTGCAGACGTTGTTCGACTATCGGGGCGGCCACCTCTGGTACAACAACACCGAGCGGATCCGCTGCACGCGTCCCAACTGCAGCGGCCGCATGAATCCGAACGGGTTGCTGATCGACAAGGCGATGGTGACCGCGGCACTGGAGCATCCGGCTCGCACCAACGCGGGCTATTTCCAGCCGGGCGGCTACGTTCGGTTCCGCGAAGCGTCGCTGCAGTATACGTTCAGCCCCAGCTTCGCCCGCAACATCTTCCGCGCGCAGAGCGCCAACTTCGTGGCATCGGCGCGAAACCTGAAGCTGTGGACGGACTATCGCGGCACCGACCCGGAATCCGACTTCCAGGCGACCGTCGACAACAACGTGCCGTCGGAGTTCCAGACCCTCGGACCACCGACGTACCTGGTGTTCCGCTTCAACTTCATCTTCTAACGCTCACCGAGGATTCGACATATGCGAATTGCATTGCCCATCGGCGGGCGTCTCACCAGAGCACTGATGTACGCGGTCGTCGCGTCCGCGGTGTTCGGCTGTGGGAGCGTCACCGATTCTCTGCTCGAGGTCCAGGACCCGGACCTCATCCAGCCCGAAAACGCCCGGTCGGAGCCCGGTGCAGTCGCCGTCGCCAACGGCGCCTTAGGCAGGCTACGCGACGTGACTGCGGGTGCGGAGAGCACCTGGCTCTTCGGCGGGTTGCTTGTCGACGAGTGGGGCACCAGTTCCACCTTCATTCAGAATGACGAGGCGGACTGGCGAAAGATCCAGGACAACAACGGGTCGGTGCAGACACAACTGCGCAGACTATACCGTGTGCGCACCGCCGCCAACCAGGGCGTTGCGCTGCTCAACGAGTTCGCTCCGACGCGAACGGCGCTCCGTGGCGAGCTGTACTTTGCCCGCGGGTTCGCCGAGCTCCAGCTGGGGCAGGATTTCTGCAACGGCATTCCGTTGAGTGACGGCGCCGGCGAGGTGATCAAGTACGGTGCACCGCAGCCGGTGTCGGCAGTCTTCAGCGCCGCCATCGCATCGTTCGACTCGGCGTTGCTCACGGCAGCTGGGACGGATGCACAAAGTGTGTTGATTCAGCGCGCCTCGCGCGTCGGTAAGGCGCGTGCGCAGTTGGGGAACAACCAGTTTGCCGCAGCCGTCACCACGATCGGAGGTGTCACAGGAGTCCCGACCTCTTTCCGTTATCAGACGACGTTCTCGCTCACGAGCAGCGACAACGTCATCTGGAATCAGGGCCTCAGCGCGCGGCGCTACTCGGTCGCAGATAGTCTCGAGGGGAACAGCCGCAACCTCCTCGTGAGGAACGCGATCCCGTTCTTCTCGGCCAGAGACCCGCGGCTACCGGTGACCGATACGAGAGTCGTGGGACAGGACGGCGGTACCTTCGTCCGCACAACAGCCATCTACGACCGGCTCACGCCGATCGATGTCGTCAGCGGACTCGATGCACGACTGATCGAGGCCGAAGCACTGCTACGCAACGGCAACCGAGCGGGATGGCTCGCGATCATGAATGACCTGCGAAATGGGCCGGGCCGCGTCTCTTCGATCGGCACGGTCACGATTGCCGCTGGCGCACTTCCTTCGCTGGCGCTGCCTGCTTCAGACACGGCGGCCGTGACGCTGCATTTCCGTGAGAAGGCGTTCTGGACGTTCAGCCGCGGACAGCGTCTGGGCGACCTCCGCCGACTCGTCAGGCAGTTCGGACGCGCGCCGGCGAACGTGTATCCGACGGGTCCGCATTACAAGACGATTTCGTATGGCGATGATGTGGTACTCCCGGTGACCGTGGACGAGACGAACAACCCGGAAACAGGCGGGAAGCCGGCCTGCATTAACCGGCAGGCTTAGGTTCCCGCTCGATGAGCCGCGCGTAGAACTGCGGCGTGTGAGATGGTCGAGAGGAAACGAAGAGCGGGGAGAGCGATGAGCTCTCCCCGCTCTGTGTGATCAGGCTTTCTTCTTTTCCTGGTCGGCCATGAGCGTATTGAGGACGATGCTCACGATGCTCACCACCAGTGCCCCCCAGAACGCCGCCCGGAAGCCGGCGACGGAAAAGCCGAAGCCTAACGAGGCTGCCAGTCGCGCGGTCAGCAGCAGCATCAGCCCATTGATCACGAGGGTGAAGAGCCCCAGTGTCAGGAAGATCACCGGGAAGGAGAAGAACTTCACCACGGGCTTGATGATGGTGTTGACCACGGCGAAGACGAAGGCGACGCCGGCCAGCCCCCATGGGTCGCCCGACCAGCTGATCCCGTTCACGAAGCGTGTCGCCGCGTAGAGGGCCGCGGCGTTGATGGCAATCTTGAGAAGGAAGGGCATGCTCAGGTTGGCCGGCGGAATGAAGCGCGCGCGCGATCGACGCCTTCACGTGCGTCGCAGGCGTCGAGGTGATCGTTGACCATGCCCATGGCCTGCATCGCCGCGTACACCGTAGTAGGCCCTACGAAACTCCAGCCGCGTTGCTTCAGGTCCTTCGAGAGCGCCGTGGACTCCGCCGTCTTGCCCATCGTGAGCAGCTTCGCCCAGGTCAGCTTTTTCGGACGCGACGCCGCCGCCGGTTCGTAGCCCCAGAGCAGTGCAGCGATCGAGCCCTTCTCGTCGACGAGGTCGCAGGCGCGCTGGGCGTTGTTGATCGTGGACTCGATCTTCCCGCGGTGCCTCACGATGCCCGCGTCCTCGAGCAGCGACTCGACTTTGCGACTCGTGTAACGCGCGACTTTCTCGAAGTCGAAGGCATCGAACGCGTTTCGGAAGTTCTCGCGCTTCTTGAGGATCGTGAGCCAGCTCAGACCCGACTGAAAACCCTCGAGGCAGAGCTTCTCGAAGAGTCGACGGTCGTCGGCGACAGGCTGGCCCCACTCGTCGTCGTGGTAGGCCACGTAGAGGGGATCGGTGCCGCACCAGAAACAGCGGCGTCGGCCGTCGGGGGAGGTAAGTACTCGGGCGGGCATCGGTTGCGGGGCGGGAGTCCGTGCGGGAAGTCTAAGGGCGAGAAGCACCAGAAGCACGAGAAGCACGAGAAGCACGAGAAGCACGAGCCAGCGCGAGCAGCGCGAGCAGCGCGAGCAGCGCGAGCAGCACGAGCCTGCCGAGAAGCCGGCGTGTGCAGTGTCACCCGCGAAGGCTTGGATCCCATCATGATGGACTCCCCACGCGGGCTTCCCGTGCTTCGCGTGCTGCCCGTGTTTCTCGCGATTCGGCAGTGCCGGTTTCGGCTTCCTCTATCCATCCCGCCATGGCCAACACCTTCCTTCGCCACACCCTCGCTACGCTCGCGTACCGTGCCAGCAAGGCCCTGCGCGGCGCGCCGCCGGCCTTCGCTGACTTCAGGAGTGGTGAAACCTCGCGCACGCCCGTCCAGATCCTGGCGCACATGGGTGACCTCTTCGACTGGGCATTGGCGATGGCGCACGGCGAGTGGGTGTGGCGTGACTCCCCGCCGTTGCCGTGGAACCGCGAGGTCGATCGTTTCTTTGCCGCGGTGCGGGCCTTCGATGAGTATCTGGCCAGCGGCGCCGCGTTAGGCCACAGCCCCCAGGTGCTGTTCCAGGGGCCGATCGCCGATGCGCTGACCCATACGGGGCAGCTGGCCATGCTTCGGCGGATGGCGGGCTCTCCCGTGTGTGGCGAGAGCTATGCGCGGTCGCTGATCGAAGTGGGGCGCGTGGGACTGGAACAGGCCGCTCCGGTGCGGGAGTTGATTGAGGAGGAGAACAGAGACTGGAAAATGGAGAGAAGGTCGAAACTCGCGTCGATCTGATCTCCAATCCCGAATCCCGCATCCGGAGCGACGGGCATCGCATCTGCCGGGTGACGTGCGCCGGGTGGTGACCTGGCCCACGACCCGAGCGGCGTCCGGCGCACGGCGGCCCCCCGCGCGCGGGGCAGTGTTTGATGCACCCTGCCACGCAGCCCCATGCCACGCTTCATTTCCAGCGCTCGACTCGTCCTGCTCGCGAGCGTTACCGCCGCATGCTCGAGTGTATCGTCTGATTCGCCCTCGGCACCGCTTGCCCCCGACGACGCCAACCTCTGGGTCGCGAACGGGTCCCTCAACGGGCGCCGGCCGTTCCCCGCCAATAACTGGTGGAACACGGACGTCAGCCAGGATCCCGTCGATCCGAACTCGTCGACGCTGATCGCGAGCTGCGGGATCCGCAACCTGCATCCCGATTTCGGGACCACCTGGAACGGAGCGCCTAACGGGATTCCGTATGTCCTGGTCGGTGGCAGCCAGGTGAAACGCCCGATCTCGTTCTACTACCCGAGCGAGAGCGATCCGGGACCATATCCCATCCCCATGAATCCGCCGATCGAAGGCGGTCCAAACGGCACGGGCGACCGTCACGTGCTGATCGTCGACACGCTCAACTGGAAGCTGTACGAAGTATTCGACGCGCACCCGCTCAACGGAGGCAAGAGCTGGCGTGCGGGGTCGGGCGCGGTGTTCGATCTCAACTCCAACGTGCTGCGACCGATGTACTGGACGTCGGCCGATGCGGCCGGCCTCCCGATTTTCCCCGGACTGGTGCGCTACGACGAAGCGGTGCAGCGAGGACTGATCGATCACGCGCTGCGCTTCACCTGTCCCCGCACCCGCCGCGGCTTCGTGACGCCGGCTCGTCATTGGGCGAGCAGCGACCCCTCCAGCGCACTTCCCCCGATGGGTATGCGGGTGCGTCTCAAGGCGTCGTATGACATCTCCACCTATCCGCCCGAGGTACGCGTCATCCTCACCGCGATGAAGAAATACGGCATGTTCATGGCGGATAATGGCAGCGGGTGGTTCGTGTCCGGCGCGCCCGACCCGCGGTGGAATGACTCCAACCTCAACAAGCTCAAGCAAGTGCCATCGACCGCGTTCGAAGTGGTGCGGATGGGCCCCGTGATCACAAGCTAGTGATCCATCACTTCGTTACCGGCGGCACGCGATCAACGAAGCCCCATGTCACGCCCCGAATGGCGTTTGAAGCACAGGAGTGTGCGACGCCGAACCGACGCGCGATCTCCATCAACGGTGTTCCTCGCTGTTTCAGTCGGCGCATTTGGCAGACGATCCGCTCCGTGAGCTTGGATTGCGGATGATCTTCGCCTACACGCGCCTTTGGGGACCGGTACTTTGGGAGGGGCCGAGACAGTTTACGGCGCCGCATACTGGCACCTCGGGAAAGTTGGAGCGGATGGGCAAGGCCTAACCTATGCATCCGTCGACGGGACTCAAGCGCGAGAACGGCGGCATCCCCAGGGACGCCGCCGTTCTCGTAACTCATTCTATTTCAACGAGCTCCCGAGGAGGGACTTGAACCCCCGACCCGGCGATTAACAGTCGCCTGCTCTACCAACTGAGCTACTCGGGAATGAACGAGGAACCTAGACAGGGCGGAGGAGAGGGTCAACGGCGATTGAGACGGGCGACGGGAGACGGGAGAAAGAACCGCTCTACTGTGATCTTGCCTTCAACTCTTCGATGAGGGGCACGCGCACGTCGCGCAGATCGCGCCTGCCAGTGATCTCCGGATTGGACGCGGAAAAAAATGGCATGTTCGCCTCACGACCCGTGAGCATGAAGTCCGTCGTCACCACGGCATATTTGCGATCGGGCTCGATCGGGCGGCCCGCCACACGCACCTGATCGCCGATCACCTCGGCGCCATAGAAATGGAGATAGCCGCCGATGCCCACGTTGCGCCGTCCCGCCAGCAGCGTCTGCGCCAGGACGCGACCGGTGACATCGACCCGCACCAGCGGACCACCAAACGGCAGAATGCGAATGATATCGTACTGGGTGATCGGGCCCGCGGGCACCACGTCGTCGATGCGCAGGCTCCCTGCGTTGAACACACCAACCTCGGTGTCGGGGGCCTCACGCTTGAGAGCAGCGAGCAAGAGCTCCGTCATGTTGGTCGGCCGCGCCCGGATCGACGACTCCCGCGCGTCGAGCGGTTCGGTGAGCGTCGCGACGAGCTCCCGCGGCTGGAATCCGTCGCGCATATAGCCAGCGAAGGCGAGATCGATCCACCGATCCACTTCGCGTTTCACGGTGGGGTCTTCGGGGATCGCGTCGGTGATCGGCACCAGCTCCGTCGTCACCACAGGACGAGAGCCGCGCGTCCCAAAATGCAGGGTCACGACCTGCACGCTGCGTGCGTTGCCGTCGGACTTCACGATCGGGGTCAGGTGTCGTCCACGCCTGATCAGGAAGTTGTCGTGCTCGTGACCGCCGAGGATCGCGTCGAGGCCGTCGACTTCGGAAGCCAGCCGGTCGTCCTCGTAATAGTACTGGTGGGTGAGGGCGATGACGGCGTCGACCGAGTCTCGCAGCCGAGCCACCTCGCGAGCGACCGCCTGGTACTGATCCTGATAGCGCACCCAGGGTGCGCGCGTGGCGGGGAGGAGCGTGCCGACGAGCCCAAGTCTGATGGTGCGTCCCTTGACGGGAATCTCCACGACGGCATGCGGCACCGTGCCCGGGAAGGATAGGCCCGCGGTGTCGGTCACGTTGCTGATGACGTAGCGGAACTTCGACTCCGCCACCCGTGCCCGGAACAACGACTCGGCGATGTCGAATTCGTGGTTGCCTAACGTGGTCCAGTCGAGACCGAGGGCATTGAGCACGGCGACCATGTGCTTGCCGGCGAGGAGCTGGCCATCCACCCGAGCGGTGCCGAGCGCTGAGGGGGAGAGAAAGTCGCCACCGAGGGTGGTGAGTACCTGGCCGCGCTCCGCGAGCAACCGCTGCCGGATCGTCGCGACACGCGCCAGGCCTCCGGAGCGGCCGCCTTCCACCGGGGTGATCTCGTAGACGTCGTTGAAATGGAGAATGGTGACGCTCGCCTCGGTTGGCGGTGGCGGTGTCAGCGGCGGAAGTTTGGCGGGCCCGCGAGTGCAGGCGAGGGCGACAAGGGCGAAGAGGGCGAAGCGGTGCATGGGCAGAAGATGGCGGGCTGAGACCTGAGATGGGAGACGGGAGACGGGACTGCTCGACGCGACGGTGCGCGGTGATAGATTCGGCGCTCCATGCCGCCATCATCGGACAAACGGCTCGCGGTCATCACGGGGGCTTCCGAAGGGATCGGGCGCGATCTTGCGGCGTGCTATGCGCGCGAGGGGTTCGATCTCGTGCTGGTCGCGCGGCGGGAGTCGTTGCTCCAGGATCTTGCCGCTGAACTCCGGAAGGCGCACGGGACCGCATCGACGGTCGTGGTGGCGGATCTTTCGAAACCGGATGAATGCGACCAGCTCGCGAGAGAGGTCGAGCCGATGAAGCGCCAGCTGTTTGCCCTCGTCAACAACGCCGGCCTCGGGACGCATGGCTGGTTCCACGAGCTGCCCATCGACCGGCAACGTGCGCTGATCGATGTGAACATCTCGGCGCTGACGCATCTCTCGCGGGCGATCCTGCCATGGCTCCGGGCCAACGGGCGCGGGCACATCATGAACGTGGCCTCGGTGGCGTCGTTCCAGCCTGGCCCGCTGATGGCCACGTACTACGCGTCCAAGGCGTATGTGCTGTCGCTCTCGGAGGCCCTGCATAACGAGAGCCGTGGCTCGGGGGTGACGGTCACCGCGGTCTGTCCGGGGCCGACCAAGACGGGCTTCGCGCGATCGGCCGGGATCTCACCCGGGGCCCCCGCCGGCGGCGCGCCGGCGATGACGTCAGCCGAGGTCGCGGAGCTCGCCTTCCGCGGCACGATGGCCGGGAAGCCGGTCGTCGTGACGGGATTCCGCAACAAAGTTGCCGTGTTCATCGGGCGCTACTTGCCGCGTGCGTTCACCGCGGAGGTGGTGCGGAAGATTCAGATGGCGAGACTGAAGGCAGGCATGGGTGATGGGTGATTGGGAGGTCGCGGTGGGCCGTCAATCGTGCCGTTGCTCACGATGGCCCCATCGCCTATGGCCGATCGCCTAACACCGGCGCCAGGAATCTCCCGGTATACGATCCCTCCGCCCTGGCCACGTCCTCCGGCCGTCCCATCGCCACCACGCGGCCGCCGCCGTCACCACCGTCGGGGCCAAGGTCGATGATCCAGTCGGCGAGCTTGATGACGTCGAGGTTGTGTTCGATCAACACCACGGTGTTGCCGGCTTCGACCAGGCGATCGAGGACCTCGGCCAGCTTGCGCACGTCGTCCAGGTGCAGTCCGGTCGTCGGCTCGTCGAGGATATACAGCTTGCGACCGCCGGTCTTGGCCGACGCCGAGAGCTCGCGGGCGATCTTCACACGCTGGGCCTCGCCACCGGACAGGGTCGTCGCCGGTTGCCCTAAACGAAGATAGCCGAGCCCGACCTGTTGCAGCTGCCAGAGCGCCTGGCCGAGTTTCTCCTCGTAGGGGAAAAAGCGGATGGCCTGGTCGACCGTGAGGGCGAGGACATCGTGGATGCTTTTCCCCAGGAGCTTCACTTCCAGGATGCCGGGCTTGAAGCGACGGCCGGCGCATTCGTCGCACGGCACGAACACGTCGGCCATGAACACCATCTCCACCTCGAGATACCCGGCGCCTTCGCACTTGTCGCAGCGTCCGCCCTTCACGTTGAACGAGAAGTGGTACGGTGACAGGCGTTTGGTTCTGGCCAGCGGAAGCTGTGCGAAGATGCGGCGGATGTCGTCATACGCCTTCACATACGTCACGGGATTCGAGCGCGGGGTGCGGCCGATGGGTTGCTGGTCGATGAGCACGGCGGCGTCCAGCGCCTCGTGGCCCCTCAGCTCCCGATAGGCGCCCACGCGCTCCCCGAGGTGTCGCTTGGCCGAGTGTTCGCCGGTGAGGATCCCTTCCAGCGCGCGATAGAGCACGTCGTGGACCAGGGTGCTCTTGCCCGAGCCGGAAACACCGGTGACCACGGTCAGCGTACGCAGCGGGATGACGCTGTCGACATCGCGCAGGTTGTGTTCGCGCGCGCCTGTGAGCGTCAGACGCTGGCGGTTCACCGGCCGGCGTCTGGCGGGCACGGGGAGCGACAGCGCGCCCGTGAGATACTTTCCGGTCAGGGGACTGCGCTCCACCTCACTGATGGGGCCTTCGAACACGACCGCGCCGCCGCGTTCGCCGCTTCCCGGCCCCAGCTCGATCATCCAGTCGGACGACCGGATGGCGTCGAGGTCGTGCTCCACCATCAGCACGGTGTTGCCGCTGTCACGCAGCCGACCGAGGAGCAAGAGGAGCCGCTGGAGGTCCCGTGCGTGCAGGCCGATCGATGGCTCGTCGAGCACGTACAGCGTGTCGACCAGGGACGCACCTAACGAGTTCGCCAGCGTGATTCGCTGGGCCTCGCCGCCCGAGAGCGTACGGGTCGCGCGTTGCAGGGTCAGGTAGGTGAGGCCGACGTCACAGAGGAAGCGCGTGCGGCTCCGCGCCTCGCGGAGGATGTGGGCGGCCACGTCCTGCTCGAAGGGCGTGAGCTGCACGGCCTCCATCCAGTCTCGCAGGGCGTCGACGGTCATCGCCGCCACCTCGGCGATGGTCATGCCCGAGATGCGGACGTTCAGCGCTTCTGCCCGCAGTTTGGTGCCATGACAGGTGCCACACGTCACCGCGGACTGATACTGTCGCAGGAAGACGCGGATGTACTGCTTGTATCGCTTCTCTTCGAGATCCTCGAGGAACGGCAGGATGCCCTTGTACCCACGCCCCGTCGTACGCAGCAAGGCGTCGCGCTGCGCCCCGCCGAGCGAGCGCCACGGCACGTCGAAGGGAATGCCTTCCCTCCGGCAGAAATCGGCCAGCGTGCGGCGGCGTCCGTCATAGCGGGGCTTGGTCCACGGGTCGATGGCCCCATCGCGCAGGGACCGCTCCGCATCGGGGACGATCAGCGATTCGTCGTACGTGAGCACGGCGCCAAAGCCGTTGCAGGTCTCGCAGGCGCCGCGCGGATTGTTGAACGAGAAGAGCTGCGGTGTGGGCTGCGGCGCTCGATACCCATCGTTCGGACACTCGAACCGCTCGGTGAACCGAAGGAGGCGCGCCCCACCGTCTCCCGTCTCCCGTCTCCCGTCTCCCGTCTCGACCAGGACGACCACACAATCCCCATCCCCTTCCCGGAACGCCGATCCCACCGACTCCGCCATCCGCCCGCGTGCGCCAGCGTCCACCGTTAGGCGATCCACCACGACCAGGAGCTCGGGCACCGATGCGAGATCCACGCCACGCGCCGCCACGTCGTCGAGGTGAACGACGTCGCGGCCGATCACCACGCGCAGGAACCCCTGGGCCCGAAGGTTTTCGTCGATGACCGCGCTCGTCACCCGTGCCGATGTGCGCAGCGGAAAGGCCACCAGAAACCGTGTCCCGTTAGGCAGCTCGAGCAGCCGCGTGCTCACCGAGTCCACGGTATCCGGCAGCAACGCCCGGCCGCAGAGAGGGCAGGACGTCCGACCGATGCGTGCCCACAGCAGTCTCAGGTAGTCGTAGATCTCGGTAGCTGTCCCGACCGTCGAGCGTGACGACCTCGTCGGATTGCGTTGCTCAATGGCAACGGCAGGAGAAATGCCGTCGATGCTATCGACGTCAGGCTTCTCCATGCGCTCGAGGAACTGTCGCGCGTACGACGACAGCGATTCGACGTAGCGGCGCTGGCCTTCTGCGTATACCGTGTCAAATGCCAGCGACGACTTGCCAGACCCCGACGGGCCTGTGATCACGGTCACGGCGCGCCGGGGGATACGAACGTCGAGGTTTTTGAGATTGTGCTGTCGCGCACCGCGTACGATGATCGCGTCCTTCACTGTCCAAAGGTAATCGCCCAGCCCGGTGCAGACGTAACTCTCCCCACGCACTGTTGACGGATGTTTCGCCCTCCTGCATGCTCTTGATGAGCCCGACATGCCGGATCACACCCACCTCGAGGTTTGCGTGCAGAGATTGAAGCCAGTGGCCTTAGTCGCCGCAGTGATGGTTGCCGCCTGTTCAACCGATCAGTCGACAGCCCCTTCAGCGCGGGTGAGCGGTGTCGCGGGCTTTCTGGACATCGCGACGCCGGAGCCGACCAACGTACACCTGGTGAAGTACAGCAGCGGCCAGGAAGCCGCCGCGCGGAGCCTTGCCGCCGCGAGCGGGGCTCGAGTGGTGCGGCACATCCCGGAGCTGGGTGTACTCTTCCTGTCCGGCCTGAGCGACGTCGGTGCCAGTGCGCTGCAGGTCAATGCCAGCATCTCGTCGATCTCGCCAGATGTCCTCGCGCCAATGCGTCCCCCGCCGGGCCGCGTGTCGCTGGCGGAGTTGGCGAGCCCTGGACCGCGTCCGCGGGGGACGGACCAGCGTGGCGCGCAGTTCTATCCGATCCAGTGGAATATGCAGGTCACCGAGGCAGACAAGGCGTGGGTGCCTTCGGCCGGGGGGGCCGGTGAGCTGGTCTGCGTGCTCGATACGGGGATCGACCCCGGCCACATTGACCTCGACAGCCGAATCGATCCCACGAAGCTGGGCACGGCGATCCTGCACCCGCGCTTCCCCAGCGACGCGACACCCCTCGATTTCGATTTCCACGGGACCTTCGTCGCCGCGCTGATCACGACCAACGGGATCGGGGTCGCCTCTACGGCGCCTAACGCGAAGCTGTGCTCGGTGAAGGTCTTGTCGCAGGACGGACGAGGCACGTTCGGGGACATGGTGGACGGCATCGTGAAGGCGGCGAACTGGAACGCCGATGTCATCAACCTGAGCCTGACCGGCATCCTCGACGTGTCGGAGCCTGCGTACCGGCATCTCGTGAACTTCGTCCAGGCGGCCGTCAACTATGCGCTGAATCGGGGAAGCACCGTCGTTGCGGCGTCGGGAAACCTCGGGGTCAACTTCGACGAAGTGCCGCGGAATTTCGTCGTGATTCCCGCGATGCTCTCGGGCGTGGTCTCCGTTGGTGCGTCGGCGCCCATCAACCAACAGAGCTTCGATCTCCTCGCCTCATACAGCAATTTCGGCGGCGTGCGGACCGTCGACCTGATTGCGCCAGGCGGCGATCTGATCGAGGGTGGCGTGTTGCAAGACCTGGTGGTTTCGGCGTGCAGTCACTACGCGCAATCGCTGCCGTTCCCGTGCAGCCCTGCATCGTACCTGTTCGGCGCGGGCACCAGTTTCGCGTCCCCGATGGTGGCGGGTGCTGCCGCAGTCGTGGAATCGACCAAGGGAACGATGACTCCTGCGGCGATGGAGTCGTGCCTGCTGTCGTCGTCCGATCGCGTTGGGAACCGCTGGGCTTACGGTGCCGGACGACTGAACGTCCTCCGGGCGGTGGGCTGCACCTGATCCGAAAGGCCGGACGACAGAGGTGGCCGGGGTGCAGACGCTGCATCCCGGCCGCTGTGTTTTCTGCCATGTAGTGCGTGCATCGTCCAGCAGTCGACCACCCAGCTGCTTGCGATCACAAGCCGGGCCTCAATAGTTTCCGCACTTCCTTAGAGTCGCCGTGGCCTCCCTGCTGCGTGGGGGGATGCGGCCTCGTTTGTTGTTGGCGACAGCCGGCCTCATTCTCCCCAAAATGCCCTTCCTCCAGCTCCGGGACTCCCGGTATCCGCTCCGTCCGGGCGAGAACAGGGTGGGTTGGGGACCCGAGGTGGAAGTCCGCCTCCCGGACACAGAGGTGCGGACAGGAGCGGCCGAAGCCATTGTCTCCGTTAGCGGATCCGGCACGGCGAGCGTCGCGACGAAAGCGACCCCGATCACGGTGGTCCTGAACGGCGTGCCGGTGGGAGAGCCCGCGCCGCTCCTGCACGGCGATCGCCTTGGCATTGGTGGATGCGAGTTGCGTTTTGGCGATGAGGCACAACTCGGCGATACGCTGGAACTGGATCACGAGACAGATGTGGCCATCGCGGTGCCCAGCCCGACTGCGCGCGGTTCACGATCGGGTGGTCGACTCGTCTCGCTCGTCGATGGACGCGAGTACACGGTTCCGTCTCCTGGCCTATCCATCGGCCGCGATCCCTCGTGCGATATCGTGATCGGGGCCCCCGATGTGTCGCGCAGGCATGCGACGATTCGGCGAGCCGAGCGCGGATACTTCCTGCTCGACACGTCCGCCAACGGCGTCTTTGTGAACGACGCAAGAGTGCTGACCGAACTTGCCCTTGGTCGGGGTGATACGGTCCGCGTTGGCCGCGAGGAGTTCCGGTTCTACGCCGAGGATCGGACCGAAGAAATGGAAGTGCCGGATGTGCCTGCCCTGCTGGATACCGGCTCGTTTGTGGCCGCAAAACGCCCCACCCCCGCTCTGGGAACGACCCTTCCCCCGGTTTCAGCGGTCCCGGAGTCGGCGCCCCGCCCGCGCCCGAGTTTCGGTTTTTTGGAGATCATCAACGAGGGGCCGTCAAAGGGCCGCCGTTTCGAGCTTCTTTCGCCGCGCGTTCACGTGGGGCGAGGCGAACATAACGATGTCGCCATCAACGATGAAAGCGTTTCCGAGTATCACGCCAAGCTGCAACGGCGAGATGACTCCTGGTTCCTGGTCGACCTCGAATCCACGAATGGGACGTATCTCGCCGGCGCTCGCATCTCTGACGAGGTGAGACTTCCCTCAGGAAGCGACGTGAGGTTTGGCGGGGTCAAGATGGTGTTTCGTGCCATGTCGACCGTGGCTCGCCCTTCCGGTGAAACGCGAGTTATTGTTGGGGTCAGGAGCCCCGATCCAAAACGGGCTGAACAGCGGCCGAAGGATGTCGCGCAACAGGAAGATCCGGCGTCTCGCGAGAAACCGCCTGCGTCGTCACCGATACTCTGGCTGATCGTACTCGTGCTGCTCATACTGGCGCTTTTTATTGTCCTGCAGGGCGGGGGTGGTTAGTGGACCTCCTTGTCGCCGCCCGGACCGATGTAGGGATGATTCGCTCGGGGAATGAAGATTCATTCTTCGCGCATGCAACCCGGGAGCGCGGGATTTTCATTGTGGCCGATGGCATGGGGGGGCACGCGGCGGGCGAGGTGGCCAGTGAGATGACCGTGCAGATCATTTCGCGCGAGCTGCACGAGCTGGAGAACCTCGGAGACTCGGCGCTCGAGAGGCTGTCGTCGTCGATTCAGCACGCGAACCGAGCGGTCTACGAGCGGACCATTCAGGAGTCTGACAAGCAGGGGATGGGGACGACCGCCTCGGTCCTGCTGGTCTCGGGCGATCAGTTCCTGATCGGGCAGGTTGGCGATTCGCGCGTGTATCTGCTGCGTGACGGTGCGCTCCGGCAACTCACGAAGGACCACTCCTACGTGCAGGAACAGGTGGACGCAGGGCTCCTGACGCCGGAACAGGCGCGCTATCATCCCTACAGCAACGTCATCACCCGCTGCGTTGGCGCGAGCGACAACGTGGAGCCCGACACGTACACGGGCGACATCCGTCCCGGCGATGTGTTTCTGGTTGCAAGCGACGGTTTGACGGGGATGGTCGATGATCGCCGACTCCAGCAGTTGCTGCTCTCGCGAGCCAGTGCCGGACGCGTGGTGGACGCTCTGATCGCCGAGGCGAACTACCGCGGTGGACTCGACAACATTACGGCGATCGTTGTGCAGGTCCTGGCACCTCCGCTGGACACCGACCGCACGACTCCAAAGCATGGCGACGCCGTTACCGGGTGATCCACCCGACGAGACCGTAGGCACGATCGCGGCGCTGTACCTGGGGAACATTCTCTACGCATTGGAAGCCGCGGCCCTTTCGTTCGACGAAAAGGGCCAGTCGGAGCATGCCGCCTTCTATCGCGCGATCGGTCGGAAGCTGGCGGAGGCGAGAGGACGGGAAAAGAGTGGTAGTGGGTGAGCGGATTGTGGGGAGAGCACGCCACCCGCTATCCGCTCCCCACTATCCGCTCCAGAACCCACTCCCTCTCCAGCAGCATTGGCCGGGTGACAAACACGCGAAGCCATCGCGCGGAGCGATAGAGCTGGTCGGCGAGCACGGGGAGGTTGATCGCCCCTGCGAGGCCGCTCGTGGTCAGTCGCTGCACCGAGCCGTCGCGACGCACGACCGGCATGTCGAGTCCGAGCATCTGCGTTTTCTCGGGATAGTCGATCAACAGCTCCCCAGGCGTGAGGCCGAGCTCCGCCGCCCACGCGTCCTCGCAGGCGAGGACGCGCGCGCGATCGGTCGAGACCCACTCGCCGACATCATCCGGGAGCTCCGCGGCCGGCGACTCGAAGGCGCGCTTGTAGAGCCGCCGATTGCGGAGCGCGGCGAGGAGTGGAGAGGGGAAGCGTTCCTCGAGCGTGTGAAGCAACGCCTCATCGGTGAACGTCGCCAGCTCCCGCACCCCGATGGCGCCGGCCCCGACGGCATCGTCGACCAGCCGCTTGTACATCGCGGTGGCGCTGCGGACGGCGTGATGCCAGTAGACGTTCCGGTACATCTGGTACTTGGCGAAGAGCAGGGACTCGAGTGCCGAGAGGCCCTTCTCGCGGACGGCGATGGCCGGCCGGTGCGTGGAGGGATCATGCGCCACGGTGAAGGCGTTGATCAGCCGGTCGACGTCGATCTCGCCATAGGGCACGCCGCACATCAGGGCGTCGCGCTTGAGGTACTCGATCTTGTCCAGGTCGAGTGATCCGGAAATGAGTCCCTGCAGAGCTGAGTTGGACTTACCGCGGATGAGCGCCAGGACGCGCTCCGGGGCGTCCGCGGCGATTTCGCGAAGCGCACCTGCCACATCGCCCGTGGTGAGCAGCGGCCGGGCGACCTCCTCGTGATGCGGCGCCCCGATCTCCTCGAGGGCGTGCGAGAAGGGATAGTGGCCCACGTCGTGCAGCAGACCGGCCGCTCGCACGATCGCCTGCTCTTCAGCGCTGATGTCCCACAGCGCTCCTTCCTCGTTGAGGCGCTGGAGCGCGATCCCCGTGAGGTGATACGTGCCTAACGCGTGCTCGAACCGCGCATGCGTCGCGCCAGGGTACACCAGGTAGGTCCACCCCAGCTGCCTGACGTACCGCAGCCGCTGGAACACCGTCGTGTCGATGAGCCGCAGCGACCGTGCGTCAACGCGGATGTTGTTCCACAGGGGGTCGCGGATGATTTCCAAGGACGCGTGGACGAGTAGTGAGGGAATGCAGGCGCGGACGCCCACGCGTCTACACGTCTACCCGTCCACTCGTCCCCCGGGGTCCCGCTTTGACGATCCGCTCGTCCACCGCGCCGAACTTCTCGAAGTTCTTCCGGAACATCTCGGCGAGCATCTTCGCCTGCGCATCGTAGGCCGCGACGTCCTTCCAGGTTCGACGTGGGTGGAGAACCTCGGAAGGCACGTCGGGTACCTCGGCCGGAAGGTGAAGGCCGAACACGGGATCCTCTTCCGTGGCCTTGCTGTCGAGGGCGCCGGAGAGCACCGCGCGCACCATCGCACGCGTGTGCGCAATCCTGATCCGGGAGCCCACGCCATACGGTCCGCCGCTCCATCCTGTGTTCACCAGCCAGACATGCGAATGGTGCTGATCGATGAGCCGGCCGAGCATCTCCGCGTACTTGGTGGGATGCCACACGAGGAAGACCGCACCGAAGCACGAGGAGAACGTCGCCTGCGGCTCCGTGACGCCACGCTCGGTGCCGGCGACTTTCGCCGTGTAGCCCGACATGAAGTAGTACATCGCCTGGTCGCGCGTAAGCTTCGCGATGGGCGGCAGGACGCCGAACGCGTCGGCGGTCAGGAACACGATGTTCCTGGGGTGGCCGGCGCGACCACTAGGTACATGATTCCGGATGTAATGCAGCGGATACGATGCCCGCGTGTTCTCGGTGATCGACTGGTCCTCGAACTTCACCGTTCGCGTGGTCGGATCGAGGACCACGTTCTCGAGCACGGTGCCGAACATCTGCGTCGTCTGATAGATGTCGGGCTCCGCTTCCTTCGACAGGTTGATCACCTTGGCGTAGCACCCGCCTTCGTAGTTGAAGACGCCCTCGCCCGACCATCCGTGCTCGTCATCGCCGATGAGTCCGCGCTCGGGGTCGGCTGAGAGCGTCGTCTTGCCGGTGCCGGACAGACCGAAGAACAACGCGACGTCCCCCTGCGGTCCGACGTTCGCCGAGCAGTGCATCGAGAGCACGCCGGCCTTCGGCATCAGGTAGTTCATGACCGTGAACATCGACTTCTTGAGCTCGCCCGCATACCGAGTGCCGGCAATCAGAATCATGCGCCGGGCGAGGTGCAACACGATGGCCGTGCCGGTGCGCGTGCCGTGGTGCTCCGGCGTGGCCTGAAACTCGGGCGCGTGCAGCACCGTGAAGTTCGCGGCGAACGTCGGGAGCTCGGTGGCCGCCGGCCGGATGAACATGTTGCGCACGAAGTTCGCGTGCCACGCGTTAGGCGTCACGTAGCGGACGCTGAGACGGTGCCGCGCATCCGCGCCGCAATACAGGTCCTGCACGAACAGCTCGTCCAATCCGTTCAAGTACGTCTTCACGTCCGACAGCAGCAACTCGAACTTGTCCTCGGCGCATGGCTGGTTGACCTTGCCCCAGTCCACGTCGGCGTCGGTCGTGGCTTCCCGTACCACGAACTTGTCGTTGGGCGAGCGGCCGGTGTGCGGCGCTGTCACGGCCGCAAACGGCCCCATGTCGGCCAACGTGCCCTCCCGCCGCTCAATGGCGGCCTGCACCAATGCGGGCGCGACAAGGTTCCAGTGGACCTTGCCGGCGGGTGACAGGCCTTGGCCTTCGAGGCCGGTCGCGGTTGGTGTCGTAGTAGAAGTCATGTTCGCAGACGGGAGACTGGAGGCGGAGACGCCGCGCTCAGATGGCTAGAGAAACGAAAAAGCCCGGGCGCCGCCTGGAGGGCCGAGCTCCTTTCGCTCGGCCGGTCGACTGCGCTCTTGGGCGTCCATGACTGCGACCGCAGCCATGTTCACGATGTCCTGGACGTCGGCCCCCATCTCCAGGATGTGGACCGATTGGGCCATTCCGACAAGAATCGGACCTATCGCCGTCGCTCCACCCAGACGATGCAACAACTTGTACGCGATATTCCCAGCGCTCAAGTTCGGGAAAATCAACACGTTGGCCGGCTCCTTCAGCGCCGAGAACGGAAACGTCTCGGCCAGGGTGGCTCCGTCAACAGCGGTGTCGGCTTGCATCTCCCCATCAACCGTGAGTGAAGGGTCACGCTGCCGCACGAGGGCGACGGCCTGAGCGATCCGCTTCGCCTCCGGGTGGTCGACCGAGCCGAAGTTCGAGAACGACAGCATGGCGATCCTCGGCTCCTGTCCAAAGGCTCGCACGATGCGACTGGCAGCGTACGCGATCTGAGCGAGCTGCTCCGCGGTCGGTTCGATGTTGACGGTGGTATCGCCACAGAAGACCAGCTGTCGGTCAAAGACGAGCATGTACATGCCGGCGACCAACCCCGCTTTCGGGTTGGCGCCGATGACCTGCAGCGCGGGTCGGAGCGCCTCGGGATAGCTGGTGGTCATTCCCGTCAGGACGCCGTCTGCCTCGCCACGGGTGACCATCACGCAGCCGAAGTAGTTGCCATTGAACATCCGTCGCTGGGCTTCTGCCAGGGACAGGCCTTTGCGCTGGCGACGCTCCCACAGCTGGAGCGCGTAGGCCTCGCGACGGGGAGACTTGGCGGGGTCCTCGATCTCGATGTCCTCGAGTGATATGCCGTCTGCCGCGGCTCGTCGCCGGATCTTCTCTTCATTGCCGAGGAGGATGGGATGCGCGATGCCATCGTCGACCATGATGCGCGCGGCGCGGATCATCTTGCGCTCTTCTCCCTCGGGGAGCACGAGGCGCCTGGGATCGCGAACGGCGCGGTTGATGATGCCGCGCATGATGCCACGCGCCCGGCCGAGCCGCCCTTCGAGCGACTCGCGGTATTCTTCCAGGTAGATGAAGTCCCGCGAGGCGCCGCTCGCCACGGCCGCCCATGCGACGGCGGGCGCGACCCAGAGGAGCACGCGCGGATCGAACGGAAACGGAATCAGGTACTCGCGGCCGAACGTGACGCGCCGCAGCCCGTACAGCGCCGACAAACTCTCGGGCACGTCTTCCCTCGCCAGCGCGGCAAGCGCCCGCGTTGCGGCCATCTTCATCTCCTCGTTCACTTCGGTCGCCCGGGCATCGAGCGCTCCGCGGAAGATGAACGGGAAGCAGAGGACGTTGTTGATCTGGTTCGGATAGTCGCTCCGGCCCGTGGCAACGATGGCATCGTCGCGGACCTTTCTCACCTCGTCCGGCATGATTTCGGGGACGGGGTTGGCAAGCGCGAAGACGATGGGGTTCGCGGCCATGTCGGCGACCATCTCGCCCGTGACCGCGCCGGCGGCCGACAACCCAACGAAAACATCAGCGCCCCGGAGGGCTTCCGTGATCGTGCGGGCGGGGGTGTCGCTGGCGAAGCGTGCCTTGTACGGATCCATGTCCTGGGATCGCCCGCGATAGATGACCCCCTCCTTGTCGCACATCACGATATGCTCGCGTCGCACGCCGAGGCGCTCGTAGTGCATCGCCGTCGCGATCGCTGCCGCGCCCGCCCCCGAGAAGACGACGCGAATCTCTCCCAGCTCCTTGTTCACGATCTCCACGGCATTGAGCAATGCCGCGCCCGAAATGATTGCGGTTCCGTGCTGGTCGTCGTGAAAGACCGGGATGTGCATCGTCTTCCGGAGGGTCTCCTCGATGTAGAAACAGTCCGGGGCCTTGATGTCCTCGAGGTTGATTCCGCCAACGGTAGGCTCCAGGAGCTGGCAGAACCTGATCACGTCGTCCGGGTGCTCCGACCCCACTTCGAGGTCGAACACATCCAGATCGGCGAACTGCTTGAAGAGGTTGGCCTTGCCCTCCATAACCGGCTTTCCGGCCAGCGCGCCAATATTGCCGAGTCCCAGCACGGCGGTGCCGTTGGTCACGACGGCCACGAGGTTTCCCTTGGCCGTGTAGCGGTAGACGTCGGTGGGGTTCTTCTTGATCTCGAGGCAGGGCTCCGCAACGCCGGGGGTGTAGGCGAGGCCGAGGTCGCGCTGGTTGGTAAGGGGCTTGGTGGGGACAACCGCGATCTTGCCCGGTTTGGGGAGGGCGTGGTAGTCGAGGGCGTCCTTGCGGTTCATCGGGGGGAATCTAGGCGGGAGACGGGAGCCGGGAGACCGGACAGATGACGGAGGCTCTCGTCGCGCCACTCGAAGGATGTGGTCTGGGACAGCGCTCGGAGCGCGCCGATAGCGGTGATTCTCTCCCGTCTCCCGTGTCCCATCTCCCATCTATGGTTCTTTCACGACGGGCACCGGGTACGCCTTCTTCAGCGCTACCAGATAGTCCCCAAACAGCGCCTTCGTCCCGGCAAACTCCTCCTTCACCCTGGCCCGGAACTGGGCGTCCGTCGCAAAGTCATGAAGGAGGGCGGCCATGCCCATGGCATCGAATCGAAAGCCGTGGTGACCGGTGTCGGTGAGAGCGTCGGCCTCCATTTCGTAGGTATGGAAGCCGCCGTTGGCGGAATGCGCGCTGAAGCCCACGCCGGGAATGTCGCGCGAGACGCTGCCCGTTTCTTCCCATCCCTGCGGTTTCTGCGGATCGGCGGTGACCTGTGTGGCGCCAAACTTCTTGAGGTACGCGAACGCGACCTCGTTGAGCACTCCCGTGGAGATGCCGTCGCGCATGCTGCCGTAATGCTCGATCTTCACTCTGGTGCCGGTCGCCAGTGCCGCGCCCCGAGCGGCGTTGTCGGTCAGCTCACGGACCTGGGCGAGGTACACTTCGTCGGGGTAGCGGATGTAGAAGTCGGCCACGGCCCGGTCGGGGACCACGTTAGGCGCCTTGCCGCCTTCGGTGACGATCCCCTGGATCCGCGCTTCCGGCCGGATGGTTTTTCTGCGCCCGTCGATGTCGACGAAGAGGCGAACGACGGCGGACAGCGCGTCTCGTCCTTCCCACGACATCATCTGGTGGGCTGGCGCCCCGGTGAACACGTACCGGACGCCATCGATGTTCAGGCAGCAGGTGCCAAAGCCTGGTGCCGGGCGCTGTGTGCTCGTGGAGGAGTGCGAACGCACGACCACGTCGACGCCGGTGAAGACGCCCTGTTCGTGCATGACCGTCTTGGATGCGGGCGGCATCATTTCCTCGGCGGGCGTGCCAAACACGGTCACCGTTCCCGGCGTCCGCGTCCTCGCCAGGAATTCGGCGGTGGCGATGGCTGCCGCCATTCCCACGGGGCCCTGGGCGCTGTGCTGATCACCGTGATAGTCGCGCGTGGTCCCGCGCAGGGCGTCGTATTCCAGCACGACGCCGAGGTGAGGACCGGGCGTTCCCTTACGATAGCGGGCGACGAACGCCGTGCTGAGCCCGGCCACGCCCATCTGCACCTCGAAGTCGTGCTTGCGGAGATACTCCGTGAGGATCTGCACCGAGCGCGTCTCCTTGAAGCCGATCTCGGGATGTCTCGTGATGTCGTCACTCATGGCCTGGAGTTCCGTGTCCCAGAGCTCCTTCGCCCTGGCGACGACGCGATCGCGGTTGGCGTTCGGCGCGCCGGTAAGCCGGCTGGCGAGGCCGGCTGCATCAACTGATTTGTGCAGCTCGCCGAGTCGCCTGACGACATCGGCCGCTGCCGCCCGCTGGGTCGGGGTTTCCTGCGACGTCACCAGGGCGGGGGCGAGAAGGAGGCAGAGCAGGCGCATGGTGCGAGTGGGTAGTGGGTAGTGGGGAGTGGGTAGCGGGTAGTGTGTGGGCGGTGGGCGGTGGGTGGTGGGCGGGAAGTTGTTGGATCGCAGCGGCTGCCCCACCACTGTTTCCACTACCCACCACCCACTAGCCGCTCGCTTTCATCCAATCCATCAATCTTGTCCACGCGTCGCTGATGCCGCCCGCCGGCGAACGCGGTCCGAAGGAAGGCATCGACGATGTCCACGGCGAGCCGGTTGCCGATCAGAGTGCCGCCTAACGTGAGAACGTTGGCGTTGTTGTGCTCGCGGGCGTTGGTGGCTGTCGTGATGTCGTGGCACATCGCGGCGCGAACGCCACGCACCTTGTTGGCCACCATGCAGCTTCCGATGCCTGCACCGTCGATCATGATCCCTAGGTCGGCGCGCCCCTCGGCGACCGCCTTTGCCACCATAAGGGCAAAATCCGGATAATCGACCGCCTCCGGGCCAAAGGTCCCGAGGTCCTGCACCGTGTGACCCTTCTCGCGAAGCGCGGCAAGGACCGCATCTTTCATTGAAACGCCTCCGTGATCGGCCCCCAGCGCAACCCGTTGCGCCTGGGCAACTGACGTGTTCTGAGCGGCTGGAGGCTTGGCGGCGGCGGAAGGCGCTATCTGTCGCAGGGGGGCCTTGGTCGTGCCCTGGAGAGCCACGCCGAGCTGGCGGGCCGCATCCAGGGCGCTTGGCGTCACCGACGCTCCGTGGGCGTCGAGCGAGCGCTGGCCCGCCTTGGCCGCGCGCCGGACATCGCGTTCCGTGATCAGGGGACGACGGGGCCGCGCCATGGACGCAAGAACTTATGTCCCCCGTCCACTCGCTTCCAGCCGAATCGATACACATGGCGAAAACCGAACGCTGGCATAGTACGTGCTCTCGCATTCATGCCCCGTTCATTTTTCGCTTTAGCCCGACCCGGGGGGAACCGAATGCCTTCAATGGCGGCCGAAATGGAGACGTCTGATCCGGCCACCTTTCCATCTCGCGCGTCGGTCGTGGCGGACCGGGTCTTGGTCGGCCTCCTCCTGATCGATGCCGTCGTGCTGGTGCTTCACCTGGCCAACGTCTCGCTTTGGGCGAATCGGCACGCCTTTCTGGACGTCACGCGAAACGCTGGTTTTGGTGAAGTCGTGGGTTATGGCAAGACCATGATCGTCATCGGGCTCCTGCTGGTGCTGTGGCGCCGAACGGCTCAACTGGTGATGCTCGTCTGGGCGGCGGTCTTCGTGGTCCTGCTCGCCGACGACTCGTTGCGCGTGCATGAAACCATGGGCCGCGTGATCTCGCGGGCTCTGGATTTTCCGCAGTTTGTCCTCTTCCTGCGCGGCCGCGATTACGGCGAGATGCTGTATCTCGCCGGGCTCGGCCTCGTCGTCGCCGTGATGGTGGCGCTGGCCTGGCGTCGCAGCTCGGAGATGGCCCGTCGCGCGAGCGTCGATATCGCGCTCATGGTCGGACTGCTTGCGCTCTTTGGCGTGGTGTTCGACGCGCTGCACGAGGCGCTGCCGCGGCACCATGCCCTCAAGGGGACGCTGGCTCTCGCCGACGACTTTGGTGAACTGGTGACGTTCAGCCTCCTGCTCTGGCTCGTCCTGTTACTGACACTGACCAACGGTGCCGCGGTGCCGCTGCGATGGGCGGGTGCGCGCGACCGGGCGCTGCGGCTGGTGCCGATGGCGTCGCGCGTTCGCCGTCTCGACGGTCGTTAGGCGCGTCAGCCGGCGAGGTACGATCGCAGGCGCCGGAGCATGCGACGGTCGTTCTTTTCGGGATCGTCGCCCTTGGGGGTCTCGATGATCTTCGGGACCCGCGCCAGTCGGTCGTCGGTCATGATGCGGCGGAAGGCCCCGGAGCCGATGGCTCCCTCGCCGATGAGCTCGTGGCGGTCGCGACGCGAGCCTAACGGCACCTTGGAATCGTTCAGGTGCAGCATCCCCAGCCGCTCGAACCCTACCACGTCGCCAAAGTGGCGCCACACGGCGTCGTAGTCGCCGGCGATATCATAGCCGGCAGCGAAGACGTGCGCCGTGTCGACGCAGACACCAACGCGGTGCCGCGTGCCGGCGGGGATGATGTCGAGGAGGAGCGCGATTTCCTCGAACGTGGCGCCGATGGCGGTGCCGCTGCCGGCGGTCATCTCCATGAGACGTCGGGTGTGCCCGGGGACGGTCTCCAGCGCCAGCGTGATCGCGGCCGCATTCCGGGCAATGCCGCTGGCCCGATCGTCGATGAAGTTGCCGGGATGCGACACCAACGCGTGCAGGCCTAACGCCTCACAGCGTCGCAGCTCGCACGTGAAGGAGATGAGCGACCGGCTCCACAGCACGGGATCCGGCGAGGCGAGGTTGATGAGGTAGGAGTCGTGGGCGTTGGTCACCCCGAGCTGGGACGCCGCCACGCCGCTGACGAACGCGGAGCGCTCCTCGGCGTCGATGGCGGGCTCGCGCCATTGATTGGCCGTTTTGGTGAAGATCTGCATCGCCGTCGCGCCAATCGCCTTCGCGCGAGGAAGCGCGGACGAGACGCCGCCGGCCGTAGAGGTGTGGGCGCCGAGCATCAGGCTATTGCCGTCTCAGCCACCCCAACGGATCCGTCGCCCGTCCCCGGGGGCGGATCTCGAAGTGCAGGTGCGGCGCCATCTCCGGATCGGCGCTGCCCACCGCTCCGATGACCGCCCCCTTCGTCACCATCTGGCCCACACGCACGTCGGCACGGCTGAGCGAGCCATAGACCGAGTAGTCGCCGCCCCCGTGTTGGATGATAATCGTTAGGCCGTATGTTCCGATGGGCGCCACGTAGGTCACCTCGCCGGCCGAGACGCTCCGCACATTGGTGCCCGAAGGCGCGCCGATGCCGATGCCGTTCCAGCGGACCGAAGTGTTGTTGGGATTGATCACCCGGCCGAAGCTGTAGAGGATGTCGCCCTCGACCGGCCAGTCCAACCGCCCCAGATCGCTGGTCTTGAGGGTGCTCCCCGAGGGCGCGGTCGCGTTCGGGCGCGCCTCGGCACGACGCCGCGCTTCCTCCATGGACGCCAGGAGCTGCGCCAGGCGCTGTTCGTCGCGCTGAATACGCGCCAGTCGCTCCCGGACCTGCTGCTGCGACTGCTGCACGGCGACGAGGCTGCGCTGTCGCTGCCCCTGCATCGAACGCAACCGTGTTTCCTCCTGCGCTTTTTCCTGGCGGTTTCGCTCGATCTCTCCCTGCAGCCTGACGAGGAGCGCCCGCTGCTCATCGATCTCGGTAAACAGCCCCTCCACCTGCTTGACCACGGATCGATCGTGCAGTGTGAGCTCGTGCAGATACTTGTACCGGCCGACAAGCTCGCCAAACGTGCGCGCCGAAAGCAGGGCCTCGGTGGTGTACATCGGCCCGCGCTTGTAGATGTCGATCAGCCGGTGCCGAAGTGATGACCGCTTGCGGACCACCTCCTGCTCGGCCTTTTGCACGGACTCCTCGGCCGCATCGACGTCGCGGGTGATCTCGACCAGCTGGACGTCCAGCTGCCTGACGAGCCTCGCCGTGGCGTCGGCCTGACGCCGCAGGTTCGTCGCTTCCTCCGAAAGGTCATGGGCCTTCCCCTGCAGGTCGGCGAGGCGTCGCTGTAGATCCGTGCGCTCCCGCCGAATCGCATCGAGCTCGCTCTGCTGCTGGCGCAACCGTTGCTCCGCGGTCTGCGCGTGGAGCGGGAGGGCAACGAGGGCAATGAGGGCAGCGAAGACAAACGGGGAAACGTCCGCCGCGCGGCCCACGAGCGCACGTCCGACGGCGACCTCCCGCCTCCGGCCTCCCGTCTCCCGTCTCCGGTCTCTCACGACACTTTCCGGATCTGCCGGCCGACCGAGACGGCGCTGCCCAGCACACCGATGAGCGCGCCCCCGAGCAAGCCAAGCAGCGCAAGCCGCAGCTCGAAAAACTCGGTCTGGATGAAATATCTGCTGATCACCTGGCTGGCGATCCAGGTCAGCAACAGCGCGAGCAGTCCGCCGAGGACACCTTTGACGCATCCTTCGATCAGGAAGGGCCGCCGAATGAACCCGTCGGTGGCCCCGACCAGGCGCATGATGGAGATCTCACGGGCACGTGCCATCACCGCCATCCGAATCGTGGCGCTGATGATGATCACGGCGACCGCGGCGAAGGCCAGGCCCAGGATGATCCCGGCCGCCGTAGCGACGTTCCGGATCGTGTACAGCTTCTGCACCCAGTCGGCGCCGAAGCGTACGTCGTCCACGAAGTCAAACCCGCGAATGCGTTCGGAGACATCCGCGACCATGGCGGGCGTGCGGTAGCCGTCGCGGAGCCGTATGTCGATGGAAGCGGGCAGGAATCCGGCCTCGAAGACGTCCTGAAACTCGCGCAATTCGCTCCGGGCGCGCTCCAGCGCCTGTTCCGGCGTCACGTATTCGACGCGTGACACTTCGGGATAGCCACCGATCACTCTCATCGCCTCGGCGATGACCTCGGCAGACGTCTCGTCCTCGAGGAAGGCACGGATCTCCACCCGCGACTCGACCTGTTGGAGTGCCGTTCGCAGGTTGAGGGCGACCAACGAAAAGAGCCCGAAGGCGAACAGCGAGAATGCGATCGTCGTGATCGACAGCGCGCTCAGCATCGGGGCGCGGCGGAACCCGATGCCGGCTTCGCGAAGGGCAAGCTTCATGGCGTGATCACCGCCTTGCGCCGTTTTTCATCGGCCGAGTCGTAGACGACCTGCCCGCGATTGACTTCGAGGACGCGGCACTCGGAACGCTTCACCAGCTCGAGGTTGTGCGTGGCCATGATCACCGCCGTACCGGCGGCGTTGATGTCGCGGAGCAGCTGGAACACACCACGTGTCGCCCGATCATCGAGGTTGCCGGTGGGCTCGTCGGCCACCAGCACGAACGGATCGTTGGCCAGCGCGCGGGCGATCGCGACCCGCTGCTGTTCGCCGCCACTCAGTTCGCGCGGAAAGTTCGTCGCTTTGGAGGCCAGTCCGATCTGAGAAAGCAGGCGCGATACCTTCGAGCGGATCTTCTCCGGCGCGGTCCCGATCACTTCGAGCGCAAAGGCGATGTTCGCCTCCACCGTGCGATCCTCGAGGAGACGAAAATCCTGAAAGACCACCCCGAGTCTCCGCCGGAGCAGTGCGATCTCGCGGCGCTTTACTCCTTTGGAGCGGGTCCCGCTGACCCAGACATCGCCGCGTGAGGGCAGCTCATCCATGTAGATGAGCTTGAGGATGGAGCTTTTCCCCGCGCCACTCGGCCCCGTCAGGAAAACGAACTCTCCCTTATTGACCGCGAACGAAACGTCACTCAGCGCGACGCCCGTGCGGGGATACTCCTTGAAGACGTTGGCGAAGCGGATCAAGCGGCGAGAACGGGTGAACGGGTGAACGGGTCAACGGGTGGTCACATCGCGACGACCCACCTATTGTCGGACACTTTGACCGAGGCAAAGGTAACCAATCGCATCCGTTCACCCGTTCACACGTTTACCAGTTCTCCTTGCGCTTACGACAGAGCGCCCTGGACGTCTGCGATCAGGTCGCCGATGTCCTCGATCCCCACGCTGACGCGGACGAAACCATCGACGATCCCCGCCGCCTCACGCTCCTGGACTGTGAGCTCGGTGTGTGAGGAGAAGCGCGGCTCGCTGACCAGCGAATCGACGCCGCCGAGGGAAGGCGCGTGCCGGATCACGGAGAGCTTGCTCACAAAGCGCTCGGCTGCGTCTCCCCCGCCCTTGAGCACGAGCGCCATCATGCCGCCGAAGCCCTTGAGGGTAGCGCGTGCGATCTCGTGGTCGGGGTGCGTGGCGAGGCCGGGGTAGAGCACTCGCGATACTGACGGATGCGCTTCGCACCACTGCGCGAGCCGCAGTGCGTTCTCGTTGTGGCGGCTGACCCGCACATCCAGCGTCTTGAGGCCACGCTCGAGCAGCCAGGCGGCGAATGGATCCGGTGCCTGACCCCACACGATCATCTTCTGGCGCACGCCTTCGATGAACTGCGCGGTGCCGGCGACCACGCCGCCTAACACATCGTGGTGGCCGTTGAGAAACTTGGTCGCTGAGTGGATCACGACATCGGCGCCGTGTTCCAACGGACGGAAGTTCACGGGGCTGGCAAAGGTCGAGTCGACCACCATGGCGAGCCCATTCTCCTGGGCGAGGACACGAATCTGGCGCAGGTCGAGCACGCGGCACGTCGGGTTCACGGGCGACTCCACGAAGATCGCGCGCGTCTCCTTGCGCAGTTTCTGCCGCCAGATCCGGGATTCGGTTGGGTCGACGAGCGTCACGTCGATTCCCATCATGGCGAATTCCTCGACGAGGAGCCGGCGTGTGCCGCCGTAGATCCATTCCGACGCGAGCAGGTGGTCACCGGGGCGGAGGAGGGCAAACAAGGCGCAGGCCGTTGCCCCTTGCCCGCTGGAGAGCAGCAGCGCCGCCTCGGCGCCCTCGAGCGCCGCGATCGTCCGCTGGAGGCGATCGGCGTTGGGGGCGTTGCCGTAGCGCGGGTACCGGAGTCCCTCGTCGGTGCCGACAGGTTGCAGGTAGTTCACGGACTGCACGAGGGGGAATACCACCGGGGCTCCGGTGGGGGCCGAGTCGTCCGCGCCGTGAACCGCGAGAGTTGCGAGTCGCAGGGGTACACGTCGTGCGGCCATGTGCTTGCCCTCTTTAGGCGTACTTGTCGGTGGTGTCGTAGTCGGGTTTCTGGAGTCGGATGACTTCAGAGACGCTGACGCCGGAGATGTCCCGCAGGACGGCGCCCCCGCGGGGCACGGCATCGTCGATGATCACGGTGGCGAGCTCGGATCGGCGCGGGCCCTCCACCCAGGCCAGCTCGCCGTCGCTCAGCAACCGCGCCCGCGCCTCTTCACCGGACACGCGGACCTGCGGACCGCGCTCCGCTTCACCACGGCGCGTGGCATGGAACCCGACGACGTGCAGTGGAGGATTGGAACGTGGGCTCACGACGCATGCGGCAGCGCGACGAAGCCGTCGTCGCGCCTGACCACCAGCCGCCGCTCCCACAGTTCGTCGAGCACGCGCGTGCACATGTCTGCCGGCTCGCCCAGCTCCTCCTCGACCTGTCGTGGTACGATCGGTCCGCGTTGGCGCACGATGTGCCAGACGCGCCGGGCGCCGTCGTCGAGCGTTCCGACGAGGCGCACTCCACCGCTGTCATCCTGCACGATGACCGCGAGGTTGTACCGCTCGAGGACCGCTTCGATCGCTTCCAGATGCGCGTCGTGGACCCCGCGGATCAGAAAATAGGTCCGAGGATGCTCGCCGGCGCGCTGATACGCATCGAGCAGCTTGCCGACGATCTCGTCGGCACACGAGAAATCGAGCAGCGTGACGTGCGAGAAATCGATGATGGTCACGTTAGGCTCGGGGAGCTCGGCGAGTGCTTCCTCGATGGCCTTGCGTACGGTGGCGCCGGTGGGGCGCGTGACGAGATTGGAATACAGGTCGCAGACCGTGCGGCGGAGCACGGAGCTGACATCGATGGCGATGTGGTAAGTCACCGCGGCGGTACCCGTTCCGGGATCGTGATTTGCACCTGCGCGCCAGGGAACGCCGGGATGTCCTCCCGGAGCGGAACGTCGTCATCCCAGCCAGGAACGATGGCGATCCGTGCCGTACCGCTGCGGATGGCCAGTTTCCCTTCCCACTTTCCCACGTACCGTCGCACGCCGGCGAGCCCCTGACCTCGACCCGGATCACGAAAACGACTCACACCGCGGATCAGTGCGTCTTCCAGCGCCATGGCATCGTCCCAGCGGTCGCTGAGCTTCCGCCCCTGGGCACTCTCCAGCGATGTGCGGAACCCGACGCCGGCATCGCAGACGGCGATCACGACCACGCGCCGTCCCAGTCGCTGCCGGTAGCGGTAGGTCTGCACGGCCACCCACCCGGTCGTCTGGGCGTGCTCCACGATGTTCTGACAAACTTCAGACAGCGTCATGGCAAAGCGCATCGTGGCCATCGGGTCCAGGTTCAACTCGTTGACGAGGATCGACTGCGCCTTGGCCTGGATCTTCTCCACCACATCGTGCACGTCATCGCTGCGCGCCACCGACGTGATCTCGAGGAGGACGTTGGACTCGACGGCTGCGCCGCGCGGGCGGGGCACGTGCCCGTGAATCTCGAACAACCGCTCGGCGTGTTCGTAAAACCCTGCGCGCTGCCAGTAACTCGCCGTCTCCTCGGTCTCGGGGCCCGTGAACGCGGGGAGTTCCACCCGCGATTGCGCAAGCGTCAGCAGCGCCGTCAAGCCGTAGGGCGACGACCAGCGCGTGTGTCGCGCATCAACCAGGATCTTGTGGTCGAGGGGAACCGGTGCGAGCTGCTCGAGCACTTGTTCGAACGTCTGGTCGTCGAGCGAAGGTGGGACGGTAATGACGGTGGTCACGAGGGGATCAAGTCGCCGCGAAGATGGTGCGCGAGCCCGGTTGCGCCGCGAAACTCCACGTTGCGCGCCGCGGCCCGCACGGCGTTCTGTAACGCGTCCGCAAACGTATCACCACAAAGCAGTCGCGAGAAGAGTGTCGCGCCGAAGACGTCGCCGCATCCTGTCGGGTCGGTGTCTGCCTTCTGGACACGTGGCGTTGCGGCAGCAATGAGCGCGGTGCGCACGGCGCCCGACACGAAGGCAGCATCACCGCGACGGCCGAGATCGTGGAGACGCTCGAAGCCTGGAGCCGTGACGTAAATCGCACCGCGCGAACCCAATGTCACTACAAGGGATGCAACGCCGCAGTTCATCGCCATCGCCGCGAGCTGCATCGGATCGGGCGCAATCATCGACATTTCTTCCTCGTTCACTTGCACCAGATCGAAACACCGGAACCACCCCTCGGGGTTGACAAGGCGCTGTGGCGTACGCAATCCGCCAGGCTGAATTGCCAGCAGGAGAGAGTGCAGGTCGCAATAGATTGGGCCGCTAAAATGTTGGCGAATCAGCTGAGCCACCTCGAGGTCGAGCTCGAAGCCACTGAGCAAGTTGACGTACAGTGCATCGATGTTGTGCAGCAGCGGTTTGAGTCCGAGCCAGTGCCACGGGGGGACGCCGCCACTCAGGACCTCGCTGCGCCGCTCTTCGCTGAGATAGCGGATCTCGACGCGATTGTTCAGCTGCGGCACCTCGATCGGCTCGGCATCGGGCGCGACGCGGCGCATCGTGCGCAGAAACTCCCGGGCGCGAGGCACGAGGTCGGTGCCGACCTTGACCAGCGGTACGACTTCCCAGTCGTTAGGCAGCGCCGCGTCGAGCGCCGAGAGCGCATAGGTCACACCGCCCCACTCCTCCACCGGCGCCGCCCGCGGATCGCGCCCGTGGATCACGTCCCAGACGAAGGAGCCGATCACGGCCACCCGCTTCTTGACGAGCGGCCGTCCACTCGTCCACTCGTCCCCTCGTCCACCCATCCCCTACACCCCTCCCAGCATCTGCTGCTTGAACGTCGCCACGGCGCCGACCACGCCTGCGGTCCCGGGCAGAGAGCCGGGAACGATGCGGCAGGCGTCCACGGCCGGACGGAAGGCGCGCCGCCGGACTTCGCGGCGCAGCGGCTCGAACAAGGGTTCCCCCGCCTGCGTGACGCCGCCGGCGATCACCACCACGTCGGGATTGAAAACGTTCAACAAGTTGGCGATCCCGGCGCCGAGAAAGCGCGCGGTCTCGCGGACGACTTCCAGCGCGAGCGCGTCCTCGCGGTTGGCGGCGTCGAAGACAATCGCAGCCGTTAGGCGCGACAGGTCGCCCTTGACCAGCGTGTGCAGCAACGACTCCGTATCGCCCTGCAGTGCCTCTCGTGCTCGCCCCGCGATGCTCGGACCCGATGCGTAGGCTTCCAGACATCCATAGTTGCCGCACCCGCAACGCCGCCCGTTCACATCTATGGTCGTGTGGCCGATCTCTCCGGCGACGTCGGATGCCCCGTGATACAGCTGGCCGCCCAGGATCAGCCCACCGCCGATTCCCGTACCGATCGTCATCCCCACGACGTCCCGACCGCCTCGCGCCGCGCCAAGCCACCACTCGCCCAGCGTGGCGCAATTCGCGTCGTTGTCCAGTGTCGCCGACAATCCCACGCGATCGGCAATCACCTGTCGCAAAGGAAAATTGGTCCAGCCGAGGTTCGGGGTCGTGATCACGAGGCCCTGGCGGCGATCCAGCGGCCCCGGCGCCCCGACGCCGACGCCGAGGCAAGCCGACCGCTTCCCCTCGGTCACCGCGATCGTCTGTGCGATCACGCCGTCTATCATCGCCACCATCCGATCCACCACTGCATCCGCACCCTGGTCCGCCTGCGTCGGCTGCGACTGCATGGCAAACTCGGTGCTGCCGTCCTCACTCAGCGAGCCAACGACGATGTTGGTCCCCCCGAGGTCGACTCCGACAATGAACCTGGCCGCTTTGTTCTGAGGCATGTGTGTCGAGCGCGTAAAACGCGTAAGCGGGTGAACGGGTGACTGCCAGAGCGGACCGTGCGAATCTACTCCATGAGACCCAACCCACGCGCGATCACGTAGGTTCCGATGGCGATGATCATGGCCGCAAAGCCCTGCTTGATGCGCTGCTGGGGCACGTGCCTCACCAGGCGCGTTCCCGTGACGGCGCCCGCGGCCGCCACAGCGGTGAACGCTCCCACCAGCGGCCAGTCGATCGCGACTTGTCCGATGTAACCCGCAAATCCGGACAGTGCATTCATCGTGATGATGAGCAGTGAGCTGCCCACGGCTTCCTTCACCGGGATTCTCGCCAGGAGCACGAGCGCAGGCACGATGACAAAGCCTCCGCCGGCGCCGATCAGCGAGGTGAGGACGCCGACGCCCACGGCCTGGACCCCCAGCAGCACCGAGAAACGCGGTTGCGGTCCCGATGCGCTCGCGTCGGCGCGTGGTGGCCTGAACGAATCGCGCAACATGAGCGCGGCGGCACACAGCGCGAAGGCAGCGAACAGTCCAAGCTGCCATTGTTCCGGCACCCGGTGCGCGAGTCGTGCCGCGATGAACGCCCCGGCCATTGCCAGGCCGCCGAAGGGCAGGGCGATCGGCAGGTGCACCGTGCGCTGGCGCAGGTGCGAGGCGAATCCCACGAAGGCGCTCATCCCCACCACCGCGAGGCTCATGGCAACCGCCGGCTTGGTCGGCACCTGAAAGACATACAGGAAAATCGGGAGCGCGAGCAAGGAACCGCCGCCTCCCAGCAGCCCCAGCACGACCCCGACTCCAAAGGCGAAGACGAGCCCCAGCGTGCCGTGCTGAATGACCATCGTTAGGCTCCCATTCCCCCGACGCGCCGGGCGGCGTCGAGCACCTGCGCCGGCAGCAGATCCCGCATGCACCGGAAGTGGCCGAGCGGACAGGTCATCGGTCCGTGAGCATGGCAGGGGCGGCAGGTGAGATGTGCGACCTCGGCTACTTCGCGCCGTTCGGCAAGGGGACCAAAACCGTAACCGGTGACCGTCGGCCCGAAGATCGCCACCGTGGGGGTGTTCATGGCCGACGCCAGATGGAGCGGTGCCGAGTCGTTCGTGACGAGCACCCGCGCGCGGCGGATGAGGGCAGCGGAGGCGAGCAGCGGGAGTTTCCCTGTGGCGTCGATCACGCGCTCTCCCACCGCCGCCGCGACTTCGCCGGCCAGCGCTCGATCGTCAGGACCACCAATGACCACGATTCGTCCGTGGGAGGCAAGGAGTCGCGCGAGCTCGGCAAACCAGGGCCACCGCTTGGTGGCCCAGACGCTCCCGGGCGCGAGGGCGATCAGCGGCTCGCGCTCCGCGGCATGGGATGCGAGGAGCCACTCGACCGCGGCCACGTCCTCGGCGCCTGGGAAGAGTGTCGGTCGAAGATCGGCCTCGTTAGGCTCGCGTGCCTGCCGCGCGAGGCACCACAACCGTTCGGCGTGGTGTGTTCCCGGAACCGTCGTCACGCTCGCCGTATACCAGCGACGTCCCGCCGACGTCGCAAAGCCGACTCGCTCGCCATAGCCGGCGATCCGCGCCAGTGCGCCGCTCCGATGCGAGCCCTGGGCGAGGTAGGCGACCGCATCAGGCGACTCGGCGCGAACGAGCCGCGCGACACGCATGAAGCCCGCGACGCCCCGGTCCGCCCCTCGCTTGTCGTAGACCACCAGTCTGTGAACTGCGGGGTGCCCCCGCAGCAGGCTTGCCCCGCCCGGCGTTGTGATCGCGGTCACCGGTCCCTGCCGAGCAAGTTCGGTCAGGAGCGGCGTCGTCAAGACGACATCTCCAAGGAATGAGGTCTGGACGACGAGGGAAGGAGGCCGGGGCACGTCAGAGGAAGATAGCGCAGGCCGAATCGCTCCTGTTGCCGGGCCCGGAGGGTCCTTGAGGAAGCGGGCGCGGTGCACATCGCGTGGTGGACGGAAAAGGGGGAGCGGCCGGCGTCTCCTACGCGCGCTCGACCGACGGCGCGCAGCCGTTTGGTCAGGCGCTCCCGTTAGGTGTGGCCCCCTTCGCGCGACCGGGACACGTACAGCTCGCACGTGACGGAGCGCGAACGGTCGTTGTAGCGTGGGATGACGGTCGTGACACGCTGCCAAGGTTGCTGAGAATCTCGCGCCTCGGCGGCGAATCGTTTGGTCCGCCCACGATCGCGAGCGATGACGGGGTCGCGGCGGGCTTTCCGGTCGTCGCGTCCCCGTCCATCTTTGGTCCCGTGATCCGCGACGATCCCACCCGTATCGGCCGATATACTGTCCTCCGGAAGATCGGTCAGGGCGGGATGGGGGAAGTGTATGCCGCGCGTGATGACCGGCTCGAGCGCACGGTCGCGATCAAGATCATCCGATACGGCACGGCGGACGAGGTCACGGTGCGCCGGTTCCTCAAGGAAGCGCGCGCGGCCGCGGCTGTGAGTCACCCGAACGTTTGTCCGTTGTATGACGTGGAGCAGTACGAGGATGGGTGGTTCCTGGCGATGGAGCTGCTCGAAGGCGAATCGCTGGAGCAGCGGCTCCTGTACGGCGCGCTCGAGGTCGACGTTGCGTTCTCGACCATGCGACAGATTCTCTCGGCGCTGGCCGCCCTGCACGCGGCCGGGATCGTCCATCGGGACCTCAAGCCGTCCAACGTCTTCCTCACGCCCCACGGCGTGAAACTGCTCGACTTCGGCATCGCCCGCGGGAGGAACGCAGGTTCGCTAGGCGCGGGCCCGCAGGCCCCGACGATGACCGAGGCCGGCATGATGTTCGGCACGCCGGGATACATGGCGCCCGAACAGATCGACAGCATCGGCGTGGATCACCGCGCTGACCTGTATGCCGCCGGGGCGATTCTCTTCGAAATGCTCGCGGGTCGGCCTGCATTCATCGGCCGGAATCTCATCGACCTGTTGTATGCCACGCAGCACGAGCAGCCCCCCGCGCTCCAGGGCTCCCGCGCAGTGGAGGCGGCTGACCGCATCATCCGCTGCGCCATGGCCAAGCGCCCGAGCGACCGCTATGGCGATGCAGCGGCCATGGCTGCGGCGTTGGCCGAGCTACGGAACACGCCGCGCACGGGAACGCCCATTCCCGTCACCGCTCTCACACGCGTTGTCGTTCCACCATTCCGCGTTTTGCGTCCCGATCCCGAGACCGATTTTCTCGGCTTCAGCATTGCCGACGCGCTCTCGACATCGCTCGCGTCGCTCCCGTCGGTGGTGGTGCGATCGAGCGCGATGGCCGCTGGGCATGTGGCCGAGCGCCTCGACCTGCGCCGCCTTGCGTCGGACGTCGACGTCGATCTCGTCCTGCTCGGGTCCCTGGTGCGCGCCGGTTCGCAGATTCGCGCCAACGCACAGCTGGTGGAGGCGCCGGCGGGCACGGTTGTCGGCGCGATCTCCGCGGCGACGACCGTGGATGACCTCTTCCACCTCGAGGAGGAGCTCGGCCGAAAGATTGCCGATGTGCTTGCGCCGCGGCTTACCGGACGCGGCGGGACGATGTCGCGCGATGTACCACGGAGCGCCAAAGCGTACGAGCTGTTCCTGCGCGGGAACGAGCTCTCGCGGGAGATCACGCAGACGCCGCTGGCGCGCGACATGTACCTCGCCTGTCTCGCCGAGGACGAGGACTTTGCGCCAGCCTGGGCGCGACTCGGCCGGTGCTATCGACTCCTCGCCAAGTTCCTTCGTCAGGGAAACGAGAATCGCGTCCACGCCGAGCATGCGCTGCGTCGCGCGCTCGCCCTCAATCCGCGCCTGTCCGCGGCCCACCAGTACCTCACACATCTCGAAGCGGAGATGGGACACGCGCCCGAGGCCGTGGGTCGTCTCGTGCGTCAGCTGTCCGGGGCGCGTTCCGACGCCGCGCTGTGGGCCGGGCTCTCCCACGCCTGCCGGTATTCCGGCCTGTTCGCGGAGTCGATCGCCGCTCACGACGAGGCGCGCCGTCTCGATCCGCACATCCCGACCGGCGGAGCCTACACGCTGCTTGCCGCGGGCGAGCTCGATCGTCTGCTCGCGCTCTCGCGGAGCGGCACACACCTCTATGATTCCTTTCCCGCCGCCGTTGGGGCCGGGCTGGCGGACAATCCAGCGCTGGGGACGGAGATCCTCTCAGCGATCCCGTCGGTGCTCCCGCCAGCATACCGACTGTCGATGAAAGTCGCGTCTGCTCTCATCGCGAGAGATCTGGCTCGAGTGCAGGAGGCGGCGAACGACGCGGTAAAAGAGATGGATGACCCCGAGGTGCCGTTTATGATGGCCCTCGGAATCGCGCACCTGGGTGACGCGGAGTCGGCACTGCCATTCCTGGAATCTGCCGTCCGGCGCGGGTTTTTTGTGCTCCCCGCGCTCGAGCGTTTTGCACCATTCACACCGATTCGGTCCGATCCGCGGTTCGTCGACCTCGTGACGTTTGCGCGCGGCAAGCGGGATGAAGCGTGGGCGCTGTTTGTGGCGGAGGGAGGGGAAAAGCTCCTCTCGTGAACCCGTTTCTCAATCCACTTGCAGCACCGCCAGGAACGCCTCCTGCGGGATCTCGACACTCCCCACGGACTTCATCCGTTTCTTTCCTTCTTTCTGCTTTTCCAGCAGTTTCCGCTTTCGGGTGATGTCGCCGCCGTAGCATTTCGCCAGGACGTCCTTCCGGAGGGGCTTCACCGTGGTTCGTGCGATGATCTTGTTGCCGATCGCGGCCTGGATCGCCACTTCGAACAACTGGCGGGGAATCAGCTCCTTCAGCTTGTCCGCGACCTTGCGGCCCCAGTCGTACGCCTTGTCCCGGTGGATGATGACCGAGAAGGCGTCGACCGCGTCGCCGTTGATGAGCATGTCCAGCTTGACCAGGGGACTCGGACGGTAGTCGCCCAACTCGTAGTCCAACGACGCGTAGCCGCGGCTGATCGTCTTGAGTCGGTCGTAGAAGTCGAGGATGATCTCGGCCAGCGGGAACTCCCAGTCGAACTCCACACGCGTCGTGTCGATGTACTTCATGCCGTTGTACACGCCGCGGCGGTCCGTGCCTAGCGTCATGATCGGGCCGATGTACTCCACGGGGGAGACGATGCGCGCTTTGACGTAGGGCTCCTCGATCCGGTCGATGTCTCCAGGCGAGGGGAGCCGCGAGGGATTCTCGATCAGCTCCATCGCCCCGGTGGCGTCGTAGACGTGGTACTCGACGTTCGGCACCGTCGTCACCAGGTCGAGGTTGAACTCCCGTTCCAGCCGTTCCGACACGATCTCCATGTGCAGCAATCCCAGGAAGCCGCAGCGAAAGCCGAAGCCTAACGCGGTGGACGTCTCGGGCTCGTACTTGAGCGAGGCATCGTTGAGCTGGAGTTTGCTGAGCGCGTCGCGCAGGTTCTCGTACTGCGCCGTGTCCGTCGGATACATGCCGGCGAACACCATGGAGTGCACGTCCTTGTAGCCCGGCAACGGGGCGGCGGCCTTGTTGGTGGCGTCGAAGATCGTGTCCCCGGCCCGCGTCTCCTGTACCGAGCGAACGTTGGCCATGACGTACCCCACCTCACCCGCCGTCAGCTCCTCCCCTTTGGCCTGTCGCAGCTGGAGGGAGCCAACCTCGCTCACATCGTACACCGACGCATTCGAGCCAAAGGTGATCTGCATGCCGGGCCTGATCGCGCCGTCGACCACGCGGATGCTGGGAATCGCTCCGCGGTATCGGTCGTAGTACGAGTCGAAAATGAGGGCACGCAGTGGCGCGTCAGGGTCGCCTCTGGGCGGAGGCACCCGCTGGACGATCGCCTCGAGCAGCTGGGGAATCCCGAGCCCTTCCTTGGCGCTCACGAGCAGGATGTCGTCCGGATCGGCGCCGATCAGATCGTGGACTTCCTGTTTCCTCCGATCCGGTTCGGCCCCGGGAAGGTCGATCTTGTTGAGCACCGGAAGGATCTCCAAGCCGGCGTCGAGGGCGAGAAACAGATTCGACAGGGTCTGCGCCTGGATGCCCTGCGACGCGTCCACCACGAGAATGGCTCCCTCGCAAGCGGCCAGAGACCGCGAAACCTCGTACGTGAAATCGACGTGTCCCGGTGTGTCGATCAGGTTCAATTCGTACCGGTTGCCGTCCAGTGCGGTGTACGTCATCCGAACCGCGTTCAGCTTGATCGTGATGCCACGTTCACGCTCGAGATCGAGGGTGTCGAGCATCTGATCCTTCATCTCGCGCTTCTCCACCGTGCCCGTCGCCTCGATCAGCCGGTCCGCGAGCGTGGACTTGCCATGGTCGATATGAGCGACGATGCAGAAGTTGCGTATACGATCGAGCTTCACTGCGCCCTTGTTCCGAGTGTGCTGATGGCTGGTGCCGAGTCCTGTACGCAACAGGTGCTGGACTCGGGGCGGCGTGCGGCACCGCGGCCCATTCCTTCCTTCCGTCCCGGTCGGCTCCGACGAAACCATGAAATGTAGCAAGAGGGGTCCCACGATATCATCGCGGGACCCCTCTGATCGTCGAGCGGGGTGCTAGGTCGGCTGCCGGGCTTCCGGCTTTCGTTCGGCTGGCGGATTGGCCGACTTGGTGCCTCCTGTCGCTGCCGGCGCCGGTGCAGGAGGCGGGGAGCTCGGTCGAGAACCTTCAGACGAACCTGGAGACCTGATCGGCTCACTATGACGGATTGGAGCGGGCGGAGGCGAGGCCTGCATGCCGGTCCTTCCATCGTAGCGGTCGCCGCGAGGCGTGAAACCCGACGTGCGCGGCGGTTCACGCTCGAACATCGGGCTCGAGGAACGCGGCGGAGGACTCCACTCGCGGCCTCCACCGCCAACCGCCTCGCGGTCCGTCTGTGAGCGACGAATCCCGCCTCGTGTGGGCATGCGGTCGATGTCCGAGCGGCTGGGTGCCTCCAGCGACCGCGGCGGCCGCACCCACTCGATGGGCTGGTTCGAGACTTCAGGCGTCGGTCGTGCCGGCATCGGCATCGGCCCTCCGTCTCCCGGATTGTTCATCGGGGAGCGACCGATTTCGTCGCGTCGCTCGCGGAGGCCCCGCAGGGCGCGCGAGGGAATCGAAAAGCTCAAATCATCCCGCGCACTCCAGCCGACCGGTGCTGGCCGGGCGGGATCCACGGTCATGATGTGCGGACCATTCACGTTCCCCGTCCCTTTCTCCACGTTAGGCCGACTGATCGAGTCGGGCGCCCAGGGGTTCACGCGCAGCGAGTCCGGATCTACGGGGAGCGGTGGCGGTGTCGGGCCGGTCGCAACCTGGTCTGGCCGTCCAGTGCGGCAGAAATAGGGGATGTGCCCAAACCCATACACATGCACATAGCAACCGGCGAATCTGTACAGTCCGTTGCATCCGAGGGGGCTCCCAAAACCGTTGTACCAGAGGTCCCCGAACTCATCGTACCCATAACGATTGCCCCAACCGTCCATGCGGCGGCGTCCGTAGTAGGCGTCGAACGCGCTACCACAGAAGTGGCTCGATGCGGTCATCCAGGTGGGGAGCTCGACGGAGTAAAAATCTACGTCGTAGTCCCATTCGCTCTCGGGGTTGTAAAGGACGACACGGGCAAACCGCTGGATGACGCGGTACGGATCGCCGATGTAGCGGCTGACCGGGCGTCCCACGGGCATTCCGGTGACCCAGGACGAGAAGTCGCGGAGCGAGAGTTGCGAGAGGTCCAGCGGCGACCGCGACGCCAGCGCGAAGACGTAGCCACTCCCACCGCGACGTTCGGTGGCGGCAAACGTGGCCATCCGCCCGAGGCGACTGCCGCGGATATAGACATCCTCGCCGCCCCTGACCGCCGTTAGGCGGGTCTTTCCGCTCGGATGCAGCACCGTGAGGTGACCCTCCCAGTCGACCCGGGCCACGACCACGAACGCATCTTCCTCGACCCGGAACCCCACGCGAACGGGCTCGCCGTAGCGCAGGATGCGTTGGTCGAGCCAGACCCTCACTCCAGGCGGCGCTTCCGCTTCTTCGCCGAGCGAGGCGATCACGTCGTTCCACCGGACCGTTTGCTGCTGGGCCGGGACCGTTGTCGCGAGCACGGCCACCAGCGTCAACGCCTGACCGACGAGATGTTTCATTCCAACGACCTCCGCTCAGGGGAACACCGTTCGAGCGTGAAGGACTTGCGCCCCTCGCTGTAACCTATCCGACTTCCCGGAACCCGCCACCGTACAGAAGGGGTCTGCGGATCTACAGGTTCCTACAATGGCATCGCGTAGCTGAACGGCCGGTGAACCCTACCACCAGTCCCGACAGCTCCCTAGCTTCCGGCCCTCCTGATGGACTCCCCTCGCACACCTCGAGCTGACCTTCTCGACCCCTCCCAGGTGGCCTCGCTCGGCCGCATGGAGATTGTCGCGCGTTGGGTGGTCGAGGGCTTTCTGCAAGGCTTACACCGCTCACCTCGAAAAGGGTTCTCCGTGGAGTTCGCGGAGTATCGGGGGTACCAGCCGGGAGATGATCTCCGGTACATCGACTGGAAGGTCGTCGCGCGGGCTGACAAGTGGATGATCAAGCAGATCGAGGAGGAGACGAACCTCCGGGCCGCGCTGGTGCTTGACGTCAGCAAGTCGATGGACTGGAAAGGGGTCGTAGCCCGGCTCACGAAGCTCGAATATGCCGAGCAGATTGTGGCCTCGGTGAGCCTGCTCCTGTTGCGACAAAAGGACGCGGTCGGGCTGGTGCGCTACGACGATCGCCTGCGGACGGTGATCTCTCCGAAGGCGCGCATCGTCCACTGGCGGCGGATCATCAACGCGCTGGCGGAGCCCGGCGCCGGGGGCGACTCGAAAATGGGGGCGGCGCTGTTCCAGGCGGGTCGAATGGTGAGTCGACCGGGCATCGTGATTCTCGTCTCGGACCTGCTGGTGGACCAGGAGGACACGCTCAGCGGGCTCAAGGCCGTTCGGGCCGGAGGGCACGACGTCACGGTGCTCCACATCATGGACCGGTCCGAGCGCGAACTGGACGTGGCACCGGAGGCCATCTTCGCCGACACCGAGGGGCCGCTCCAGGTCTCGGCCACGGCCTCCGAAGTGCGCGAGGCCTACCGGCGCACGGTGGATCACGCGATCCAGGAGTGGCGAGACCGGCTCGGCGCGTTAGGCGTGTCATACGAAGTCGTGTTCACCGATGAGCCGTTCGGCGTGCCCCTGCGCAAAGCGTTCGCCGCGCGGCAGCGCCTGCCGTGAGTTTTCTCGAGCCGTTGTATCTGCTGCTGGGCGCTGCTGCCGCCGTGCCGCTCGTGCTGCACCTGATGCGTCGCCGCATCCACGGCAAGGTGGATTTTCCGGCGGTGCAGTACCTGGCGCGTGCCGAACGCGAGAACATCCGGCAGATCAAGATGCGCAATCTGCTGCTGATGTTGCTCCGCATGCTGGCGGTGCTGCTCCTGGCGCTGGCCGCGGCGCGCCCGTTAGGCGCGTTCTTCGGCGCCGGTCACGTGCCGACCGCGCTCGCGATCGTGGTGGATAACTCCTTGAGTACCAGCGCCGTCGTGAACGGCCAGCCCGTGCTGGCGACGCTCCGCGCCGCGGCCCGGGAGGCGGCGGCCGCGGCCGATGGTGCCGACCGACTCTGGCTCGTCTCGGCCGATGGCCAGGTCGTGGGTGGCGGTCAGGAGGCCATTCTGGACGCGATCGATCGGACGGATGCGATTGCCGGACGGGGCGACCTCTCCACGGCGCTGACCCGCGCCAGCGGCCTCGTCTCCGGCGCAGGGCTCCCGGCGCGCCAGGTCGTGGTCGTCACCGATGCGCAGGCGACGACCTGGAGCCAACCAGTGTCCACCGGAGACGTCAGAGTCTCGCTACTGGCCCCGGCGACCGCGCCACCGCCTAACCGTGCCGTGGTCCTGGCCGAAGCGCGGCCGGTGCGCTGGACGCCGCGGGGCTCGGTGCTGGCCCGCGCCGCCGGGCCCGACTCGGCCACCTATCGCATCGCGTTAGGCAACACGCGGCTGGCGAGCGGAACGGCCCGAGGGGGCGAGGACCTCACGGTGCACAGTTCACCCAACGAGCAGGGGTGGCGCGCCGGGGTGGTGGAGCTGGCGCCTGACGAGTTGCGGGGCGACGATGCGCGGTACTTCGCGGTCTGGCTGGGTGCGGCGCCCCAGGTACGCATCGATGCCGCGGCCGGCCCGTTCGTGCGCACCGCCGTCGACGCCCTGGTCCAGAACCAGCGGGTCGCGTTAGGCGGGGAGGTCGCGATCACGACCGCCGATCGGGCGGATCGACTGCCGGCCCTGCTGGTGGCGCCCGCCGATCCCGTGCGCGCCGGCACGGCGAACCGAACGCTGGAGCGTCTCGGCATCCCGTGGCGGTTCGGGCCGGCCCGTCGCGACGAGACCGTGGTCCGCGGTGCGCGCTTCGATGGCGTGAAGGCCACACTCCGCTACCCCTTGATCGCCCAGTCCGGCGCTGTTGCCGACACCCTGGCCACCGCGGGAGGTGAAGCCTGGATTGTCGCCGGCGAGCGGTTCGTGTTGATCGGGTCGCCGCTCGAACCGTCGGCCACCGACCTCCCGGTGCGCGCCGGTTTCGTGCCATGGCTCGGTGACATGATCGCGCAGCAGTTGGCTGGTGACGCGACCGCCGTCTTCCACGCGGCTCCGGGCGGCCAGGTCCGGCTTCCCAGTGGGGTGGATGCGATCGAGTCGGGCGACGGCCAGCGGCAAAATGCTGCGGGCGTGTCCACCGCACCGTTGCGTCCCGGCGTGTACTTCCTCCGTCGCGGGGAGGACCGCGTCGGCGCGCTGGTCGTCAACCCCGAGCCCGAGGAATCGGATTTGCGCCGGCTGGAGATCGCCGCGCTCCGCGACCGCATTCAGGGCAGGGATGCGGTCGTCACGTCGGACGAGGCGACGTGGCGTCGCTCCCTCTACGCGGCGGGGTCCCAGCGGCCTTTGCAGGTCCCGCTGATCGTGCTTGCCCTGGCCCTGCTGGCCGCAGAGACCTTCGTCGTCAGGCGGACCGAGCGGCAGGTCGCGACGCCCTGATGGCGCTGCCGCTGGTGGTGGATGCGTTCGAGCGGCTCGCGCCGTTCGGCCGATTGGTGGCGGAGTTCCCCGGCGCCGGAGAGCGTCAGCCCGTTGCCGGACTGCTCGGATCGACGGACGCTGTGCTCGTCGCTGCGCTCGCGCGTCATCACACGAATCGCTTTTTCGTGGTGGTGTGCGAGTCGGTCAGCGAGTCGGAACGATGGCTCGCCGACCTGGAGCTCCTGATGGAGACCGCGCCGGTGGCCCTCTATCCCCCGCGCGAGGGATTCGGCACCGAGGAGCCGCATGCGGAGATTGCCGGGGAGCGGGTGGAGACCCTCGAGCGGGTGTCACAGGGCGGGGTGCGGGTGCTGCTCACGACCGCCCGGGCGCTCCTCGAGCGCACCGGCCTTCCGTCCGCGTTAGGTGCGTCGCGACTGGACCTGCGCCAGGGCGACACGCACCGTCCGGAGGAGCTGGCGGCGCACCTGGAGTCGATCGGATTCGAGCGTGTCCCCATGCTCGACGACGTGGCGCAGTTCGCGGTGCGTGGAGGCATCGTCGACGTGTACTCGTTCGGCATGGCCGAGCCGGTCCGCCTGGAGTTCTGGGGCGACGAGATCGTGGAGCTGCGGCACTTCGACATTGCGTCGCAACGGTCCACCCGCCCGGCCGAATCGGCGGTGATCCTCCCGGTCGACGCCCCTCCGGCCGAGACCCGCTCGTTAGGTGCGGACCAGGTGTCGATCACGTCGCTGTTTCCGCCGGACACGGTGCTGGTCGTTCCCGACGAGTCGCACCTGCAGCCGGAGCTGGCGCGGACCTGGGAGGAGGCGCAGCACCATGCCGACCTGGCGCGGCGGCGGGGAGAAGGGGTGGTCGAGCGCGACACCACCTTCGTGTCGCCCGACAAGCTCCTGGCGTCGCTGGGGAGGTACGCGCGGCTGGCGACCGTCGATGCGGCGCGCGACCGCGACGCGATCGTGTTTCCCATTCGTCCGCCGGACAACATCTCGCGTGATGTCCGCCTCCTTCGCCGCATCGTCCGGGACGGGACACCGACCGTCATCCTGTGCGACAACAGCGGCCAGGCCGAACGCCTCGACGAGCTGCTGAACGAGGACGAGTGGAACCCCTCGCCGGCGGCCCTCACGATCGGCGTGCTGCACGGCGGGTTCGTCATTCCGCCCGGGAGCCGGCGAACCGGTGAACCCGACGCCCGGCCGGCGCTCGGGCTCCGCGTCCTCACCGATCACGAGATCTTCCGGCGCGACCGGAGGCTGCGGCGCGCGCGTCGTTATGCGGCAGGGTCGGTGCTGGAGACGATCACGGCGCTCAAGGCCGGCGACTATGTCGTGCATCTCGAACACGGAGTGGGGATCTATCGAGGCATCGAGCAGCTGTTCGTTCGCGAGAGCACGATCGAGGTCGCGGTCATCGAATACGAAGGAGGCGACCGGCTCAACGTCCCCCTCTACCGCATCGATCAGATCGAGCGCTACCGTTCCGGCGTCGACGTCGGCGACGATGCGCCGCCCCCCAAGCTCCACCGGCTTGGCGGCAAACGATGGGCAGCACAGCGCGACCGGACGCGGATCGCGATCGAGGCGATGACGCACGAGCTCCTCGACCTCTACGCGCGCCGCAAGATCGCCACCCGTCCGCCGCATGCCGCCGACACGGCCTGGCAGAAGCAGCTGGAGTCGTCCTTCTTGTTCGAGGACACCCCCGACCAGCGCAAGGCGACGGAGGACGTGAAGCGCGACCTCGAGGGCGAGCGGCCGATGGATCGCCTCCTCGACGGCGATGTGGGGTACGGCAATACCGAGGTAGCGATCCGCGCCTCGTTAAAGGCGGTCAAGGGTGAACGGCAAGTCGCCGTGCTCGTCCCCACCACCAT
>JBQTIW010000125.1:0-17296 GCA_052387735.1 Gemmatimonadaceae bacterium
AACGGCATGCAGCGGACGGCGCTGCGGGCCGCCGCGGATGCCGAGCGTTAGGCGTCATCTGCTCGGTTCACTCCGAAAAGCCAGAGACAGGAGACCGCTAGATGCGAAGGAAAAAACAGACTCCTAGGCAGAACCTTCCTCCTGAAAGGAAAGAGAGAATTCGGATCCTCCAACCCCCCGAACGCCCGCCTCGCGGCAGACCCAAAGGTATGGAACTCCTCGTCCGCGGAGATGCAGTCTCGGGTGACGTTATTGCCGTGCGGGTTCTGCGGCGGAGCGATCATGCTCCCCTCGAGCGCGTGCCTGTCGTGATGAGCACGCCCCATGGGGAGGAAGTGGCGCGCTGCTTCACGGATGCCGCCGGCACGGCGCTCCTTGCGGCGCCGATGGTCGAGGTTCCGACCGTGGTCGAGTACGGGGCGGAGAGAAGGGGGTTCACGACGTACATCTACGGCAACGACCCCCGAGCGAAGGCGATGCTCTTGACCAATGGGTTCACGCCGTTGGTCACCACAACGGTACTACCGACGATTTACGGGGCCATCGTACCGACGCCACAGACGGTGGACTTCGAGATCGAGCAGGCGTTCGGGTGGCTTCAGGGCGTGACCGGCTATAAGGCGCTCGTTGAGAAAACTACGACAAAGGGGTGGCAGGCCGACGATGATTGGTGGGCGACCAAGTCGGGAATGCAAGACCACTTTGCTCAAAAGGGTCCAGAGGACATGTGGACTTTCTTCGGACATACCGGCGTGGGCCCCGACGGGATGGTCAAAGCCCTGATCGCCTGGCAGGTATTCTTTGTCCTACGCGGGGGCAACCCGGTTTCCGTAAAGGATCTGTGTGATGCGGCCAAGATGGGCAACGGACCTCCAGGCATCGTGGTGCTGGCCGGGTGCCAGTCGGCCGACTTGCTGGATGAACTGGTCGCTTGCTGTGTAAAGCTCGCCATCGGATTCACCAAGACCATCGCCCACGGGCTCGCTGCCTCCGCGAGTCGGGAGTTTTGGGAATCGTTGCTGGATGGGAAGACCCTCGCGCAAGCGCTAGCCGCGGCCAACGCGATTCTGGGCCGGAGTATCCTCAACAGCAACGGCTGCACAATGACCTACCGGACGAAAGCTCACATCGCGAACCCGGAAGGGATGACGCTCGAGGAGATCCGGAAGGCAAAGCGCGACCCGTAGGTGGTGCTGACGGAGACGGGGCTTGAGCAACCGGGATGATGGGTAACGGCGTTAACCGGGAGGATGGGTGACAGTTCGAAGGCCCGTTGTTGCGCGGCGACGCACCGCCATCCACGAGCCAGGTCCCTGAGACATCGACACGCGATGCCCGCGCCTGGCTCGGTGCAGACGCTCGCGAACCGCTGCTCGGTGTGCGCTCGCGGCCACTGGGTGCTTGTCCAGCGCTATCCGCCCCTCGCGCGCCCCGCCGTCATCCGCATGTGCCGCTGCGCGGCGCAGACCGTGTCGCGAACCGGCCGCTCGGCCACACGTGCGCGCCTGAGCATGCCCTAACAAGCCGCCGCCGCGAGGGGGCGCAGCCATAGGGACGCGCGGTCCTATCAAAGAAGCACGCCCCGGAGGCTCATCCGGGGCGCGCGAAGAGATGAAACCAGGTTCAACGACCGGGTACGATGTCGATGGCGATCGGCGCGCCCACCACGTTGCCGTATTCCGTCCACGACCCGTCGTAGTTGCGGACGTCGGTCAGGCCCAACAACGCCGACAGCACGAACCAGGTGTGGCTCGACCGCTCACCGATGCGGCAGTAGGCCACCGTGGGCCGGGCCGGATCCACGCCCTTCTCCTCTACATAGATGCGGCGCAGCTCGTCCACGGGGCGGAAGGTGCCGTCGGCCGTGACCGCGGTGGACCACGGAACGCTCACGGCGCCGGGTATGTGGCCGCCTCGCTGTGCGGTTTCGTTCATGCCGGGCGGTGCAATCACCTCGCCGCTGAACTCCGCCGGACTGCGCACGTCCACGAGGTTGTGTGTGCCGCGCCCGTTGGCGATGCCCAACACCTCGGCGAGATGCGCACGGAGTTCGGTGCGCACGGTGGTGATACGATACGTCGTGGGCGTGACGGCTGGCGCCTCGACCACGAGCGGCTTGTCTTCTTCACGCAGCCACTTCGCCCGCCCGCCGTCCATGAGCCTGACGTCGGCGTGTCCGTAGAGCTTGAGCACCCAGTAGCCGTACGCGGCGAACCAGTTGCTGTTGTCTCCATAGATGACGACGGTGTGATCCGGCGCGATGCCGCTCGCGCTCAACAGCGCCTCGAACGCTTCGCGGCCGATGATGTCGCGCCGCACGCGGTCCTGGAGCTGCGTCTGCCAGTTCCAGCCCACGGCGCCGGGCAGGTGGCCTGCATCGTACGCTTTGGTGTCGACGTCGATTTCGACGACACGGACGCCGGGGTCGGCGAGGTGTGCCGCCACCCAGTCGGTGGAGACGAGCACGGAAGGACGATCGGTGGTGGTCATGGGTCGATGGTGGGGTGAGGTGAATCGCTCAGGGCGTGGTGCCCTTGGCGAGTTCCGGGAGGTGCTGCACGAACTTCGAGGTGTATCGCGCCGAGTTGTCGGGGAAGAGAAGCACGCCCACGCCGGGGCCCGGTTCGCGGGAAAGCACGCGGCGGGCGCCTTCGAGAACGAGACCGCTGCTCGGGCCTGCAAGAAGACCTTCACGCCGGGCCAGGTCCATCGCCCGCTCGTAGGCCAGCTCATGTTCGACCTCGATCACTTCGTCGATGAGGTCGCGGTCGAAGAGTTCCGTCGCCTCGAGCTGCGAGGCGCTGCGCACGCCGGGCACGTCGTGACCCTCGGTGGGCTGCACCGCGATCACCCGCACGCGCGGCGCGACGGCCTTGAGGTAGAGGGCCAGGCCCATCGCCGTTCCCGCGGTGCCGAGCGCCACGAACACGTCGGTCACGCGCCCGGCCGTCTGCCGCCAGATCTCGGGCCCCGTGGTCTCGAGGTGCGCCTGGATGTTGGCCCGGTTGGCGTACTGGTTAGGCATCACGTAGCGGCCGGGCTGCGCGCGCGCGTGCGTGCGCGCGAGGTTGATGGACCCGTCCCCCAGTCCGGGAAGCGGACACAGCTCGTCGTTCACCACGTCGAGTTCCGCACCGGCCAGCTTGAGCGTGACCTTCTTCTCGAGCGGCACCTTGTTGGGCACGACGGCGCGCATGCCGTAGCCGCGGGCACTCGCGAGCGCGGCGAGTGACACGCCGGTGTTCCCGCTCGTCGGTTCCACGAGCCCGCGCCCGGCGCGCTCGGCTCCGAGTTCTCCGCGGTCCTCGAGGTCGCGCACCATCGCCCACGCGGCGCGATCCTTCACCGAGCCGAAGGGGTTCAGCCATTCGAGCTTCGCGTAGAGCGTGTAGCCGTCGCGCGGATTGAGCGTGTTGATGCGGACGAGCGGCGTGGGATTGTCGGCGTCGGGAAGCATCGCGGTCACGTCGTCGTAGACGCGATGGGCGTGGCGTCCCGGCGCGAGACGCGTTCCCGCGGAATCGGGCGTGATGGTCATTCGTCCAGCGTGAGTCGCGAGGCGTCGATCGCCTCGTCGATGTGGGAGTCGGTGTGGGCCAGGCCGGTGAAGAGCGATTCGTAGCCACTCGGCGGCAGCAGCACGCCGTGGCGCCGCATGCCGCGGAACCAGGTGGCAAAACAGCCGTGGTGCGCCGCGTGCGCGTCGGCGAAGTTGCGGACGGGGGCGGTGGCCTCGGGAAAGACGGTGAACATGGATCCCACGCGCTGCACCTGAACGGGGATGCGCGCATCGGCCCACGTGCGCGACATGCCCGCGGCCGCACGGGCACCGAGGCGCTCCAGCCAGGCATACGCGCGCAGGGCCGGCGTGGCCCGCAGTCGTCGGCTCGCCGTGGTCACAGCGCGCTCACCCGCTCGTGGACCAGCGCCACGACGGCGTCGACGAGCCCGCGGTCGCTGTGCTCCCGGGCCACGTGCACGTCGTGCCAGCCCTCGGCACGCGCCGCGTCGGCCGTGGTTGGCCCGATGCACACCATCGGAATGTGACGGAGGTCGGCGCCGGAGCGGCCAAGGGCCGCGGCGGCCGAGGGGCTCGCCAGTACGATGGCATCGGCACCGGAGGCGATGCCCGACGCCGTTCTCTCGTCAGGCACCACGGGTACCGTGCGGTATACCTCCAGGCGTTCCGTCGCCACACCACCTCGCACCAGCCCCGCGGTCAGCACGTCGCCCGCGAGCGACCCGCAGGGGTGCAGCACGTGACGCGGGAGCACGTCACGGCCCAGCAGCGCCTCCACGAGCGCCTCGGCGCGTGCGGGACTCGCCACGAGATCGGGCCGCAGCCCCCACTGTTCCAGTGTGCGGGCGGTGCCGGGTCCAACGACGGCAAGCCGCGAAGATCGCAGCGCGCGCGCATCGGCACCGAGGTTCCGCAGCAGGGAGCGGAACCCGCGCACGCCGTGGCGCGACGTGAACACGATCCAGTCGAAACCGCCGAGCCGGCGCACCAGCGCCGAGGCCGCGGGGTGCTGCCGCGTGATCCTGATGAGCGGCACGTGCTGCACGTCGGCGCCCAGCGTGCGCAGCTCGCGCACGAGGGTATGAGAGGCCGGGCGCGGCCGCGTGACGACGATGCGACGGCCGGTGAGCGGGCTCTGCGACGCACCAAGGGCAGCCGTGGCACCCACGACGATCACCGCGGGCGCCTCGATGGCGAGATACTCGTCGCACCGGCGAAGGCCGGAGCCCCGCGTCGCGTGCGCTCCCGCTTCGATACCGACCTCGCCGAGCGTTGAGCGCAGCACACGCTCGGTAGGCAGCGTCGCGTGCGACACGATGGCGACCGGTGTCCGGGGGTCGCGGCCCTCGGCCACGAGACGCGCGGCGATCTGGGGGAGTTCTCGTACGCCCATGAGGACGACGAGCGTGTCGGCGGCGGCCAGCGCAGGCCACTGTTCCTCGCGGATCGCCGGCGCCGCGCAGATGGTCGCCATGGACGCGAGACCGCGCAGGGTCACGGGAATGCCCGCCGCCATCGGTGCAGCCAGGGCACTCGAGATGCCCGGCACGACTTCGCACGGCACGCCCGCGGCCTCGCACGCCTGCTGCTCTTCGTAACCGCGGCCGAAGACGAACGGGTCTCCGCCCTTGAGCCTGACGACGATGCGCCCGTCCTTCGCGAGCCTGACGAGTGCGGCGTTGATGTCGTCCTGGGATGCCGCCGTCGCGTATGGCGCCTTGCCCACGTCGATGAGGTCCGCATCGGGCAGCGCCTCCTCGAGCAGTGCCTGGCTCACCAGGCGGTCGTACAGCACCACGTGTGCCGCGCGGAGCAGTTCCAGGCCGCGGCGCGTGATGAGGTCGGGGTCCCCGGGACCTGCTCCCACGAGGTAGACCGTGCCGGCGCGCGCCGTCATGCGCCCGCCCCCGTCACGTTGGCCCAGCGACGCACCGCGTGGTGTGCGAGGGTCGAGGCGTCGCGCCCCGCGCTCACGACGTCCGTCACGCGTCCGTCGGCGGCGATCGTCCGGCCGAACAGTACCACCTGGTGACCCACCGGCGTCGCGACAGCCGCCACCACCGGCACACCACGGGCCTCGAGCGCGTGCGCGAAGTCGCGCTCGGCGCGCACGTTCGCGCGCGTCGCGGCATCGTCGAGGGCGGCGACCACGGCGGCGCAGGGGTCCGAGGCGCGGCACCGCGCAACGATGGCGCCCTGTGCCGGCGCCGGAACGACTTCGGTGAGGTCGAAGCGCTGCGAGATGCGCCGCTCGAGCCCCAGCCTCACGAGCCCGGCTTCGGCCAGCACCACCGCGTCACAGCTGCCCATGTCGACGGCATCGACGCGCGACGGCACGTCGCCGCGAATGGGTACGGCCCGAAGATCCGGTCGCAGGCGGCGTACCTGGCGCGCCCGGCGTTCGCACGAGGTCCCCACCCGCGCCCACGCCGGCAGGCTGCCTAACGTTGCGCCGTCTCGGGCGACGAGCACCTCGTGCACCGCCCCGCGCGCGAGATAGGCCGCGTCCACGAGGCCCGGCCCCGGCTCCCCCGCGTCCTTCGCGCTGTGCAGCGCCACGTCGATGCGTCCGTCGGCCAGGGCCACGTCGATGTCGTCGCTGAAGAAGCCCGCGGGCATCGCGGTCGTGATGCGATCGCGATCGCCCGGTGTCTCGATCGGCTCGAACGCCACGTCCACACCCAGGGGAGCGAGCGCGGCGGCGAAAAGGTCGACCTGTCGGCGCGACAGGGCCGAGCCGCGCGCCCCGACTCGCACGGTCGCCCTCGGCCCCAATGCGCGGCGTATCGCGCCCTCGACGGCCGAGTCGAGCACCGCGAGATCGGCCAGGGGGTCCAGCGTCACGACCTGCGCCCACCGCCCGAGCGCCCGCGCCGAGCGGCACACGCGCTCCGGCACGTCGGTCAGGGCGTGCGGGCCACCGCCCAGGAGCCACGGAAGCACCACGAGCGCCGCCGTGGGCGGAGCCGTGCCTAACGCCGCTTCGATGTCCGGCGTGTCGTCGATGAACCCCACGCGCGCCTCCACACCTACCGAGGTCGCGAGGGCCCGCGCGATCGCGCTCGTGGTGCGGCGGCTGTTCGCGTCCCGAGGCGTCCCGTGACCCACCACGAGTACCGTGCAGTCGGCGACCGCGATACCGCGCTCGACGAGAGCCGAGGTCACTTCCGCGATGACGCCGCCCTCGATCTCCGGAGAGCTACCGAGCACCTCGGCGACCGACGCGCCGGGACTCGTCGCGCCCACGTCGTCGCGGATGGCGTGCGCGTGGAAGCCGTCGCTCGTCAACACGGGAACCACCACGCACGGCCCACCTCCCATGTCGCGGAGGGCGCCCGCCACGGATGGGGTCCCGCGCCTGAAGGCGGATCGCGCCCGCGCGCCGACCATCGTCCCCTCCAGGCGCTGTGCGAGGGCGACGATGCGTTCGTTGGCGGGCGAGCCGTCGCCTGCACCGTGTGCCGCGAGGATCACCGTCAGGCCGACCATGCGACCCTCCGGGCAGCGGCCGCCGCTTCCCGGCGGGCCACGGCGTGGTGCAGACGATCGTACGTGCGCGCCACCATCGCGTCGACGATGGCGCCGGCCTCGGCGGCTCCCGCGACCGGTGTGGAGGATCGCGCGACGCCGTCGAGCGCCACGCGGGTGAGTACCGACGCCACGTCCGGGTCGACGTTAGGCGGCACGCCGAGGTCCACGAAGAGCGGCGTCACGACCAGTGAGGTGGTATGGCGCAGGATCACGGGTTCCTCCGTGCGCAGCGCCGTGATCACCGCGTCGTAGCGGCCTCCGTGCGCGAGGAACTCCGTGAGCGCCCGTGGCACCGCGCCCGTTGCACGCGCGATCTGGTCGACCCGCGCGGGGTTGCGCCCCACGATCGTCAGATCGCAGCCGCCCGCCTCGTCCAGCGCCCGTGCGATGCCCGATCCGAGCGCGCCGGTGCCGAGGATCGCAACGCGTGTTCGTTCGCGCTTCCCGAGCCGCTGCTCCAGGCAGCGCCTCACGGCGTCTGGCCACGATCGTGCCTCGCCCAACGGCGTCTCGCGGCGGACGCGCCGGCCGGCGCGAATGGCGTCGGTGAACGCCACCTGCAGCGCCGGCCCGATCGTGCCCGCGGTCGTGGCGGCGGTCAAGGCGCGACGCACCTGCCCGAGGACTTCTTCCTCACCCACCAGCCTCGATTCGAGCCCGGCCGCGACCCGGAGCAGGTGGCCCACCGCCGCCCGACCGACGAGGCGTTCCCCATCATCGGCGCGGGGGACGCGCGCTGCTGTGAACGTGTAGAGTTCGTGACGTTGGCAGGTGTCCAGCGCCGCGGCCTCCCCCGCGTCACACGCGAGCGCCTGCGCCGTCGCGAGGCCGAACCGCGCACGGGCGTCGCCCCCGCCCCGATCGATAACGTCCACCACGAGGTCCGTCACGAGACCGGCCGCTCCAGAAAGGCGCTCAACGTGGGCAACTCGCGCCCCGTGAGCAGGCGTCGCGGCGGTCGCGTCCCCATGGCGCGCTGGTACCAGTCGCCGAGGGTCTCCCCGGCAGCACGGCCTGCGGCCCAGCCCGTGAGCAGCGGCTCGAGCGTCTCGGCGATCTTCTCGAGCTTCACGTCGGCCGCGAACAGATCGGCGAGCCGGTTGCCGTGTATCCCGCCGCCCACGAAGACGTGATACACACCGGGGCGGCGGCCCACGAAGCCGATGTCCGCACTGTAGGGGCGCGCGCACCCGTTGGGGCACCCCGTCATGCGCACGACGATCGGCGCGTCGCCGAGCCCGAGCTGTGCGAGCCGCTCGTCGAGAGCCGCGACCACCGCCGGCAGGGCGCGCTCCGCGTCGGCGAGCGCGAGGCCACACGTCGGCATCGCCGGACAGGCCATCGAGTGACGCAGCGCCGGGGCCGGCGTCGGTCGCGCCTGCACACCGTGTGTTGCCAGGATCTCGTAGGCCCGCTCGACCTCCCGCGACGAGAGGTCGGTGAGGAGGAGGCTCTGCATCGGTGTCAGCCGGATGCCGGGCCGCAGCGCGGCGATCACCTCGCGGAGCCCGCGCCGAAGGCGCACGTCACCGCGATCGGCGATGCGACCGTTCTGCACGAAGAGACCGACGAAGCGGCGGCCGTCACCCTGTTCGTGCACGCCGTGATAGTCCAGCTGCGGGGCCGGCGGGACCTCGACCGGTGGAACGAGCTCGAACGGCACGCGCGCGGAGAGCACCTCGCGGAACCGGTCGACGCCCCACGACTCGAGGAGGTACTTGAGACGCGCCGCCTTGCGGTTGCCGCGATGTCCCTCGTCGCGGTACACCTCGCATACGGCGCGCACGGCGGCGACCGCGTGTTCCGGTGCGATGAAGGCGATCGGCGTGGCGAGGCGCGCAAAGGTCGCGGCCTGCTGGTGCGTCATGCCGAACCCGCCGCCGGCGAGCAGGTTCCAGCCGCGGATCGGCGCACCGCCGGGCCCGCCGGTGATCGCCTGCACACTGCAGTCGTAGCTGAAGAGGTCGATCGAGTTGTCGCGGTCCGTGCCGACGCCGACCTTGAACTTTCGCGGGAGGTATGACTCGCCATAAACGGGTTCGTCGTCGCGCGTGTCGGAGACGCGTTCGCCGTCGAGCCAGATCTCCACGTACGCGCCCGTGCGCGGCTTGAGTTCGCGGGCGATCCCTTCGGCCACGAGCTGCACGGTGTCGTACACGCCGTCGCGCAGCGGTGCACACGCCGCCATCACGTTGCGCGACACGTCACCGCACGCCGCGAGCGTCGAGAGCGCGGCCTCGTTCACGCGGGCGATGAGCGTCTTGAGGTTGCCCTTGGGTACGCCGTGGTACTGGATGCTCTGCCGCGTCGTCAGTCGCAACGTGCCGTTGCCGAGCGAGTCGGCGAGATCGTCGAGCGCGAGGTACTGGTCCGCGGTGAGCTTGCCGCCCGGAATCGTCAGGCGGATCATCATCTGCCACGCCTTCTCACGCGGCTCCCCGCGCTTCACGCGCTGGTCGCGATCGTCCTGCTGGTAGACGCCGTGGAACTTGAGGACGGTGACGTTGTCGTCGGCGAAGTGTCGCGTATCGTCGACGACGGCGTGGCGCAGCGTGCCGCGGAGGCCGTCGCTCGCGCGCTTGACCTCTTCGACGTGGTTGAGGGTCCCCGTCGTGTCGGCGCCGGTGGTTTCGGTGTCGCTCATGCCGTGGCCCCTCCCGGTACGTGCAGGCCACACTCGGCCTTGCCCTGGCCCGCCCAGCGGCCATCGCGGCTGTAGCTCGTGACCGTTGCGCCGGGAACGGCCGTCGTGCAGTGCGTGCATCCGATGGACGGGTAGCCGCGTTCGTGCAGCGTGTTGTACGGCACGCCGTTGCGGCTGATGTAGTCCCACACGTCCTGCCGTGTCCAACCGGCCATCGGGCTCACCTTCACGAGGTCGTAGGTGTCGTCCCAGCCGACCACCGGGACGCTGGCGCGCTCGACGCTCTGCCCGCGTCGGATGGCGGTGATCCACACGTCGTGGCCGCCGAGCCAGGTGCGCATCGGGTCGACCTTGCGAAGGCGGCAGCAGAGGTCGGGGTTGCGCTCCCAGAGACGCGGACCGTGCTCGAGGGCTTGCGCTTCCTCGGTGTAGTCGACGCCGATGTTGAGGAAGGTCAGGTCCGGGTACCGGCGCACCATGCGGTCCCGGAGCGCGAGGGTTTCCGGGAAGAGGAAGTGCGTGTCGATGTAGGCGACGCGGAGCGGCACGCCGGTGCGCGCGATCATGTCCACGAGCGCACAGCCTTCCATGCCGAACGCGGTGGTGATGCCGATGCGCCACGTCGCGAATCGCGCGAGCGTCCACTGCACGATCTCGTCAGGGGTGCGTCCTGTGGGGACGTTTGACCCGAGAACGGGGAGCTGGACCGGGTGTGTTGCGGGTGACGACATGGAGCGAGGCGTGAAGGACGTACCGCCTCGTCACACGACATCGTCCCTGCTCCGCCGGGTTGAAGTCCCGACGGTTCCGGATACGAGTGAGCCCGGCGACTGCATGGGCCGCCAGGCTCTCGCGTTTTAGCACCTTGTTTAACGTGGCGGCAATAGGCGGCAAATCACCACGAAAATCGATGGTGTGGTCATGCTAACGCTGTTCGCGCACCACTGTCAAGGGCACCTGCGAAGATCGACTCGTGGTGCGGTCATTTGATGTGTGGGCGAGGCGCCCGCGACGCCGCACCGGGCATCGGCGCGCCGGGGCCGGCTCGTTAGGCGCTCCACCCGCCGCCGCACCGAGCGCTACGGTTGCGCGCCCCGCTCGATCGCGTCGAGGTGCACGCCGTCCAGCGTTACCGCCGAACACGTGCACTCCAAGCCCCGGCGCGCTGCCTCGGCGGCGATCGCCATCGCGAACGCCTCGAGTTCGGGGTACCGCGGCAGCGGACCTTCGTCGAACGCCTGTGTGGCCGAGCCGTCGCGCCGGATTGTCGCGGTCGCGGCGTGACCGAAGAAGACGCCCACGCGCCCCGCGATCCAGGCGAGCCCCTCCTGGCGCGACCGCTGATTGCGGCCCTTCTCGGGCCGCACCACGCGGAGCTTGTCCGCGCCGGTCCACGACTTCTTCGCACGAGGGGTCATCCCGCCAACATTACGCGCGACCCGCAGCCATCGCGAGAGCGACTCCTGCGACACCCCAATCTCGGACGCCAAGGCATTCGCACTCGCCGCACGCGGACCGACCAACCGCTGCACCACCCGCGCCTTGAAGTTGCCTACCGGAGATCCCGAAGACCCGAAGAGCATCTGTCGTTGCCTCCTGCGCTCCTCTGCGTTCCCTGCGACCCGGAGCTGAATGCGCGAATAGTCGAGACAGCTTCACGACTGAAAAAACTCCTTGACAGCTGTCAGAAGAACGCGCAGAGTAACGCCGTTCGTGATGCAGCCATGCGCGGCCTAACGATTCGAGTGAGGTGGTGAGGGTGAGGAAGCATTCCATGCGAGCCTGCGCTGTGCGTCCCCGATTGAGCTGCACGAGTTGCGCCGTCGTCGAGCTAGTTCTCGGCGTGCGCCCCCCCCCGCAAGCCGCGCTGAAGCCAAGATCCATAACGGGATGCGTTGCGGTATCGCGCACTCCGGTCGTGCACGCGATTTACGTAAGAGGGCATGGCACAACCGTACACGTATGCGCCTGACGTCCAATAAGGCCGCCTGCGGTTGGGTCACGCCGACCAAGAGACGTCTATTGGCCGGCTTGCTGATCTCGGGTCTTGTCGCGACGCAACTGAACGCTCAGCAGGGTGACCTGATTCCTGAGGCGCCGAGTTGCTCGCGCTGCAGGGTCCTTGGGGTGGACTCGACGCTGCTCACCCTACCTGCAGATGGCTCCATCGCCGGGGTGCCATTTCACGTCCGAAAGGACGGGCGCGGTCGGTATTGGGTCCTGCAGCAAGATGGCGGCCTTCCCGGCTTGTACCGGAATGACGGCTCGTTCCAGGGACTCATCGGAAGGCGAGGCAGCGGACCCGGAGAGTTTGCTCGAGCGGTGGACGTGGTTTTTTCTCCCGGTGACTCGAGTGCCGTCGTCGACGCAGACAACAATCGCATCTCGATCCTCGGGCCAAGCTTGACGCACGAACGGGTGATTGCGACACCATCCCCAGTTCTGGAGCCCATCGTGCGTCGCTGGCCTGACGTGATTGCTGTCGTCTCGGACGCATCTCCTGACCACGTTGGATTCCCTATCCAGGAAGCGTCGTTGTCGGGCTCGGTCATCGCAGCACGGCGAACGTATAGCGCTACCGGTGGAGAGTTACGCCCCCTCGATGCCTATCGACAGCGCTACCACTTTGCGACGAGTGGCAGTGGATTCTGGGCCGCCTCGGAAAGCGCTTTCGACCTCTATCACTTTTCCGAGCCCGGCCGCTCATCGCCGACTGCGCGAATAAAACGCCGCTCCGACTGGATGCGCCGCGTGCCCGGAACGTTGGGATCACCACGCATCGAACCTGGCGCCTTCGTGAAAGGCATCATCCACGATGGCACATTGCTCTGGGTGATTGTTGCGCGCCCCCTGGTGTCGTGGAAAGAAGGTTGGGCCAAAGCCCCCGGTGGTGCGGTCGAAGTTCCGGCAGGCGCGGTAGATCAGACGAAGATGTTCGGCGCAACGATCGAAGTGATTGACCCGGTCGCGCGGCGAGTCGTGGCGAGGGCACACTTCGACGAGCTTCCGGTTTCGGTCGTTGGCGAACGTGAGTTCGCGTTTTATCGACAGCAGGGAGATCGCGAGCTGATCATCCTGCGCCGCTTCGACCTGCGACGTTAGGCGATGGAAACCACTAAGAGGAGGGTGCACAAGCACGTCTCCCGAGGCGCAGCGAACCTTGGACGACCATCTTAGCCTCGCGACGCTGATCAATGCATACGGAACTCCGATGTTCCTGGCGAGTCGCGGCGTCCTCAGGGATGCACCATCTGTTTCGTCACTGCGCGAGCTTGCCAAGTCGCAGTAGGTTATCACGGATGACTATCGGCATGCTGCCGCGCAGGCGAGACTTGGCACCCTGCATAGTCCGGCAGAGCGCGGCGCTTCTTGCGCTCGGCGCGGTAGCGTGCTCTTCGGACGACCTTGAGTCATATCTGGCCGTCAATCGCCAGCTAGCGCCGAGTCATGCCGAATGGCACGTGCGAGTCGAGCGCATCGAACGGTTTGGACCGGATGGTCTGCGACTCGCTCCCATGGCATTCCGGGCGTCAGGCGGCCTCGTGGCGCTGCTGCAGGCTGACCCGGCAGCCACCGCGGAGTTCATGTATGAGAGCCCGAAATACCCAGCGTACACAACAACCATGCGTGGGTATGGCGGGAACCCATCGCTGGGCTCTCCTGTGGACATTGCTCTTGTGACCGATTCCACGGCATGGTTTGTCGACGCATCACGCGGTCGCATCGTGAGCCAGAATCTGGGTGGTCTGCGGCAGGAGATCGTCACCTTGCGGGACGCGAACACTGTGAGAAGGGCGGGTGCCCTTGATGAAGACCTCGTCGTTTTTTTCGACGATTCGGCAGGCGTCGCGCACGTCCAGCGCCTTTCTGGGGGGCCCACCACGCGACTCCGCCTCCCTGACGACGTCGGAGCCCTTGGTGATCCGTGGAACGACTGGAGCCTATCGGGATCTCTTAGCTCGCCATGCGTGATGTTTTCGCCGTTTTCTCCGACGGTTCTTGTCATGTCGCGCGATACCCTTTTGCGGATCGACCTGGCGAGCGCTCCCTTGGGTGACCGCCGCGTCGATCGGCAAGGTGCGTGGCGACGCCTCGCGTTGCGGCTGAGGGGACCTTCCCGTGAAATGGTGGGACCGCTCGACGTGACCGCGTTTCCAACGGGCATTGCCGCGCTTTCACGGGTGGGCGGTGACAGTGCCGGCATGACCATCGACCTGTTCGACTTGCGCGGCGAGTATCAGCGGTCGCTGGTCCTCAGTCGCCCCGCGCTCAGGATCGCCGGCGCGCTGAACCGCCTGTATGTGCTGAGCCAGATGCAGGACAGCGCCATGTTCGCGTCGTATCCGCTCCCCCTCGTGCTGCGTTCGAAGACCAAGGGGACTCTCGCGGTGCGCGTGCCCTCCGTTCCCTAGCGCGGTGCGAGCGCACGCCATACGTCGCGTCGCGACCTCCGCGCGCCTAACGGGGATTCTTACCCTGCTGTCCGCCTGCGAACCCGTGAGCCGCAAGGACGCAGGTGTTCCAGCACAAGAGAAGGCGTGGGGCATCGATACTGTCCCGGTTCGCGCAATACGAGGCGGCTTGCCGGACCACATCCATCTGGGAGACGTCACGGCCAGGCGATCTCACGATGGCACGATTGCGCTCGCGAACGGGAGCGTCATTGAGCTGCTGACCGTCGGGGCCTCACAGGAGATGCGGGTGCTGGCGCGCAGGGGACCGGGTCCCGGCGAGCTTTCCGGGCCGTTCGAGTTGCAGCTCGTTGGCGATACCCTCCTCGCGATCGGGATTCCTCCGAGGGGTGGACGAGCAGTGCGCAAGTATCACGTGCATCGTGGACATTTGCAGACCGTGCGCCCGATGCGTGTTGGCGGAAGGCCGCTGAGTCTACTCGGACAGCTCGGCAACGCCTGGGCAGTGGCTCGCACGAGTGGGATTCGAGAGCTCGCGATCGCCGGCGCTGAGCCCCCGTTTCTCGTCGATAGCACGGCCGTGGGGCTATGCAAACCCACCGCTGAGGGCTGCGAGAACGTCACCTGGCTGCCGGAGTTCATCACGGAGTATCTGTTCACACATCCGTGGCCCCGGGGTCCGGTCCCGCGTGCCATGGCCCCGTATCATTTTCGGCCCCGCACACTTGTTGCCGTTTCAGGCGACTACCTGTGGCTTGTTGACGCAGTGTCAGGTCAGGTTCGCGCCTACGACGAACGCGGCGTGAACCGTATTAACCTTGCGCTGCCGTGGAGTGCGGAACCAGTATCTCGGAAGGAACTGGAGGAGAAACGCGCGGCAGACCTCGACAGCGCGTCGAGCGCGGTTGACAGCGCCAGGGCAATCGCGGGCACATCCCGCGGCCTGTTGCCTCCACATCGGCCGTTTGCGAATGCAATCGTGTCGGGTGTCGATGGCGAGGTGTGGCTGCGGGTGTTCGAGACCGTACCAGGTCCGTCGGCGGTCTATGCAAGGATCGCACGAGACGGTACGGTGAAAGGGCGCATCCGCGTACCGCAATCGTTCAAGCTGCAGCAAGTCGCATCGGATGTCGTCCTCGTCGTGAGCGTCTCCCTGGAGGGCGATGAGACTGTCGGAGAGTATTCGCTGCCTCCCGGCGTGCGGCGTTGAAGCAGCAACTCTGCGCGGCGCGATAACGCTGGAGTGCAGCGGAACGGAAACGCCGTGGTGTTCGCGATTTCAGCTCTCGCACATGTGCGCAACTGGCGGGTGAGGCTCGAGAGCGAAAAGAGTCCGTCGGCACCAGCGTGCGCGTCATGTGAGATCACGCAATCGAGGGTCTGCAGCGTTGCATCGCCTTACGCTCGCCCGCAGGCCCGCCACGCTGTTCGTCAAGCGCTACGAGCGCCAGGTGTGGGCGAGCGCGCGGAAAACGGCGCCGCTCACGACGCCGTGGCCGGCCGAGATCTGGCCGCGCGCGCATGTGCATGTCAGTGTCGTTGCGCACATCGCCGCCGCGCGCTTCGCGGGCCATGTGCCGTACTACCGGCAAGAGCAGGAGCTCGACCGGATCGGCATCCACCTCGCGCGCTCGACGCCGGTCGACTTGATGGCGGCGTTGGATGAGCGCCTCGCCCCGCTCGCGGGCGGAGATCCGACGGGTCACGCTCGCGAGTGGCTACGTGCATCTGGATGCCACGCCGATCGACTGTTGCGATCGGACGCAGCCGGGGAAAGCGCAGACGGCCCTCGTGTGGACCTATCGGGCGGGGAGTCCAGATCCGGCGGTGCACGGGCTCATGTGGTACGACTTCCAATTAACGAAGACACCGAGGGAGCCGGCGCGGATCCTCACGACGTATCGCGGGGTGGTGCAGACCGATGGGCGTCGGGGCTCGACGCGTTAGGCCCGCCGGAGCGGATCACGCATCTCGGCTGTTGGGCGCGTGCCCGCCGCTTGCTCGACGACGCGCGGGCGCGCTCCTCGCCGCGGACCGCGCCCAGTACGCGGCGCATCGCCACCCATGAGACGCTCAGTCGACTTCTCGAACGCCCGTCGCAATCCGTTTGCGGCCAAGCTGAAACGCTCGATCGCGATCCGCCTCGACACCTTCACGATCGACTACTTCAAGGGGCTTGCGGCCGAGACGGATCTCCCGTATCAAACGGTGATCGACCTGTACTTGCGCGACTGTGCCGGGGCGGGTCGGCGCACAGCGTTGGACTGGCGGCTCACGAAGCGCGGAGCAGCACAACAATGCGTTGCTGCCGACGAGCGCGGGACATGGGGTAGCGTCCGCTGCGAGACGCGACCCCGAGCACGAGGAGGCGGTGGTCTTCGCTCAGCGCATGACACGGTTCCTGCTGGCGTTCGTGGCCAGCGCGATTGAACAGGCCGCCCTCGCACAGCCGGGACAGGCGCGGCGCTTCGACGGTAAACTCTCGCCGTGCGAAGTGGAGGGCGTAGCCGAAGTTCTTCGGTGCGGCCGGTTCGGCACATTCGAGAACCGCGCGGGACGGACCGGACGCCGGATCAATCTGAAGGTCGTTGTCATCCCGGCAACGTCGCCCGACGTCGCGCGCGACGCCGTCGTCTACCTCGCTGGCGGAGGTGTGCTGCCCGCCACGGAGTACGCCGGGTTCTTCGTGCGGCAGTTCGCACAGCTCCGGCGCCATCGAGACATACTGCTCGTGGACCAGCGAGGTACGGGCGAATCGAACCCGCTTCCCTGTGCGCCGCCAACTCCGATGCCCGGCGTACCACCTGAGGACGCCTATCTGGAATCGATCACGCGCTGTCGGGCTGACCTGCAGACCGTAGCCGATCTGCGGTTCTACTCGACGCCGCTCGCGATGGATGACCTCGACGACGTTCGCGCGTGGCTCGGCTATGAACAACTCACGCTGTACGGCATGTCGTACGGAACGAAAGCTGCACAAGTCTACATGCGGCAGCATCCGTCGCGAGTGCGCACCGTCGCGATGCACGGTGTCGTGCCACTGAACACGTCGATGTGGATCGACACGCCACGCCTCGGCCAGGAAGCCCTCGACCGCGTGATCACCCTGTGCGCCGGGCAGCCCGTGTGCGCGTCGGCGTTTCCGAAACTCCGGTCCGAGATCGACGCCGTCATCCAGCGTCTGGCTTC
>JBQTIW010000126.1:0-55508 GCA_052387735.1 Gemmatimonadaceae bacterium
TCGCGCAGAAGGGGATATGCGCCTCCCCGAATCATCATGTATGCACGATGCTTGAGCTCTCCCGCCCGATACACATCCTCGTACGCGCGGATCTTGTCAGCACCGGTGCCGGCGTCGTGCACACTCGTCAGGCCGACCCTGGCGAACTCGCCCGAGATGTGCTTCATCCCCTGTCTCGCTCGCTCCCGCTCCTCCTCGCGGCTGAATCTCGCCCGCTCGCCCACCGGCCCAAACACACCGCGCGCCAACTCCGCGGCACGACCGGTGAGCTCGCCCTGCTCATCGCGGAAGAACCGGCCATGCTCGGGGTCCTTGGTGTCTTTCGTGATGCCGGCAAGTTGCAGCGCCTTCGAGTTGTACCAGCTGGTGTGACCGCCGCGATGGTTCACCGACACCGGATGATCGGGCGAGATGTCGTCCAGATGTTTCCGTGTCAGCACGACGTCGAGCTTGGTGTCGTCGAACATGTAGGCATCCACCCACGTCCCGGGCGGCGTCTGCGCGACTTTCTTCGCGATGTTGGCTCGAATCTCGCCCACGGTGCGCACATTCGCGTTCACCCCATAAAGCTCATTCACTCCGCTGGGATGACAGTGACAATCGATGAACCCGGGGGCGACGAACATCCCCGCCGCATCGACGATCCGCGTGCGCGCAGTGGCGAGGTTGCGCACGTCAGTGCTTCGCCCTACGGCGAGAAAGCGACCGTCCTTTACCGCAAACGCCTCCGCGTTTGGCGCGGCGGGATCGGACGTGTGGACGCGAGCGTTGAGAACGATCATGTCCGCCTCGAGCCCGGCACCGCGATTCTGCTGAGGTGGCAGCGCCTCTGCCGCCCACGCGTTGCGCGCGAAGGCAAGACGTGCTACGCTGCCCGCCCCTGCCAGCAACGCACCGAGCGAGAGGAACTCCTTCCGCGTGTACTTCGACATCGATGACCCTCGTCAGATCAGGAACCCGACGAGTATGGCCTCATGAGGGGACCGCTGGGAAGATGGTGTCCGCTCACTACAGCGCCGTTCCAGGCCCGCTACCGAACGAAGTTCACCTCGGCTCGCGTGTATACGAAGCGTCCGTTGTATCCGAACGGCGACGCGCCGGCCCAGGGGAAGATCCCATACCCATTGTCCAGCGTGTTCTGATCGGGGAAGGTATCGAACAGGTTCCGAACCCCGAGCGACCAGCGCACACCGCCGAACTGCCGCCCCACCTCGAGATCGAACAGGACCTTGCCGCCAAATGTCTGCTCGCAGTCGTCGCACAGGCCCGGTGCCGAGTGGAACGAGCCGAAGTAGGACGCGCGGCCGAGCAGGTGGCTGCGCTCGCGCGTGTAGTCAACGGTGAGCGTCCCCCGCCAGTCGGGACGCTCCTTCTCGATCTGAATCTTCGTGAACTTGTCCACCAGCGCGGCACCGGTGCCCTGGAGCTGACTCGGCACCGGGCGTTCCCCCACCACAGCGTTCGTGGTGTAGTTCATGCCCAGACTGTAGGTCATCGCACCCGCCGCACCGACCGTTGTACGGTAGTTGCCCGTGACGTCGAAGCCCTTCGTCCGTGTATCGACGATGTTGGTGAAGTACTGTCCCGCCGTGACGGCGAGTCCCTGCCGCGCGAGGATTTTCTCCACGCTGTCGCCGCTGATGAATCCGGTCAGGAGGATGCGGTCGTTGAGGTTGATGAAGTAACCGTCGCTCGTGATGGTGAATTGATCGTTGGGACTCCACGCGAATCCACCACTGAAATTCACCGAGCTCTCGGCCTTCAGCGGCTGGGAGCCTAACGCTTTGGCGGCGGGATCCTCGACGGAGAAGATGCCGATCTCGTAGGGCGTCTGGCGGCCGGTCGTCTCATCCAGCTTGAAATTGGTGATGCGACTGCCGTAGTGACTCTGCGCCAGCGACGGGGCGCGGAAGCCCGTGCTGAGCGCACCGCGAAAGATCACCTGCTGCGACGGCTGGAATCGCACCGCGAGTTTCGTGCTCACTTTCGATCCGAAGTCGCTGTAGTTCTCAAAGCGCCCGGCAACGTTGACCAGCAGTTGCGTCGTCAGGTCCGTTTCGAGATCGACGTACGCGCCGACATTGGTGCGCGAAGCGTTGGCCTCGGTGGAGGGCAGAAACCCGCTGAACACCTGCGAGCCGGGAGGCGCCACGTCGCCGTACTGGTTCACGTGACCGCCCTGGATCCACGAACCCTTCTCGCCCGCGACGAGTTGGAAGGACTCCCGGCGCCAGGCGACACCAGCGGCCACGTTCACCCGCTCCGGCAGACCAAGGTCCAGCGGCTTCGCCAGCGTGGCGCTGACGCTCAGCTCACTCGCGCGCAGTCCGCCGGCAAAGAAGTTCCGGCTGTTGGGGATACCGGGATCGTCGGCATTGCCGAGGACTCCGTCGAGTCCGGGCGCGCACGCCGTCGTCAGGCAGGGCCCGAGTGAGACGTTGAGGGTATTCCGCAGCTGGTAGTCGAATGTGTTGCGGCCGAACGACGCACCGACGTCGTAGTTCCATCCGCTGGCTAACCCGCGAAAGCCGCTGGCCGCCGAGTAGTCCACGACGTCCGGACGGAACTCGGGGAGGAAGCCCTGGGGATAGATCGTGGGCCAGTTGCGCTCCGACAGTCCCTGACGGTAAAAGCCGTTGCCAGTCCCCGTACGATTGGTATAGCCTCCGTTGCCGTAGAACTCGCTGGTTCCCGCCGCGTTGGTGGGGAGCCGAAGGTTTGCAAAGGTGAGGAAGTCGTTGGCCAAGCCGTCCCCCAGGTGATGATTGGGCTGAGGGACGGGATTGTTCTTGGCGGTGATGTTTCCGTTGGCGTCCACTGCATCGGCGTCGCCTTCGGTGAGCTGATCGGCCGCCTCGGGCCACGCCCGGTTGGTGGGCTGGCGGTTGCGATACTCGGTGAACAGACCTAACGAGCCGCGGCCAAGCTTCAGCCCCCACCCTCCGTTGATGTTGAAGGTCTCGCCGTCATCAGGGTAATCGCCGACGACGTAGCGTCCGAAGTCGGCATTGAGGAATGGCGCAAACTGCCCGTCCTTGATCACGAGGTTGACGACGCCGGCGATGGCATCGGATCCGTATTGCGCCGAAGCGCCATCGCGAAGCACTTCCATGCGCTCGATCGCGCTGGCCGGCATGGCGTTGAGGTCGACACCGGTGGAGCCCGCCGGCATGCCAAACGCGAAGGTGTGAACGAGCGCTGTGCGATGCCGCCGCAAGCCGTTGACGAGCACCAGGGTATGATCGGGAGAGAGTCCGCGCATGGTGAACGGCCGCACGATGTCGTCGGCATCGGTGACGCTTTGCCGCGGGAAGTTCACCGACGGGGACACGCTCTGGAGAATCGCCGAAAGCTCCGAGGTTCCCTGTTTGCCGATGATCTCAGCGGGGATGATGTCGACGGGCACGGCGATTTCGTCTGCGGCCTTGTGGTGTGCGCGCGACCCGACGACGACCGATACCGCCGTAAGCTCGACTGCGGATCGCGCCAGCGTCACGTCCTGATTGATCGTAGCGTTGGCGCTGACGTTGACTTCGACCGCGGTGGGTGTGTACCCGATGATTCGTGCTCGAATCGTTTGTCTTCCCACAGGGACGCCGCGCAGCAGATACGTCCCCGCGGCAGTCGCCTGCCCCCGCACCACGGTGCGGTCGACCGTGAGAATGGCGCCGGCGATAGGCGCTCCAGTGGAATCAACGATCCTGCCTCGAATGGAACCGACCTGTGCTTCCGCCGCCTGCGCGGTGATCACCGCGAACACCACCCCGAGCATGGCACGCATTCCCGTGCAGCTTTTCATAACGCCTCCCGCAGAGAGTCAATCCGTCGGCGATACGGCCAATCGAACGGAGCGTTGGTTTCGCGCAGACGATAACGCCCGTCAGCAGCGGTCGCCACGAGCGGGAATCCGGCGAGCTCCGCTGCCGAGCTCTAGCGTCGCGCGATCAGCGACTTCGGGATCATCGCGTGAACGCCGACGTTGCCGTCGACCAATTGTGTGATCCGCAGATCGGTGGCGAGGCTCGCCAGCTGGTACGCTTCCGTCTGTGAGAGCTTGGCGCGCTCCTGGAGGAACTTCACCGTGTTCTGTACGCAGATCCGGGTCGCGACCGTGAGGTCCTTGTCCATGCCCATCGTGATCCAGTGCGTGCGTGTTTCACCCAGCGGCCAGTCCAGTCGCATGTCCTTGCGGACCGTCAGCTGAAGCCGGCCTCGCAGCGAGGTCTCGATCGCTGTTTGATCCACCTCGCCGTCGCCCTGGGCGGCATGGCCGTCGCCGACTTCGAACAACGCGCCTGGAACGTGGACGGGAATGAACAGCGTGGTCCCCGCAACCAGCTCCTTGTTGTCAAGATTTCCCGCGTGAATGTCAGGCGGGTTGGAGCTCACGCGACCCCGCGCCGATGGCGGGGCGACGCCCATGCTGCCGAAGAAGGGTGCCAGCGGCAGGGTGATGCCGGGGACGAACTCCGCTGTCATGCGACGACGATCGAGCGGGATGATCTTCGTGGTCGGGCGCTCGCAGAGCTCGCGCATGAAGCCGCTACATCCGTTGTAGCCGTAGGAAATGGCCAGGTCCACGGAGAGGATCTTGACCTCGAGGACGTCCCCGGAGTCTGCGCCTTCTACGTACACGGGCCCGGTGAGAATATGTCCACCGGGGCCGCGGTCGGTCACGTGGGCCACGATGTCTCGCAGCGACTGCTGGATCTCGTTAGGCGCGACGCCGGCGCTTTCCAGACGCGAGGGTGTGTTGGTCAACATCGTCTCGACGTCGATGATGTCGCCGGACCTGATGCGCAGCACTGGTTTGGCCTCCGACCAGTAATAGCCGTACGCGACGGTCTGCGGCGTCGCCGGGAGCCGGTGGGTCTGCTGGGCCGCGGCCGGCAGCGCGCCGCCCGACAGGAACGCGAGCCGGAGCAGCGCGGAAGGAGCTCGAGACAGACGCATGATGAGGGTCCTCAGGTGGCCGGTGGCTCCGCGCGTGCGCGCATCAGCCCTTCCTGCGCAACGGAAGCCACCAGCCGCCCATCGCGAGTGTAGATGGTTCCCCGGGTAAAGCCACGTGCGCCCGCAGCCACCGGACTGTCGATCGAATAGAGCAACCACTCGTCCACGCGGAACTCGCGGTGCAACCAGAGCGAGTGGTCCAGCGACGCCATTTGCAGACCGCGCGAGCGGAAGGACAGCCCGTGCGGCTGCAGCGCCGTCGTGAGCAGGCCGTAGTCGCTCGCATAGGCGAGCACGGCCTGGTGGATCAGCGTGTCGGCAGGGAGCGAGCTGATCGCTCGGAACCACAAATGCCTAACGGGAGCACGGGGCGGCGCCGGTTTGAACGGGTCTACGGGATCCACCGGCCTGAAGTCGAGCGGCCGATCCTGCGTGAGCACGGTGCGCAGCGGTTCCGGAATGCGGTCCGCCATCTCGCGGATCAGTTGCAGCTCCGGCGCCAGATCCTCGGGCGGCGGGACGTCGGGCATGGCGGTCTGGTGCTCGCGTCCCTCTTCGCGACGATGAAACGAGGCCGAGAGGTTGAAGATGGCCTGGCCATGCTGGATGGCGGTCACCCGTCGCGTCGTGAAGCTCTTGCCATCGCGGAGCCGATCCACGAAGTAGACGATCGGTGACGCGAGGTCTCCCGGGAGGATGAAGTACCCGTGCACCGAGTGGGCCTCACGAGGATCATCGACCGTGCGTCGGGCGGCGACGAGCGCCTGCGCGAACACCTGGCCGCCGAACACTCGGCCCGATCCGAGATCGCGGTTCTGCCCGCGGTAGATGTTGACCTCGAGCGGTTCGAGATCGAGGAGGGTGAGCAGCTGCTGCGCGGTGGCGGTCATGCCGGTGTGGGCCTCGTGACATGCCCGGTCACTGGCGAGGTTCCACCAGCGCCTGGTAGACCAGGGTGGGAAAGCGGCCGGCGATATCGGACGCGTTCGGCAGCATCTGGAGCATGAAGACGAGTACCAGCCGCTCCTTCGGGTCGACCTTGTAGGTCGTCGCATAGGCGCCACCCCATCCGTAGCTCCCCACCGACGCCATGCCATCCGCGCCGGCGCGCTCCACCGTCTGGAACCCAAGGCTGAACCCCTGGCCGTTGGCACTGAAGAGCGTTCCCACCTGATTCGTGGTCATCAGTTCGACCGTCTTGGGACCAAGGACGCGCACGCCGTCCAGCACACCTCCATTCAGCAGCATCTGCAAAAAGCGCGCGTAGTCGCGCGCCGTGGAGACCAGACCCGCGCCGCCGGCGAAGTTGCGCCGCGGCCCGTCGACATAGTGTCCCTGCCCGCGCGCGCCATCGGGCGCCCGTTGCACCGGGCCGCCTGACGACGTCGAGCCGTAAACCGTCGCCAGGCGATCGCGCTTCGCCAGAGGGAGGAAGAAGTGGGTGTCCTTCATTCCGAGTGGACCCGAAATGCGTGAGCGCACGAACTCGTCGAGCGTGGCCCCTGACGCCCGCTCCACCACACAGCCAAGGATGTCGGTGTTGTAGCCGTACACGAACGCATCGCCGGGTTGGCTGACGAACGGCAGCGTGGCCAGACGCTCCATCGTCGTGCACACGTCTTCGTCCTTGTCGGCGGTGTACCACCCGTATCCCGCAGCGGGTCCGAGCGCTTGCGCCTGGTAGCGCTGCGCCACGTGGGGGTCCGTTCCGTAGGAAATGCCCGCAGTGTGCGTGAGGAGATCGCGAATCGTGATCTGTCGTCGCGCCGGAACGGCTGACCCGGTGTCACTCCTCGGCAAGACGGTCGTTCTTGCGTACGCCGGAATGAACCGGCCCACGGGGTCGGCTAGTGCGACCTTCCCCTCTTCCACGAGGATCAGGATCGCGACGCTCGTTAGGGCCTTGGACTGTGACGCGATGCGGAAGATGGCGTCGCTGGTCATCCGCTTGCCGGCCTCCTTGTCGGACCAACCAGCCGCTCGCTCGTACACAACCTGGCCGTCACGGAGAACGAGCGCGACGACCCCAGGGACTTGTCCTGCGTCAATGCGTTCCTGGATCGCGCGATCGATCCGTTCGAGCCGTTCCGTAGAAAAGCCGAGTCTGGTTGAGGAGCCGCGACGGGGCGGTGCTCCCTGCGGCGCTAGTCCTGTGGCCGACAGGGCGAGCGCCCCGAGCAAGCAAACCGCCGTACTCGATGGAGATCGCATGGTCAGGTACGTCAGCGAAGAGGTTGGCATACGGGAAGATGCGAGTCTAACGGGTGCGGGCAAGCCGAAGCCCTTGCGAGGGCGAGCACGGGCAAGTATCTTAGTGCTAAGTAAATCACTACTGAGATACGACTTTCTCCCGGACCCGTATGAACACAACGCAGCTCCAGCCATCCCCATCCATCACCGGCGTTGCCGATCGTGGTACGTCGACGTGGACGATCGACCCCTCGCACAGCACGGTGGGCTTCTCCGTCAAACACCTGATGATTTCAACGGTGCGTGGTCGGTTCCTGAGCTACAACGCCACCATCACCCTGGACGAGGCGAACCCCCTCCGCTCGAGAGTTGAAGCGACGGTCGAGACCAACTCCGTCGACACACGCTCCGAACTGCGCGACAACCATTTGCGCACCTCGGACTTCTTTGACGTAGCCAATCATCCGCAGCTCACGTTCGTGAGCCGCCGGATCGAGGGCGACATCGAGGGCGCGTTCAAACTGATCGGCGAGCTCACGATGCGTGGAGTTACCAGGGAAGTGGTGTTCGACGCCTCGTTCGAAGGCACGGTCAGGGACCCGTGGGGCAACGACCGTCGTGGTTTCACCGCTCGCACGAAGGTCAATCGTTATGACTTCGGCCTCATGTGGAATCAGGGGCTCGAGGCAGGCGGCACTACGGTGAGCAGCGACGTGAAGATCGAGATCGAGGCGGAGTTCGTGAAGGCCACCGCCTAGCTGCTGGAGGTGGCCAGCCGGCTGGCCGCGACCACGGCGGGGAGAAGGCCGCGAGTCAGGTAGCCAGGGGCCGCAGCGCCCGTGGGCTCAGGACGCCGTGATCCGCGGCGGTTCGTTGAAGTGCGCGGCCAGCGCGGTCATGAGGCCTTCGATCGTACCGGCCTGGTCGAACACATAGTGGGACAGAAAACGGAAGATGGGATTGTACACCTCTCCTTCTTCCGTGATGGTGAGCCGGCTTCCGGTGCCGTCGGGCTCGAGCTCATAGACCCAACGTCCGCCATACGGGAGCGTCGGATCGGCGATGGTGCGGACGAGGCGGCGCGGCGGATCGACCTCTGTGGTCTCCAGTGGCATCTCACCCTGGGACGTCACTTCCTTCCACGTCTCCTTCTCCTTTCCCGGGACACGCTCAACGGACTTGAGGTCCGATCGCCACGCCCTTTGCCCCTGAAAGTCTGTGATCGCCGCCCAGACGTCCGCCGGTGGTCGGTTGAGGTGGATAACGCGGCGCGCGACGTGCGCCACCGGAAGTCTCGAGCCCCACAGCGCGACACCGCCTACCAGAGCAACAAGGGTGACGAGGGCGATCAGAGCAATACGCATGTACAAGAAGTGCGACGCGCGCAGTACGGGATACACGGGTCATGCCGCTTTCGCGGCGTTGCGTCAAGATCCCCCTGTTGAAATGCACGCGCTTCTGGCAGCGTTCCCACATCCCGAACCCCCCGTGCCCACCGATGAGCGATGTCGACGATCTCGCCCGGCAGTTCCAGGAGGTGCGCGACCGCGCGAGCATGCTGGTTGCACCACTCTCTCATGCGCAGTTCAATTGGCGACCCGGCCCGAATCAGTGGTCGGTGGCCGAGTGCTTCGAGCACCTTATCGTGACGACCGGCGCCGTCGCCACGAGAATGCGCGAAGCGATCAACCGCGGGCGGGAGCGTGGCCTCACGGGATCGGGGCCCTTTCGTTATGGCCGGTTCTCGCGCTGGTTCGAGGGTCAGATGGAACCGCCGCCCAGACGCCGCATGAAGACGCCCCGGGTGTTCGCCATCACGACGGGGTCGTCTCATGAGAAGTCGCGGGTGATGCACGACCTCGACGCCGCCGGCGCCACCTGGCAGGAGCTCCTCGAACGCGCCCGCGGACTCGATCTCCAGCGCGTGAAGACCGTTTCGCCCGCCGCCAGCCTGTTGCGCTTCCCGTTAGGCGCCTACTTCCGAATCAGCACTGCCCACGAACGCCGGCACCTGTGGCAGGCCGAGCAGGTGCTGCACGCGGCGGGATTCCCGCGGGGATAGAGCCGTCGGACGGGCACACGGGTGGACGGCTGGACGGCTGGACGGATCGATCATTCATTCGCGATTGAGGTCGGTCGGCCAATGCTCAACAACGCTCCCACCGCGACTACCGCGACCGCACCAACGACGTTGTGCCAGAGAAAGCTCACCCTCGGCGCGCCAAACGCCACGGCAGCAACGGCGCTTATGCCGGCGATCATGCCGATGAAGGCTCCCGTCGCCGTTGCGCGTTTGATCATGGCGAGGAGGAAGACCCCCAGGATCGAGCCGTAGAAGAACGAGCCGTAGCGGTTCACGACTTCGATGAGCGAGCCCAGGGACGCGGCGAAGGTGGCCATGACACAGGCAAAGATTCCCCAGCCGACGGTCGCCGCCTTGGAGACGTTGAGGAAGTGTCGATCAGAGCCTTCGGTGCGGAACCAGCGCCGGTAGAAGTCGATCACGGTGGCCGTGGCGAGCGAGTTGAGCTCCGCGGCGACCGCCGACATGGCCGCCGCCATCACCGAGGCGAGAAATATGCCGGCGAGTCCCAGGGGCAAATCATGGAGCACGAAATGCGGAATGATGTAGTTGACGTCGCGCGTGGGCTCACCGGTCACCTGACCGGCCCGGGCAAGCGCCTCGGTCCGCAGCGCCTGCACACCCTGGTCCGCGGCCCGAAACGCGTCGTCGGCCGTGGGATCGGTCTCGCTGTTGGTGGCGAGTGCCTGCGCGGCATCGCGACGGATGGCGAGGGCAGCCTGGAATCGCGATTGCAGCGCGGCGTATCCCGACGAATCCGCCTGCTGGACGCGACGGGCGTGCGCCGGATTGAACAGCAGCGGTTGCGGTTGAAACTGGTAGTAGACAAATACGAGAACGCCGGTGAGCAGAATGAGCGCCTGCAGGGGGATCTTCCAGTAGGCACTGATCAGCAGCGAGCTGCGCGCCTCATCCACCGACTTTGCCGTGAGGTAGCGCTGCACCTGGCTCTGGTCCGTCCCGAAGTACGACATCATCAGGAACGTGCCGCCGATGAGTCCCGACCAGAAGGTGTACGTCTCGTTGATGTTGAACGAGAAGTCGAAGGCACGCATGCGACCGACCGATCCCGCGATGGTCAGCGCGTCGTCTGCTGATACCGGGATGCGCAACAGGAGTACGACGATTACCGACACGATCGCGGTGACGACGAGCACCATCTGCTTCACGTCAGCCCAGGTCACCGCCTGGACACCGCCGATCATGGTATAGAGCACCGTCGGCACACCCATGATCGCGACGGACCAGCTGATCGGCCATCCAAAGATGGACGAGAACACGATCGCCGGAGCGCTGATGATCACGCTGCACGACAATCCACGCGACAGCAGGAACAGAAATGCGGTCAGTGAGCGTGTTTTCGCGTCGAAGCGCTTCTCGAGGTACTCGTACGCCGTGAAGACGTTCGCACCGTGCAGGAAGGGCACCAGCGTCACACCGAGGATGACCATCGCCAGCGGCAATCCGAAGTAGAACTGCACGAAGCGTAGCCCGTCCGTTGCTCCCTGCCCCGTCGTGCCGATCATGGTGATCGCCGACAACTGCGTCGCCATCACCGACAGTCCGACCGCCCACCAGGGAAGGCTGCGGTTCGCGAGAAAATACCCGCGGATCTCGGTCGTGCCCCGGGAGCGTCGCAATCCGTCCCAGGCGACAAACGAGAGATAGCCGATAATGATCAGCCAGTTTATCCAATGCACCGGATGCGCCTATGAATGGGTGTAGCGAACCTGCAGGAGCCACAGCAGGCCGAGGGCGATGACTTGCAGCGTAATGACGCGGATCAGGGTGCGCCGGAACATCGGAGAGACGGGAGACGGGAGAACGGGAGACGGGAGACGGGCACCAACGTAGAGGGGTGCACGGATCCCGGCAACGCGACCGTCCCTACTTTCGCTCGAACCTGAACTGCTGAGCAGCGGGTGCGGAGTAGCCGCGCTTCTCGACCGCGAGCCCAAGTGGTTCGTCTGGCGACACTCGAAAAATGGTCGCGATGCGCGGCGGACTTCGACTGGTGATGGGCCCGTACGTGTGCTCGCTCAGGAGACCGCCATAGGAGACCGCACCCATCGCGGTGAGGGCGGCGCGCACACCGCCGCGCGTGAGATCGCCTGACGCGACGGCCTTTTCCAGCAGCGCGTGGACCGGAAACGCCATGATGTAGCCGCCGAGATAGTACCAATCGGGCTTCTGATCGGGATCGTGCGTAGTCATCGCCGCGAGCATCGCGCGCATCCCGGCCACGGTCGTGTCACCGTAGGCCGGTCCATCCCAGGACTGCCAGAACGTCTTCACGAGGTACTCCCGGATCGGCGAAGAGGCGAGCGCCTGGTGCCACGAGGGCGAGGTGCCAATCCACCGTGGCGCATACGAGAGCTGAGCCGCGGTCCCCAGCACCTTGCCGGTGAGGCTCGGCAGGGCGGCGAGCATAACGACGGCACAACCTGCATTCTTGAGTTGGGTTACGGGCGCAACGAAGTCCTGGTCGTCCTGCTTGAAGCGCGCCTTCACGGGAATCGTGAACCCCATGTGCTTCGCGAGGTAGTCGACCCCTTCCTCGGTGGCCTCCCCATATCCCGTGGCGAGTGTCATCGTGCACACCGGCCTGCCTCCCAGCCCACCCTCGGTGAGCGCGTAGCTCACGCCATTGATCGCCTGCAACTGGTACGGACTGCCCCAGGGCAGGAGGTGCTCGTTGCGTTCCCACTCGGCGTCAAAGGTGGTCGGCAGTGCGACGAGACTGTCCTCGGCCAGAAGCGGCAGAATGCCATTCACCTGGTCGGTACCGACGATCATCCCGAACATCGCGACCTGGTCCTTGGTTTTCTGATACTTCTGAGCCCCGGTCGACGGGTTCGCGTAGTTGATGTCTTCGGCGAGCACACGGACTCTGTACTTCCCGCCAATGCCGCCTTTCTCGGCATTGAGCTGATCGAAGTAGGCGGTGAGTCCTGCCAGCATCGGTTTCCCGATCACGGCGACCGCGTCACTGAGCGGGGTGAGGGCGCCGATCACGATCGTATCGCCGTGCACGCCGGGCGTGTTGCTTCCCGTGCGCTCACCGCTCGCGCAGGCGAATGCCGACAAGAGGCTTGCGGCGAACGTCGCGGGGCCGCGGATGGCGAGACGGCGCGAGATGCCCATGGGCAGGGACCTCCAGTGGATCAGTACGAGAATGGCCAGGCTTTGAAGTAGCGCGTCAGGCGGCGCCAGATCTCGGCGAGGCCTAACGGTTCGAAGAGCAGGAACAGGATGATGAGCACGCCGAACGCCGCCTGGTTCAGGGACTGCACCGTCAACCCGCCGCCGGTGCCACTCGCGCTGACGAACGGGATAAGGCCGCTCACACTCTCGATGGCGCGCGGCAGCAGCGTGAGAAAGAGTGCGCCAAGGATCGAGCCGTAGACCCTGCCAATGCCACCCACGACGATCATGGCAATGAACTGGATGGAGAGCACCAACGAGAAATCCAGGGGGCTCACGTAGCGCGCATAGGAGGCATACATGGCACCCGCGCACGCCGCGTACGCACCCGAGACCACAAACGCTCCGACCTTGTAGCGCACCAGCGACACCCCGATCACCTCCGCCGCCAGATCGCGGTCGCGGATGGCCTGAAAGGCGCGTCCGGGCCGCGTGCGCGTGAGGTTTGTCGCGGCGAGTCCCAGCACCGCGACGGCTGCCCACACGGCGTAGAAATAGCCCTGGTTCCTCGTCAGGTGCAGGCCCCCCAGCGAAGCGCGCGCGACGTCGAAGGAACCAATGGCCACCGGCGCATTGACCGACGTGCCGGTGAGACCGCCGGTCACGGACGTCCAGTTCTCGAATACGTGTTGCCCGAGCACCAGGAGCCCTAACGAGACGATCACGAGGTAGTTGCCCCGCAACCGGAGCGCGAACGGCCCGGTGAGTCCGCCGACGATTCCGCCTGCTGCAGAGGCGGTGATGAGCCACAGCGGAAACGGGAACCCCCAGCGTTCGGTCGTCACGGCAGCGGTGTAGGCGCCGATGCCGTAGAACACGGCGTGACCGAGTGATACCTGGCCCGTGAACCCGGTGAGGAGGTTGAGCCCGATGGCGGCGATGGAGGCGATCCCCGCGTAGATGAGAACCGTGGCCCAGTACTCGCCGAGCAGGAGGGGAGCGGTCAGGTACACCAGCGCCAGCGCCAGCACACCGGTCCGCGCAAGTCGCGACCGGAACAGCACCGTGTCGTGCGCGTAGTCGGTCGTGAGCCGGGTATTGCGCCAGCGTCGCCTCATACCCGGCGCACCTCCGCGGTTCCGAAGAACCCGTATGGCCTCACGAGCAGCACGACGATCATCAACACGTAGGGAATGACGACGTGCACGTTGGCGCCCAGCCCGGGCGCGTTAGGCGTGATGTACGCCGCGCTCATCACCTCGGCGAGGCCGACAACGATCCCGCCGGCGACCGCTCCTTCGGTGGAGTCGAGTCCACCGAGAATCGTGGCGGGGAAGGCGCGCAGCGCCACCTGGCTGACAGACAGGTCGACGCCGCGCGAGCCCGCAGAAATGAAGACACCGGCGATCACCGCCAACACCCCGGCCAGTGCCCAGGCGATTCCCTGAATAACCTGCGGACTCACTCCGTGCGCCAGCGCCGCTTCCGCATCGCTCGACGCCGCGCGCATCGCAATGCCGATGGTGCTCCACCGGAACGCGAGGAAGAAGGCAACCAGGGCTCCCGCGGTTGCCGCGATCGTCCACAGGTCCGCGACCTTGATCGCGACCGCAAACACGTCGATCGTGCGTACGCCCCATGGATCACCGATGATGCGCAGATCGTATCCCCACATGGCGGTACACGCCTGCTCCAGCACGAACAGGAGTCCGAGCGTGATGAGAATGACGGCGACGACGGGCTGACCAACCATCCGTCGCAGCACCAGCCGCTCGATCACCAAGCCGAGGGCGCCCATCACGAGCGCCGCGAGCAGCATGGCGAGCACGAACGGGATGCTGCCACCCGCCGTGAACTGGTAGGTGAGGTATGCACCAACCACAACCAGCCCCCCCTGCGCGAGGTTGAGCACACCCGTGGCCCGGTACACCACGACGAACGCGAGGCAGATCAGTGCGTAGATGGAGCCGAGTGAGAGCCCCGCCACCAGGTACTGAAGGACGTCCTTCACCGGTACAGCCCCTCCACCAGGTCCTCGAAGCGTGAGGCGATGGCGCGCCGCTTGACCTTCTGCGTGGCCGTGAGCTCGCCTTCCTCGTGGTCGAGCTCCTTGGGGAGCAGCGCAAACTTCTTGATCTGTTCAACCTGTGCAAGGTCGTGGTTCACCTCATCGACACAGCCGCCGATGAGCCGTCGCACCTCAGGATGCTCACTGAGATCCTTGTACGTGGTGAACGCAATGCGCCGTCGCGTCGCCCAGTCGCCCACGGTGTCGAGCTCGATGCCGATGAGCGCCGTCAGGAACCTCCGCCGGTCGCCAATGACGATTGCCTCCCGCACGTATGGCGACACCTTGAGCTTGTTCTCGATCCACGAGGGAGCGATGTTCTTTCCACCGGCGGTGATGATCAGGTCTTTCTTGCGGTCGGTGATCGTGAGGTACCCCGCATCGTCCAGCACACCGACGTCACCGGAGTGGAGCGATCCCTCCTCATCGACGGCCTCCCGCGTAGCGTCGGAGTTGCGGTAGTACCCCAGGAACACGCCCGGTGACCGCACGAGAATCTCACCGTCGTCGGCAATGCGGATCTCGCAACCAGGCACAGGAACGCCTACCGTACCGATGCGCGCGCCGTTAGGCGGATTGAAGGTGGCGAGCGCCGAGCCTTCGGTCTGCCCGTATCCCTCCTGCACGGGGACGCCAATCGCCCAGAAGAACTCCAGGACCTGCGGGGCGATCGGCGCAGCCCCGGAACCGGCGGCACGCACATTGGTCATGCCCAGGCGTTCGCGCAGCGGACGGAAGAGCAACAGCCACCCAAGCGCGTACCACAGCCGTTCGATCGGCGACCAGGCAGTGCCGGCCAGGCGTTTGCGTGCGAGCGCAGTGCCTTGCCTGATCCAGAAACGATAGTTGACGCGCTTGAGCCACGAGGCGTCGGCCATCCTGATCTCGATGCCGGCCAGCATCTTCTCCCACACACGCGGGACGCCGACGAAGAGCGTCGGCTGTACTTCGCGTAGATCGCTCACCAGTGACTCGCCCCCACCGCCGAAATTCACCCGGTACGGCGCTGCAAGTGCCACCACGGTGCTCAGCGCGCGCTCGAGGATGTGACAGAGGGGAAGGTAAGAGAGCAACTCATCGTTGGACGACGCGCCCCACACGGCCTTCCAGGCAAGCCCAGTCGCGTGAAGGTTGGCGTGACTGAGCATCGCTCCCTTGGGCGGGCCTGTCGTTCCGGAGGTGTAGACAATGATGGCGACTGCGCCCGGATCGAGCGTATCGACGCGCGTCCAGAACGCCGCAAGCGGCACCTCGGCGCCACGGGCGCTGAGCAGGTCGAATGTGATCGCGGCTCCGCACTCGAGATGCTGCCGCGCCCCGCGCGGCTCGATGAGGATGATGTGCCGGAGTCCTGGCAGTCGCTCGCGTACCTGGAGGAGCTTGTCGAGCTGCTCCTCGTCCTCGACGATCGCCGCAACGCAGCCCGAATGGTCGAGGATATACTCGACCTCGGCGGCGGGACTGGTCGAGTAGACGCCCACGACGATCGCCCCGACGCCCTGGGCCCCGATGTCGCTCCAGAGCCACTCGGGCCGGTTCTCGCCGAGGATCGCCACGCGATCTCCCGGCTGGACGCCTAACGCGGCGAGACCGAGGCCGGCGCGTGCGGCCCGCTCCGCGTAGTCACTCCAGGTGTATTCGTGCCACAAGCCGAGATCCTTGTGGCGGATGGCTATCTGGCGCGAGAACCGGGCGGCGTTCTGGCGCAACAGCTGCGGGAGCGTGGAGACATCGGCCTGCGGCAACGGCGGCCCACGCGCAATTCGCGAGCTCACGAGACCACGCCCAGGTACGCCTCGATCACCGACGCATGGTCGCGCACGTGCTCGGGGGAGCCAATCGCCAGGACCTTCCCGAAATCCATCGCCATGACACGATGTGCGAGATCCATCACCAGCTGCATGTCGTGCTCGACCAGCAGCATGGCTACCTGCAATTCTTCGTTGATCTCGCGGATGTAGCGGGCCATGTCTTCGGTCTCCTCGAGGTTCATCCCGGCTGCGGGCTCGTCGAGCAGGAGCAGGCGCGGCTCCATGGCCACGGCGCGCGCGACCTCCACCCGCTTGCGCACGCCGTAGGGGAGCGTCGCCACCGGAGCAAAGCGATAGGGCTCCAGCTCCAGGAGATCGATGATGTCTTCGCAGCGTCGACGGTGGGCCAGCTCCTCGCGGCGGGCTTTGCCCCACCAGAGCGCCCCGGCCAGAACGCCGGCGCTCATGTGGACGTGGCGGCCGAGCAGAATGTTCTGGAGGACGGTCAGGTGACTGAACAGACCGAGGTTCTGGAACGTCCGGGCGATGCCAAGGCGCGCTGTCTCGACCGGCCGACGTCCGCTGATCACGGTAGCCCCGAGTCGAATGGTGCCTTCACTGGGATGGTAGACCCCGTTGAGGCAGTTGAAAATCGACGTCTTGCCCGCCCCGTTGGGCCCGATGATCGCGAACAGCTCACCAGGTCGAACCGTGAAGCTCACGTCGGAGAGCGCCACCACACCGCCAAAGCGGAGCGTGATTCCCTGGACCTCGAGCAGCGGCTGTGTCATGCGCTCCAGCGCTTCTTCCGGCGATAGGTCTTGACGTCGCGGAACGAGCGACGGTCGCCGCCCTTCCCCAGGTAGAATTCGCGTACGTCCTGATCATCCTGCAAGACGTCGCTGGTGCCATCGCGAACGACCTTGCCGTTCTCCAGCACGTACCCGTAGCGCGCAACCGACAGTGCCATCGACGCATTCTGCTCCACCAGCAAGACGCTCGTGCCGTTGGCGTGCACGGCCTGGATGATCTCGCGCACCTGGGCGACGACTTTCGGAGCCAGGCCAAGCGAAGGCTCGTCGAGCAGCAGCAACTGTGGCGTGGACATCAGTGCACGCCCGATCGCCACCATCTGCTGCTCACCGCCGGAGAGGTACCCGGCGATTGCCCCACGGCGCTCTGCCAGCCTGGGGAACAGCGTGTAGACGCGCTCGAGTGCCACCCGCGTTTCCGCCGCCGTGCGGACGAACCCGCCGACACGAAGGTTCTCTTCGACGGAGAGCTCAGAAAAGAGTCGTCGTCCCTCCATCACCTGCGCGACTCCGCGCCTGACGATGGACGGCGCCGGCGCCGAGAGAATGGAGTGCCCACTCAGGGCCACCTGTCCTTTGGTCACGCGGCCACGATGAACGGGGAGAAGTCCCGTAACGGCGCGCAGGAGTGTCGTCTTTCCCGCACCGTTGGCACCGAGGAGCGCCACGATGCCGCGGTGTGGCACTCGCAAGCTGACGCCTCGCAGCACCAGGATGACGTCGCTGTAGACGACTTCCAGGTTGCTGACGCTGAGAAGGGGAGCTTCGGTGTCCGTTGCGGCGGCGGCTTGGGACACAGGAAGACGGGGTAGGAAGGTGAAGCGAGCAGAGCCGTCGATTCTAGGTGCGCCCCATGTTCCGTCAAGACGACAGCGGGCCGGCGGTTGAGGCCGGCCCGTTGGGTGGAGGCAGTCGTCGGGCTTTACTGCTCGGACGTCACCTTCGGCAGTGCAGGCGTTGTGGCGTTCTTCACGTGCACATCGAGCCAGGCGGTCCACCGGGCCCACTGATCGAGGAGCGTTTCGCGCGCAGCTGGACCATGGTCCTCGTACGGATACATGTACAGCGAGGCTGTCTTGCCGAGCCCTTCGAGCACGTGCATCATGCGCTCGGAGCTGATGGGCGCGGTGCCGACGTTCTGATCCTCGATCGAGTGATACATGAGCAACGCACCCTGCAGCTTGTCGGCCTGCAGGAAGGGCGACATCTCGAGGTAGGTCTGTTGCGCCTCAAAGAAGTCGCGGCGCTCGCTCTGGAAGTTGAACGGCGTGAGCGTGCGGTTGTACATGCCATCGCCGGCGATCCCCGCCTTGAAGTACGGCGTGTGCACCAGCGCGTTCACCGTCGTGAAGGCACCGTAACTGTGGCCGCCGATGCCTAACCGTGTGCGATCGATAAAGCCCTGACGGTCCAGCTCATCGATGACCGCGATCAGGTTGCGCTGCAGGTCGGAGACGTAGTTGTCGTTCATCCGGCCCGACGACCCGATCACTGGGGGCGAGAAGTTCGCGACCGCGTAGCCCTGCAACACGAGGAACTCGATCGTGCGCGGGCCACCCTGCGGGAAGCGATTGATGTTCTCGCTCCGCAGCGTGCGATCATAGCCCGATTGGTCGGTGTATTCGTACGGATAGAGCCAGAGCATCGCCGGGAGCCGCGTGCCGTCGCGGTAGTCGGCCGGAAGGGTGAGGTTCACCACGAAGGTGATGCCGTCGGACCGCGTCACCCTGACGCGCTTGCGGAGTGCCTTGGTGAACTCGGGAGTGGGATCGGCATTGGTGGTGAGGCTCACCGCGGCGCCGCTGCCGTTGCGCAGCACCGCGTTAGGCACCATGGTCGGTGACTCGCGGGTCACGACCATCCGGGTCATGTCGTCGTCGAGCGACGCGGTTACCGACTCGAACACGTCGGCCGTTCCCTCGAACAGGCGCGCCTTCTGCCCGGTCTTGATCTCGACCTTGTCGACGAAGCCGCGGGGGGCCTGGGTCTCCCAATCTTTGAAGTACTTCGTGCCGCGGAGAAACGCGTACCGTCCATCGGCCGAGATCTGGGCCACATCGCGACCCATCGTGCCGGTTTTGGTCACCAGGTTTCCGGGATTCTGATAGAAGGTGACAGAGTCGTCCCCTGTACCGCCGCGGCCGCCACCACCACCGAAGCCAAACCCGCCGCTACCGACGCTCGCATTGATGCCGCGCAGCCGCCAGATGGTGTATTTCTTTGCCGGCTCGTTGAAGTACGCCGCATACACATGGCCGGTGCCCGTCGTGTTCTCGGCGACGAAGGCCAGCGAGGCGTCCTCGGAGAAAAGCACGCCACCAATGCGGTTGTCGCTCTCCAGGAGCACCTTCTCGCTCCCCTTGGTGAACGGCGGGAGCCACTGATAGAGCTTGTCCTTGCGCCGCGCCGCGTTAGGCCCGCGCGGTGCGTCGCTCGTGTCGCCGCCGGCTCGGGCGGGCGCCGGATCCTGCTTGAGGTACGAGAGCCCCTGCCCGTTCGGCATCCAGGCAAAGCCGCGGGCGCCGGAGTCGGCGGCGGCGCCGGGAGGACCGAACCCGTCACCGCTGTCGCCGGTTCGCAGGGGACGTTTGGCCAACTCGGCGACGACCGTGCCCTCGGTGTCCCACACTTGCTCCACCTGGCCGAAGTTGCCGTAGGGAACGATGTACGAGAACGGCTCCTGCATCACGGTCACGCGGACATACTTGCCGTCCGGTGAGGCATCGGCACCGGAGATCATACCCGGACCACCCACCTTCTTCACCGTGCCGGTCTTGGCATCGACGATCGCGAGCTGGCCGGTGACGAAGTACTTCATCTGCGCCTTCTCGAAGGGATCGCGGAGGAGCGAGGCGAAGACACGCTGCGGGTTTTTGGCCGGATCGGTGAGACGGACGAGCGGACCCGTCTCGATCTCCGGACGCTTTGGCTCGACGCCGCGATTGTCGGGAATGAGCACGGTGAAGAGGCTCTTGCCATCGGCGCTCCAGGCCACCTGCGTCACCAGTGTCGCAAGGAGCGGTGTGGCGACGAGCTGCTTCGACTTGCCGGTGGCAAGGTCGGCCACATACAGCCGGGAGGCATCGTCGAAGTTGGCAATGAAGGCGATGCGCGTCGCGTCAGGCGACCACTCCGGTGCGCTCACGGTGGCGCCCTTCGGGATCTCGATGGATCGCGTTTTGCCAGTGGCGGCATCCACCACCGTCAAGCCGGCGCTACCGCGCGTCGTGAGCGCACGCGCACGGTTTGCCTTGAAGTCGACCTGAAGGCCGGCAAAGTAGTAGTGTGCTTTCCCGAAGCTCTGTAGCGTGGGGAGTCCAGCCGAGCGCGTATCGAGGAAGAACTTCCGGTCCGGGCTCAGGTTGGTGAGCGAGACGTTGGTCTGCCGCGGTGCATCCACTAATCGCTCGATCACCGCCGGCGGCCGAACGTAGGACTCTTTGGCCAGAACCTCCTTGGGCGACCAGTCTCCGCTCTGCCCGAAGAGGGTGACGGGACTGGCCAGCGCGCCGAGCGCGAGCAGGGCAAGCGGCTTGAACCTGCGGTTCACGAACGTTCCGGACATAAGCGCTCCGTGAGATGAGAGTCCCGATGAATGGCCGAGCCAAGGGAATACGGCCGAGGGGGCCAAAACGCGGTGGCCAGCTGGAGCCGCTCGGTGCCGGCGGGGCGGTGACCGTCACCGCGCGAACTGCCTGAAGAACGACTCCGCGTTCCAGTTTGGCCGCGTGTCGCGGTTGACGACCTCCTGTACGAGGCGGAGGTAGAACCTCCCGAAGTCCTCGGCCGCTTGCAGATCCAGCGGCTGGTCCGCGTCGTCCTGTGGGAGGTGGTACCGCGTTGCCCGGAAGCGCTTGACGATCTCGTGCTCCGGGGAATCGCGGCGAAAGCCCACCTTGAGGCTGAGCGCGGGGATGCCACGCAGAATGAAGCTGTACTGGTCGCTCCTGATGAACCGGTTCTCCTCTGGCTCGGGATCGGTGATGATCGCCATGCCTAACGCGTCGCCGGCGCGGCGGGCGTCAGCAGCGAGATCGGATTCCTCGAGCCCGTTGACCATGATCAGCTTCGCCGGCATCAGGGGCAGGAACATGTCCGTGTTGAGGTTCGCGACGATCAGCCGCGACCCCACGGTGGGGTGGTTCGCATAGAAGCGCGACCCCAGCAGCCCCTTCTCCTCGGCCGTCACAGCCACGAACAGAATCGAGCGCCGGTGCACGACGTTGTGCTCCTGAAGGGCGCGCGCGGTTTCCATCAGCAGGGCCGTGCCCGAGGCGTTGTCCATCGCGCCGTTGTAGATGCTGTCCCCGTTCACCGGCCGGCCGATGCCGACGTGGTCGAGGTGCGCAGTGAGCACCACGTACTCGTTCCGCAGCGTACGGTCGCTCCCGCGCCGCAGGCCAATGACGTTGTCAGAGCTGACGGAGCTCATCGTAAGGTGCGTGCGCGAGCGCAGCCGCACCGGGAGATCGAAATGCGGGAGGGGAAGCCCGCTGTCGGCTTTGACTGCGATCGAGGCGAACGTCGCGGGAGCTCCCTCGAACAGCTTTTCCGCACGGGCGGCGTTGAACACCAGGGAGAGCCTGTTTCCGCGTTGAGCATCGAGCGCGGGATCGGCGAGCGTCATTTGCGGTGCCCCGCGGTTGCGGACCTGCCGCACGAACGCGGTGTCCGACGCCCGGGCCCCGGCCAGGGCGATCATCCCCACCGCCCCATGCTGCCGGAAGGTCTCCCACGCCTGGGCGCGCGAATGCGAGATGACGGGTCCCGGGACCCCGCGCGGCACCTGAGCCATGTAGACCACGATCTTGCCGCGCAGCTCGAGTCCGAGGAGGTCGTTGATCCCGTACGCCGGCAGGTCCAGGCCATAGCCTGCGAAGACGAGGGGCGCCTCCGCGCGCGGGGCGAGCGGGGCGCGCAGCACGAATGCAGCATCCTCGCCTAACGTGAGCCGTTCCTCGCGCCCGCTCCGGATGAGCGTGAGCTCGGACCGAGTCTCGTCGATGCCGCGGGTAATGAAACGCACCGGTTGGAAGAACGCCTTGGTGCCGAGGGGAGTGAGCCCTGCCTTTCTGAACGCATCAGCGACGTACTGCGCCGCCTTTCTGTGCTCGGGGCTCCCCGTCTCGCGTCCGCGCATCGAGTCGTGCGAGAGGGCCTTCAGGTCCGACCACCACCGCTGCGCCTGGGCTTCGACGCAGAGCGGGACCGCTGTCATACTCGTCGTCGACACCAGCGCGGCGATGACGGCCAGATGGATTCTCATGTGGACCCTCGACGACCCCGCCAGGTGGAATTGCTCGCGTGAAGTCTGACGCCACATCGGGATCGAGAGAAGAAGGCGCGCCTTCCGAGGGCAACCACCTCGAGGGATCTTCGCAGTCGCACGACAGACGGGTGTGGGCACACGAACTGTGGACCAACACACGCAGGGCCGACGCTGTCGACGCGCCGAGTAACCAGCGGGAAGCAGCGAGCGGGAAAGGTGGAGCCGCGTGCGCCGAGTCGTCTTCCTGCCCTCCGCTCTCCGTTCACAGCTCTCTGCTCCCGCTACGGCGTAATTGCCAGCACCCTCAGCGGACTCCCGCTCCCGTTCACCAGCTTGAGCGGCGCGGCAATCCCGATTGCACCCGTTGGAGGCAGTTTGTCGAGGTTACGCAGGCTGGCAAGTCCGAACTTGCCCGCGCCGTGCATCGTCCAGTGATTGGGAAACGGCGGGTCGAACATGGCCGCCTGGCCGGCGTCGGTTCCTACCGTCTCCACGCCGACGCCGAGCACGTCGCGCTCGTGCGCGAGCAGCCTGGACGTGCTCGCGTGAAAGCCCGGACTATGCGGCCCGTCGGACTGCACGTTCAGAAACTCGGCGGGTGTGGTCCGCGCACTCCAACCACTCCGCAGCAACACCCAGGCGCCCTTGGGAATTCGACCATGGTCCGCCTCCCATCCCGCGACGTGCTCCGGCAGCAGCAGGAAGTCCGGATTTGTTGCCACCTCTCCCACGACATCGATCACGCACGCTGGACCGACGAAACGCTCCGGCGGAATGGTATCGCAGGAGTTGTCGGGCAGATCCTTTCCGGAGATCCAGTGAACCGGTGCGTCGAAGTGCGTGCCGGTGTGCTCACCCATTCGGATCGTGTTCCAATACCAGGCCGGACCCTTGCCGTCGAACTTCGAGATCACGTCGATCGAGACGCCGGGCGAGGCGCCGAACTGCGGCGGAAGTCCAATCACCGGCGTGTCGGGGCCCAGGGGCTGGGTGAGGTCGATCACCTTGAGGCGACCGGCATTGAGATCTTCGATCAGCTGTGCAAGGACCGACATGGGCTCACCCTGGGGTTCGAATGTCTCGCAGGTGCCGCTGGAACTGATACCGATTCTCGAGCAGGGAGAGGTCTGTGACGTAGCCGCTCGGGCCCAGGGCGTCGACCTTGGCCACCAGCGTCGTCAGGTCATGCGCTGCCAGCCCCGCCGCAAAGGCGTCGCGAAACTCGTCGAGCGTGCGTACGGTTTGCGTGCGTGGCACACCGGCGGCCGCGGCGATCGCGGCCAGATCGCTTCCGGTGCTCGTCGCTGTGGGAAAGCCCCCGACGGACAACAGACTCTCGTTGTCAAAGACCACGTGCAACAGATTGCGCGGGCGATACCGCGCCAGCGTCGTGAGACCGCCAAGGTTCATCAGCAGGGACCCATCGCCATCGAACACGACTACCTGCAGCTCCGGGCGGCTCAGCGCGAGGCCAAGCCCCAGTGAACTCGCCAGCCCCATCGCGTGCTGCAGGTAGAAAAAGTTGGGACGATGGCCGAGTGACTGCAGCTCCGCGGCAACGGCTCCCATGATCGTCACCACCACGCACCTCTCGAGGTCAGGATAGACCGCCTGTAACGCGTCGAGTCGGCGCATCAGTCCTCCCACATGAGGTCGCGGCCCAACAGCAGCGCAACAGGACGACTGGCCGAATGCGCCAGCGTCTGCCCCTGGGCGATCCGCCGGGCTACCTGTTCCGGCGCATCAAGGCAGATGTGAGGAATGCGGAGTGCGGTGAGCACGTGCTCGGTGACGCCACCTCCTTCGGTCTGCCAGGGATCGCGCTCGCCGAATGCCCCGCGCGCGCTGATCAGCATCAACAGCGGAATGCGATAGAGCTGCGCGCACGACACGATGCCGTTGACCGAGGCAAGAAATCCGTGGTTCTGCATCAGCATTGCCGACTTCACGCCGGCCAGGTGCGCGCCCGCTGAAATTCCCACGCCCTCCTCTTCCTTGGCGAGCCGAACCAGCGTCATCTCGTCGTCTTCCTCGGCCATTCTGATGAGGTGTACGAGCCAGGTCTCGGGGAGGGCGGAGACAATGCGCACCCCCGCGTCTTTGAGGGACCGGTAGATCAGGCTTGAACTGGAAACCGAGACGGGCATCGACTGCGAGCGGAGAGCTGCAAGAGCGGAGAGCCGCGAATCGAACAGTGTGCGCACTTCACGTCAATGCGAGGTCAGGCGGTTCCACCTGTGACACTGGGCTCCTCGCGTTGGACAGCATCGCAAGGCTCGGCACATGCAACAGCACCTGCGGGCGTGTTCAGACGTCGCTGGCGGCTCCGAGCACTGCGGTGGCGAGCCACCAGATCCCGACGGCAATGATCGCGGTGGGAATTCCCCATCGGATCCAGGTTATGAGCCACACGGGCACCGGACGCTCACCCTGACTCGTGAGCTCCGAAAGCGCGTCCGAGCGGTTGACGCACCAGCCGAGTGTGACCACCGCGAGGAGTGCGCCCAGCGTCTGCATACCGGAGCCGAAGGTGAGGTCCCAGGGCACAAAGATACGATTGTTGATGGCGGGCGGCATCGCGAACACGAACGTCGCGGCCGACACCAGCCACACGGCACGCCGTCTCGTCAGGCGGGTGTTGTCCGTGAGCCCCGCGACGAGCACCTCGTACGCGGCAACCGCGGAAAGATACCCGGCACCGAAGAGTCCCAGGAAAAACAGCAACCCAAACACCCAGCCGAAGGGAATGCCTTCGAAGACGCGGGGCAGAGTCGCGAAGATCAGACTCGGGCCGGACGCCGGTTCCAGACCCAGGGCGAAGACTGCGGGGAAGATCGCCAGTCCGGCGAGGAGGCCCGATGCGGTATCGCCACCTGCGGTCCAGACGGCCGCACTGCGCAGATCCTCTCCCGCGGCGAGGTACGATCCGTACACGACCATGAACGTTCCGCCTAACGAGAGGGAGAAGATCGCCTGCCCCAGTGCCGCCATCACGACTTTGGCGTCGATATCCTCGAAGCGCACCTTCAGGATGTACCAGCGAACGCCTTCCATCGCGCCATCCAGCGTGAGCGACCGCGCCAGGAGTACCACGAGGATCACCAGCAACGCGGGCATGATGACGAGGCTCACGCGTTCGATGCCGGAGCGCAGACCACGGATCAGCACGAGGGCGCACGACAGAGCGACCAGGCCCGTGCAGATCAGCTGCAACAGAAAGCTCTTGGGTGCAAAACCCTCGTCAGGCGGAAGAATGTCCGCCGGAGTGACCGACACCCCCATCGGCGCCGCGAGCTCGGCAACGGCGTAATACAACACCCACCCGATCACCGCCACGTAGTACGCCGTCGCGGCGGTGACGACGAAGAAGAAGAACCATCCCAGCTGCCGTCCGAAGGGGAGCCCACCGGCGGCGAAGGCGCCCACTGGTCCCCGGCGCGTGTGCCGACCAAGCGCAAACTCCGCCATCAGTCCTGGCACACCGATCGCCAGCACCACTCCCACGTACACGAGAACGAACGCCGCACCCCCGAACCGCCCCACCATATACGGGAAGCGCCAGATATTCCCCAATCCGGTCGCGACACCGATCAGGGTGATGACGGCGCCGAACCGACTGGCAAACGTGGCTCGCGCTGCACCGGGCGATGGTCCGTCCTGAGTCGCGACCGTCACCCGAAGGCGAGCGTCATGGTTCTCACATCAGGTCCGGGGTATTGGTGTGCTGGAAGCAGTGGAGGGAGCGGGTGCCTTCGGGTAGTCATCGGCGGGCATGTTCCCCGAGCCGACGAGCACAAGAATACGCGAAGCGGGAACGCATGCCATGGGTCGGTTTGGCAGAAGCGGGCAGCATTTCAGTCCGGCTCCCAAGGGATGCCGCCTGCCTGCACTGATGCCGACGGGTATTGACCGCTCAGCCGCGGAAACGCGCCGGAAAACGACGCGCCAGGTAGCGCTGCTCCGAAAACAGGGCCTGAACGCCAATGCCCGGCGCATCCAGTTCAACCGCCACCTCGCCGGACTGAATGCGCACGACGGAGCCTTCGACATGAATAGCCGGGCCGCCGCTCAGCAGCTTAACGGTGCCTGCGATGCGCGTGCCGATCTCCGGTGGGTCCTTCACATCACCCAGGTACCGCAGTCCCCGTTCGGAGCAGTCAACCAGGGCGAGCTCCTTCCCGTCGACCGAGAACTTCGCGCGCGCGGTCGGTGGGTAGGGGAGTCGATACGATCGGCGGTCGAACGGAAAGCTCATCGACGGTTCTCCTGCGGACAGACCCTCACTGGACTGGTGCGGCGAGATCATCACCTGGCCTCGTCAGGCTGCGCCCCGCGCGCGCAGGGACCGACTCGCGGGTGTACTTCAGTGAGGAGTTTCGGCGCCGCCACCTCGCCTCGACCGCCCTCATGGCGGACACAGCCCTGACTCCAGGGCTACGTCGACGAGACCGAATGAGAAAGGTCACACGCTCCGTCCGTTCCTCGTGGTGGACACGCCGCGATAGGCGCGGTGCTTCCAAACAACAGTGTGGAGGGGAGGAAGGGTTTATGAAGCCGGTCATTCTGGGAAGTGCACTACTCATGACCATGGTCGCATGTGAGGATGCGACGAGTCCGCGCGGCATCGCTCCATTCGATGCTTCACGCGCTGGTGGCGCCACGGAAGATGTGACCATCGCCGCAACGAGCCACCCGTTCGCTGTCGTCAACATGGGCGGAGGTCTTGTTCGTGGGAACCAGGTTTCTGCAACAACGTATCTCGGACCGGGACAATACGAGGTGACGTTCAATCGCGATGTCAGTCAATGCGCCTACATCGCCACGACCGCCAATGCATACAGTCAGGCGGTTCAAGCGTTTGCGGCAGGTGGTCACCTGAACGCGAATGGGGTGTTCGTCGAGACCAAGAATCAAGGTGGTGGGTTGACGGATGCGCCATTCCATCTCGTCGTCAGCTGCGGCGACGCCGGGATTCCGTTTGCCGTGGTGGACTATACAGGCGGGCTCGTCCGAGGATCGGCAGGCACCTCGCTGACACCTCTGGGTTTCGGCCGCTACGAAGTCACCTTCTCATCGAACATATCGGCGTGCGCGTACGTAGCGACGGTCGCTGATCCTGGAAACGCGCTGGTGTTCTCGCCATCTGGGGTGTACACGGCGAGTCACGTGAACTCCAACACGGTGTACGTCGAGACCAAGAACCCTGGCGGTGGCCTGCAGGACGGGGTCCCGTTTCATCTCGCGGTCGTGTGTCCCAACGTGGCGCAGACGCGGTTCGCCGTTGTAAAGGCCAACGGTATGTTGCAACGGGGCAATGCCACGACCACGTCCGGCCGACCGTCCACCGGGAACTATACGGTCACGACCAACCGGAACGTGGCGAGCACCTGTGCGGCAGTGGCCACGCGTGGCTCCATTGGGCCAGCGGTGCCGTTTAGCCCGGCCACCGTGGAAATCACGCCGGGACCCGGTCCGACCTCGATCGGTGTGCAGGTTCGCAGCCTGCTGTTCTTCGGTGGAGGCCTCGCGAACCAGCCATTCCACGCCGCGCTGGTGTGTGCCTAACGAATGGTGACAGGTGATGGTCGCGCGCCCGCGCGTGGCCGCCACCGCCACTTTGGCACGCGCCCGCTGACACACAGAGGGTGATGATCGCGCGCTCGCGCGTGGCCGCCACCGAGTTCCGGAGACGACGCTGGTTGGAGGCCGCCCCACCCTCCGGCTAGCGTTGTGCTGTTTGGGCGAGGCCCCGTGGCAGCACCCCTGAGGGGACGTGCAGGATCGGCGCCGGCGAGGTACTTTCTCGCCGCGCACCCGACACCCCACGACCCCAATGCTTCCTTCCCGTTTCCTCGTCACCGGCTCGGCAATGGCCGTGGCCTCCCTGGTTGGTCGTGTACCCGCCTCGGCACAGCGTCCCGCCGCCGCGGCAGTGGAGGTCCGTCCCGTCGTGCTCGATTCGGCTCTGCTGAGTGCCTATCGCTGGCGCAATATCGGGCCCGACAGGGGCGGCCGGTCCATAGCGTCCACGGGCGTCAGGGGACGGAGGAACGAGGCCTACTTCGGTGCGACCGGTGGCGGCCTCTGGAAGACGACCGACGGCGGAGAGACCTGGGCGCCCGTCACGGATGGGTTGATACGGAGCGCATCGGTAGGGGCGGTCGCCGTCAGTGAGACCAATCCCGACATCGTGTACATCGGAATGGGCGAGACCTGCATCCGCGGCAACATCATGCCCGGTGACGGCGTGTACCGGAGCACCGACGCGGGGAAGACCTGGACGCACCTGGGGTTCTCCGAATCCCACGGGATTTCGAAGATCCGTATTCACCCGACGAATCCGGAGATCGTCTTCGTCGCGGCGTTCGGCAAGTACAGCGTGCCTAACGCGGAACGTGGTGTGTTCAAGAGTACCGACGGTGGGAAGTCGTGGCGGAAGGTGCTGTTTCGTGACGACAACACTGCGGCAATCGACCTTTCAATCGACCGGACGAATCCCAGCGTGATGTATGCCGCGCTGTGGGAGGCGTATCGGAAGGAATACCAGATGTCGAGCGGCGGTACCGGCAGCGGACTGTTCAAGAGCACCGATGGTGGCGAGACCTGGACGGAGATCACCCGCAATCCCGGCATGCCGACGGGGCTCGTCGGCCGGATCGGTGTCGCGGTGTCGGGTGCGAACGCCAGTCGCGTGTACGCGCTCGTGGAGAACGACAAGGGCGGTCTGTTCAGGAGCGACGACGCCGGCGCGAGCTGGACGCTGGTGAACGACAACCGCTCGATCCGGCAGCGGGCCTTTTACTATACGCACGTCTTCGCCGATCCGAAGAACGCCGAGGTGGTCTACCTGCAGAATACATCGCAGTTCCGTTCGACCGACGGCGGGAAAACGCTGACGAACAACGGCGGCGGCACGCACGGAGACTTCCACGATCTCTGGATCGACCCCGATGATCCGACGCATCTCGTAGTCGGGAATGACGGCGGCGGTGCGGTCTCCACGAATACCGGTGGCCGCTGGACCGCGCAGGACTATCCCACGGAGCAGTTCTACCACGTCATCACGACGACGCACGTTCCCTATCACGTCTGCGGCTCCCAGCAGGACAACAGCACGCTCTGCGTGCCCTTCAACTGGAACGCGAGTGCATTCGGGTTTGGCGTTGGCGGGCGACGCGGTGGTGGCGGCGGTGGAGGTGGCGGCCAGTCGCGCGACATCACCGCCGGCGGCATGGCGGTCTCGTACGTCGCAGGGGGCGGTGAGCCCGGGTACATCGCGCCCGATCCGCTCGAGCCCGATCTCTTCTACTCGGGCACGAACAATGGAGCCTACGTCGACAAGTTCAACCGGCGGATCGGCTCGTCGCGCGAGGTGAATCCCTACCCATGGTTCTATTCGGGCGAGCCGTCCAAGGAGATCAAGGAGCGGTGGCAGTGGACGTTCCCTATCATCTTCTCCAAGGCTGACCCGAAGTTGCTGTTTGTTTCGTCGCAACGGCTGTGGGGCACGCGCGACGGTGGCAAGACCTGGATGAACCTGAGTGGCGACCTCACACGTCATGCGCCCGAAACGCAGGAGAAGTCTGGTGGCCCGATCACCGGGGACATGAACGGACCGGAAGTGTACGGCGTCATTTTCTCGGTGGGCCCCGGCAAGCGCGACGCGAACGTGATCTGGACGGGTTCCGACGATGGGCTGGTGCACGTGACGCGCGACCTCGGGAAGACCTGGACGAACGTGACGCCAAAGGACATGCCCGAGTTCGGTCGCGTCAGCCAGATCGACGCGTCGAACTTCGCGTCGGGCACTGCGTACATCTCGGTGCGTAAGCCGCTGCTCAACGACTTCTCGCCCTACATCTTCAAGACCAGCGACTACGGTCGCACGTGGACCAGGATCGTCAGCGGCATTCGCGCCGACGACTACGTGCACGCGGTGCGCGAAGATCCCACGCGGCGCGGGCTCCTGTACGCTGCCGCGCAGCATGGCGTGTACATCTCGTATGACGATGGCGCATCGTGGCAGAGTCTCCGCCTCAACATGCCGGATGCGCCCGTGGCCGACCTGATCGTGGAGGGGAACGAGCTGGTGATCGGCACCCACGGCCGCGGCTTCTGGGTACTCGACAACATCGCGCCGCTGCGCCAGGTGGAGTCGAGCGCTCTGGCAGCGGATGGACACCTGTTCACACCGCCGGTGGCGACGCGGTCCGGCACCGGTGTAACGTTCAGCTGGTGGCTCAAGAGCGCCCCCAAGCGAGCCTTGCTCGAGGTGCTGGATTCGGCCGGTACGGTCCTGCGATCGTACGAACCCGACACGATGCCGCGCGACACGACGGCGGCCCCCGGCGGCTTTGCACGCAACGCCGCCACGCCGCTGCCGAACGCGGCCGGACTCAACCGGATCACCTGGGATCTCCGCTCGCAGAGTGCCGTGTCATTCCCGGGCATGATCCTCTGGGGCGCGGGCACCAACGGGCCTGCCGTGCCACCGGGCCGCTACACCGTACGCCTAACGGCGGACGGCAGAGCATACACGGCGCCGGTCGTGGTCAAACGGAATCCGTGGATCGCGGATGTGACCGACGCGGACCTGCGCGCACAGTACACGTTCGGCCGGCAGGTGCGTGACAAGGTAACGGAGGCGAATCAGGCCGTGATCGACATCCGGCGCGTAAAGGCGCAGCTGGATGATCGACTCAAGAAGTCGAGCGACGGAACGCTCACGTCGAAGGGTGAGACGCTGCGCACGAGCGCGACGGGAGTGGAAGAGAGCGTCTACCAGGTGCGCAACCAGAGTGGGCAGGATCCGCTCAACTTCCCGATCAAAGTGAACAACCGGCTGGCGAACCTGCTCTCGATGTCGGAGCGGGGCGATGGACGGCCGACGAACAACATGCCGGAGATCTTCGGGATTCTCACCAGGGAGCTGAAGGGCTACACGGATCGGCTGGCGGACGTGTGGCGGACCGAACTTGCAGCCGTGAATGCGGAGCTGGCGCGGTTGAAGTTGCCGCCGATTGATCCCAAATGTGCGAAACCGGAGGGGTGCGGCGTGATGTAGCGGTTGGCCCGCCCGGACCATCTCGCATCGACGGTCAGTCGCGGCTACCGCCGGCCCCTCTGTTCCACGCGTGAGTCGCACGACACTGGGTGATCGTCGATCGTCACGAGATAGACTTCGCTGTGCCCGGTACCGCTCGCCGAGACCAGGACCCGACGCCCATCCCGCGACCGGCTGGGCTGCCCCTGGACCTGCAGGCTCGTCGTTAGGCGACGCACGTTGCGGCCATCGGCATCCATGACGTTTGGATTCGCTCGCCAGCATCATGTCGAAGGGCGAACGGCTCAGACCTTCGATTGTGGCGTTCCGCACCGGGAGTGACGCCCAAGCGTGTGCGAAGGGGGCGCGCCCCATCGTGCTCAGCGCCCGAACAGTCGGCGTTTGGGTTGTCGCGCCTGTCCCACGGCCAGCGCCACAGCAGCGGCGCCAAGGATCGTGGCGGCAATCGCCGCTTTCTTGCGCTTGTCCTTGTCCCGGCCACTTACCTTGTCGACGACGTCCTTCGCGAGTCGCGTGACCTTTTTCTTCGCGCGCTGTGCCGTTTCGCTCGCGCGCTCCAACGTAGCGTCGGCCGCGCGCCGCGCACGGGCAACCGAGAGCGATGCCGTCGACTTCGCGACCTTGCGCGCCTGGCCCCTGGCGCGAGCAATGGTCTTGCCGACGCTTCGACTCGCCGTCTTGGCCATGCGGCGTGTAGTGGTCTGTCTCGATGCAGCCATGGGTGCCTTCTCCTGGACATGAAGTCGTGCCAGTCCAGCACGAGCCCGGTGAAAGATCCGATGATGGCAAGCTATGGTAGCCTCATCGGTCCGCCTATTCACCGTGAGTAGAATGCCCTGATGCTCCCTGGGCGCATGCCCCGCGCTGATTCCACGGACGGCCACTCTTGGCGAGATGCGTGGCGGCTCACAGGTGGACGATGTCCATACCGCCCCACTTGCCCTTGAAATACTCGGCCACGAGGCGACGATGGCAATGCTCCGGCGTGTCTTCGCTGCACAGCAGACAGGCGCCGTCAAGCGCCGCACGCGACATCGTTCTCTCGACATGCCGACTCGCGATCAGCTGCAGGAACTTCTTCTCGAATGTCTTCCAGTCGCCGCCCTTCTTTCGAACGCCATCGATGATGTCCTGCGTCGGTGCCAGCTCGGGACGATGCTCATAGCCGATGCCGCCAATCGCCTGGAGGAAGTAGCGAAGGTCGTCTTTCTTCGTGAACCCCGCGAGCTGCGACACGTTGTTCAGCCGTATGTCGACGACTGTCCGGACACGGGCCTTCTCGAGACGTGTGAAGAAGTGCTCCGCGGATGACTTGGTGAAGCCGATCGTGAAGATCGTCATGACGTCCTAGGGTAGTCTGCTCGCGTGGCGCGTGACCAGACGCCACCGGTCATTCCGCAGCACGTAGACCTCCGTGTACAGGAGGTCCGTCTCGTATGGCTTGCCGTCGAGAGCGCCCGCGACCTTCATCTTGCCCGTCACCACTGCCATTCTCTCGTCGTACACGCGGACGCTGGAATCACGGACGGAGACGTTGAAGTACTCGATCCGTTTCGTACGGAAGTCGTCGAGCACATCACGTTTGGTCTCCACGACACCGTTGGAGTGGATGAATCGCGCGTCGTCGGTCAGCAGTCGATCCACACGCGCCGAGTCTTTGGCGATGAGCCACTGGAACTTCTCGAGGTGAAGCCGGAGGACCTCGCGCGCCCGTCGTCCTGACCCCTGCGCTCGTCCGGTGTCATGAATCCCCGACACAAGCGCAAGCGCGACGAGCAGCCGGTACACCGTCATGGGGTCAGCGTGGGACCAGATCACGGACGTCGAACACCCGGCCGTTCGCAATCGTGTAGCGCACCCGCGTGGTCGCGGTGATGTCCTCCAACGGATTGCCCTCGACGATGACGAGGTCCGCGAGCTTGCCGGCCTCGATCGTTCCCGCGTTCAGTCCCAGAGCCTCGGCACTGTTCATCGTGGCGGTGCGCAGCGCCTCGCGCGGCGTCATGCCGGCCAGCACGTAGGAATACAACTCGCCATGAAGCGACGCCGCGTTCGGCGTATCGGTGCCCGCGACGATGCGCGTGCCGGCGCGCATCAATCCCATGACCATCCGCCCTCCCGCCGCCGCGTCAACGGGGCCGGCAGCCGCAGCGACGCCACCACCGCCGCCGACCTGCGCCTGGAGCCACGGAGGATACAGCGCGAGCCGCGGGTCGCTGCGCAGCGACGGATCCTTCTCGAGCAGGCGCCGCAGTCCACCGCCACTGAGCGCCAGCGTGGGCGTGATCGGCATGCCTGACGCGGCGAACAGTCTGGCCACGTCATCATACGATCGCTGGAGCGTGGCTGCCTTGGGCGAGTAGCCGCGTCGACTGGTGCCTGTCGTATGCTCGGTCCCGTCGATGCCGGAAAACGACGACGGAAACACCTCGTGCGACGCCGCCGGCACACCCATCGCATGCGCAAACTCGATGATGCGTTTCTGTTGCAGGTCAGGCATGCGCACGTAGCTCTTGAGCATGTCGTGCTGGAGCAGCCTGGCGCGCTGCATCTCGAGATCGAGATGGGCGTCGCTGCTCACGGCCACCGCCATCTTGTAGTACGCGCGCTGCCACTCCATCAGGTACCCGGTCACAAACAGGCGCGGCCCCGCACGCGTGCCCGCGTCGACGGCCTCGCGATCCTCCACCGCCTCGTACGGCGTGCCGCCGGGGCTGCGCACGGTCGTGATCCCATATGCCAGGTACGCGCGGTTGGATGCTTCGCCCAGGTCCTTCTGCAGATGCGTGTGAAACTCGATCAACCCGGGCATCACCGTGAGCCGCGACGCATCCACCACGCGCACCCCTGTCAGGTTGCCGGCCGTGTGCGGGACGACGCGCTCGATCCGATTGCCGCTGATGATGATGTCCACGTTCTCACGCACGGTGTCGCTGCGTCCGTCGACCACGCGTCCCGCGTGCACCACGACACGCGAGTCGGGAATGGACGGAGTGTACGAGAGGTTTACCGGCACATCGATCGCGGTGTCGCTGTCAAGATCCAGGAGCCGAAGTCGGTCGTTGGACTGGTACAGGATCTTCTTCGAGTCGCCGGTCCAGCTCGGCGCATGCGCGATCTCACTCGTCAGGCGTCGCGGGGGCCCGAGCGGGCGACCGTCCGCCGCAACGGAAACGAGGGCGAGCACACCTTCATAGATGATCGCGAGCTTCGTCCCATCCGGCGACCACGCCGGGCCGGCCCCCACGCGTGAGTCGATGGACAGATGTTCCACTGGGGCGAACCATCGATCGTCGCCGCCGTCGGCTGACATCGTGAGGATCTGGTTCGTCCCTTCGCGAAACCGCGCGGAGTATGGCCTCAGCGCCGCGACAGCGATACGCGTTCCATCGGTGGACCATGCCGGCACGCCCGGACCGAACAGGGATTCGTGGACCCGTGTCACCTTCCCGGTTGCCACCTCGACGACGGACACGTTGGCACGACGCCACACGCCATCGACGTCGAGAAACGCGATGCGCTTCCCGTCGGGCGACCACGCGGCCCCCATCGCCGAGGTGGGCTCCTCGGTGAGACGACGCACCTGCGACGTCTTGGTGTCGTACAGCCAGAGATCCAGCAACGCGCCACCACGATCGGACGACCATGCCAGGTAGCGACCGTCGGGAGACCACGCCGGTTCCGTGTCCAGATAGCGATCATCCGTCACCGGCACGGGCGCGCCACCCACGGGCATGGTGTACAGGTTGCCCAACGCCGTGAACGCCACCTGCTTGCCGTCAGGCGAGATCACCGGGGCCACGATTCCCAGCGCGCGACGCGGCGTTCGCGAGGTGACGTCGCGCACGCGCCGCGCGTACGCCGCGCGCGTGACGCGGAGCGTTGCGGTGAAGTCGATCGTCCGCGCTTCCCCGCCGGCGATCGACCGGCGCCTGATCTTTCCGTCCGACACATAGGCGATCTCGTGTGCCGACAGCCACCCCGCGCGGAACGCGAAGGCGTTCTCGCCGCCTGTGAGCGGCGTGCCATCGACCTCCAGCCGGCTCGCGTTAGGCGTCGTGGTGTGGTACACCACCGTGCCTCCCGGGCCCCATGACGGCGCGTCGTATCGTCCTTCCACCGGTGTCAGGGCACGCTCTGCACCCGAAGCAACGTTGATCGCCTGCACCAGTTGCGCACGACCACGCGTCCTCACGAACGCGATCTCCTCGCCGGTTGGAGCGATGCTCGGCATGTAGTCATCCGCCGCATCCGTCGTGACTTGCCGCAGTGCGCCGCTCGCGAGGTTCAGCGTCCAGATGTCATAGTTCCCGCTGCGGTCCGACGAAAATGCCACAAAGCGACCGTCGGCAGACCACGTCGGCTCTCGATCGTCATAGGGGCCACTGGTGAGCTTTCGCAGACCCGTCCCATCGACATCCACGGCCCAGAGGTCGTATCCTCCGTCGCGGTACCCCTGGAAAGCGATCGTTCGCCCATCCGGGGACCAGGCCGGCTGGCGGGCGTCGTTGTATTCGTCCGTCACGCGTCGTGCGACACCACCCACCACCGGAAGCACCCAAATGCTTCCCTGCAGGTCGATCGCCAGCAGTCGTCCGTCGCGCGACACAGCGACCGACATGGACGTGCCTTCATTGACGGTGACGTCGATGGCGGCAGGCGGCTGCTGCCCGTTGCCGGGAGCCTCAGGCGCGAACGCGAGTGCGCCGATCGCGGCAACGGCCAACCCAGCGCGGAACGCAGTGAATGGCATGACTGGCGATCAGGTGGGCGAAACAGCGGAGAGCGGCCGTCCTGCGGCGCGCGGGAGTCGCATCCCGTCGCGTAGCGTCATGCGGCCGTTCACCACCACCAGGTCGAGCCCGACCGGGTATTGGAAGGGTTGGTCGAAGGTCGCCTGGTCAGCGAAGGCCGCCGCGTCAAACACCACGAGGTCGCCGGCGCGTCCCACCGCAAGCTGTCCGCGATCGCTCAAACCCACTCGCGAGGCCGGGAACCCGGTCATCTTGTGAATCGCCTGCTCCAGCGAGAGCGCCTTGCGCTCCCGCACATATCGCGCGATGACGCGGGGGAATGAACCACCACCACGCGGATGCGGACTCCCCCGTCGCGTCGGACCCTCCACGGCATACGCATTGCCATCGCTACACACCATGCCCAATCGATGGGCCAGGATCCGGTCCAGGTTCTCCTCGCTCATGGCAAAGCCTACCATGCCCACACTGCCACCGTTGCGCCGCAGCAGTCCGACCATCGTGTCGTACGGGCCCGCACCTAACGACGATGCGTACTCACCCAGTCGCTTCCCTTCTGCCGCGCGATCCTCGGCGGCGCGAACCGAAGTGATCATCACATTGTTCCAGCCACCAATGAGCTCCACCTTGGCCAACGCCTCGGCCCTGATGCGCTCGGCGCTCGCGCGGTCGTCGAGTCGTGTGAGAAAGGCGTCCGTCCCGCCGTCGCGACTCCAGAGCGGGAAGAGATTGGTGAGGCCCGTCTGGTACGCAATGTACGGGTACCGATCGAAGGCCACGTCCAGGCCACCACCGTGCGCCCGCTCGATTCGCGCAAACACCTCATTGAGTTTCCCCCAGTTGCGCGGGCCCTGCGTCTTGAGATGCGAGATCTGCAGCGGGCATCCGGCTCCCGTGGCCACGGCAATCGACTCGTCGATCGAATCGAGCAACCGATCGTCCTCGTTACGCATGTGCGTGGCGTAGGGCAATCGGCGCGACGACAGCGGCTTGCATAACGCGATCAACTCATCGGGGCGCGCGAAACCACCTGGCGTGTACTCGAGCCCCGATGATGCGCCGCACGCGCCTTCGTTCAGTGCGTGTTGGACCATGCCGACCATGCGCTGCAGCTCGGCGGGCGTCGCCGGTCGATCGCTGTTGCCCACCACTGCACCACGCACGGTGCCGAGTCCGATCATGGTGGCGACGTTCACGGCGGGCTCGAGCCGCGCAATCTTCTGGCGCCACTCGGCGATTCCCTCCGGGCGTTCACCGCGCGAGCTCCCATCCTGGCCGACGATGATCGTGGTCACCCCCTGCCGTACGACCGATTCCGCACGAGGGTCTTCGGAAAGCGATCCGTCGCCGTGGGAGTGGATGTCGAGGAATCCCGGCGCAACGGCGCGCCCGCGAGCGTCGATCTCGTCGGTACCGCGGCCGGGCAGCTTCGCCGCGATCGCCGCGATTCGTCCCCCGCGCATTGCGACATCGAGTTCCTTCCCGGGAGCGCCCGTGCCATCGAACACCGTGCCACCGCGGACCACCAGATCATACGGTCCCGTCTGTACATGAACCGCAGGAACACCCGCAAGGACCGCGAGCGTCGCGGTCCCTGCGGCCATGAATTCTCGCCTGGTGCGTACGTCGCTGCTGGCTGCACCCACCGGTTGGTCACTCGCCATGCTTTACGCAGCGCCCTACAATGATCGTGATGTTGTCGGTTCCGCCGTTTCCCAGCGCCTCAGCGAGCATTGCTTCACACGCCTGCCTGGCCGACGTCATGGTGGCGAGGTGTTGCGCGATCCGCTCATCGGAAACGTGCTTGGTCAGGCCGTCGCTGCACAGCAGGCTGACCAGCCCCCAGTCGTTCTCCACACCGGTGACTTCCGGCCGCGAGGTGGGTCCACCGAGCGCGCTGGACAGCACGTGTGCAAGTCGGGAGGGCCGGTCGGGGTTCGGCTTGAGCACGCCGGAATCAATCAGATCCTGCGCCAGCGTCTGGTCGCGAGATACCTGCGTGAGTCGCCCATCGCGCAGCATGTAGAATCGACTATCGCCAAGCTGCAGCAGGTAGAGACGCGGCCACACGCCTAACAGGAGGCTCAGGGTCGTGGCGCGGCTCGAGCCTTCCGATGCCTGTTGCAGGTCCTCATGCACCTGGAGCGCCGCCGCCTCGAGGGCGCTGGAAAAGTCCTGATCGTCTTCAGGGTCTGCGGAGTAGTAACAGTGCATGCAATGGGTGACGTATTGCGTCACGGCACGCAGCGCGAACCGGCTGGCCTCCTCCCCTCCGACGCCTCCGCCCACACCGTCGGCGACCATGGCGAGAAAGGCCAGACGCTCCGTCTCCTCCGACTGCATCTCGGACGGCGGGAGACTGGTACTGTGAATCTGCAGGTGCTTCTTGAGCGAGCAGATCAGGAAATGATCCTGATTCTCCTGGCGTACGTTCCCGATATGCGTGAGCCCGTACACGTCGATCTCATCGTCACGCGGCTTTCGGGTGACGACGGCCCTCTGCTGGCGGACGGTCATGGCGGTCACTCCTGCGGCTGCTCCGAGACGCGGGGGGTGGCAGTGCGCAGCATCCGGAGCGCTTCGTCGATCGCGGTCTTGAGCTCACGGTCGAACTTGCGGACTCCGTCCATCGGCGTGTTCTCGACCCAGACATCGGGTGGCACCCCGAAGTTCTCCAGGTTCACGCCGTAATTGTTAGGCCTGGTCGGATCCCAGGTCACGACCAGCGAGCCCGGCGTGCGAATGCTGCCGCCGTTGATCAGCGCGTAGCTACCGGTGGCGATCACGGCGGCTGCCGTGGGATTCCCCACGATCCGCCCGAGACCGAGCTGCCGGAATGCCATCGGTGTGACTTCGCTGTCGGAGCCCGAGCGATTGTTGACCAGCATGACCTTTGGTCCGGCGATCGCCTGACGAGGGCGGCGACCCCAGGTGCGCGAGCCGTTTCGGTTGTTCCAGAACTGGTACGGGCGTCGCTCGAGAATGTCGATCAGCTCCTGGTCGATGTTGCCGCCGCCATTGAACCGGATGTCGACGATGATGCCTTTGGCGTTGGAGTGCTCGTCGATCTCGTTGCGAAAGCGCACCAGCGATGGCTGGTTCATGGAGCGGATGTGCACGTACGCGATTTCGCCCTTCGTCTCCTTCTCCACGAAGTCGCGGTTGTTCGCCACCCACTCCTCGTACTTGATGTCGGTCAGGGAGGTGACGCTCGCGATGCGCACCGTCTTCGCGCCGTCACCGGACGGTGACTTGGCGTACCGTACGGGGATGTATTCGTTCAGCGTGGTGCTGAGGATTCTCCAGTAGTCGTCACCACTCTCGAGCTCGTGCCCATCGATCGCCAGGACGTAGTCCCCGACCGCCAGATCAATCCACTCCTTGTCGGCTGGTCCCTCTCTGTAGATGTGCGTCACGCGATGGCGTCCACTGGCTGGCTCCATCTCGAACCCGAGCAGGCGTGTGCGATACACCGGCGCGATGGCACGCGTCGGAGGGCCACTCACACCGGTGTGCGATGCGTTCAACTCACCGATCATCTCGTTGGCGAGGTCGTACAAGTCCTCGTTGGTGCCGACATACTTGAGCAGCGGCTTGTAGCGCGCCCGGATGCCGTTCCAGTCAACGCCGTGCATCTTCTCATCGTAGAAGCGATACTTCATGACGCGCCACGACTCCTCGAAGATCTGGTTCCACTCGGTGCGACGCTCCACTCGCACGGGGAACGAGAAGTTCACCTGTTCCGTGCGTTGCGGCGCTGCGATCGTCAGCCTGTGGATCTCGAAGCCGGCCGAGGGCTGCTCTCCTTCGTCTCCGCCGGCGCGACCGGTACGCCGGAAAAAGATCGCCCGACGATCGTTGGTCGGCTGCATCTGCGAGAAGACGCCCTGCGCGATCCGGCGGCGGTCGCGGCCATCGATGCCGATGGCGTACAGCCCGGCATCGGGATTGTCCACGCTGGCCTGACCCGCCTGCCCTCCGCCAAAGCCGCCGCCACCCGCTCCCAGGCTGAAGTACACCGTTTTTCCGTCGCGCGAGATGAAGAATGCGCTCACAGGATTGGGACCACGGGTGAGCTGCATGGCGCGTTTGGCAATGCCCGCGTCGTCGACACGAATGGCGACCGGCGGTGGCGCGGCAGTGTCGCGGGGGGCGCGGTCGGCACCGTTGCCCTGCGCGCGCCGCATGCGCTCCCGCACGAGCGGATCGTTCGGATCCTCGGCGAGCCGCGTCAGCGACACGGCAAAGACCTGCGGCGCGCCGCCATCGCGCGTCGACGTGAACACCAGAGTCCTGCCGTCTGCAGTCAGCTGGCCGTTGGTCTCGTTGAACGGATTGGCGGTGAGGTTCACCTCTCGTTTCGCGCGGACGTCAAACAGGAACACGTCGGCATTCTGGTCGTCGTCGCGCCTGACGTAGAGGATCCCGTTGCCATCGGGCGAATACTGCTGGATGGAGTAACCGCCGGCTGGATTGTGAGCGAGCTCGCGCGGCGATCCGCCGGTGGCGTCGATCTCCCACAGGCGATTCGTCGCAGTGAACGCCAGCTTTTGTGAGTTCGGAGCCCACGTCAGATCAGCCTTCACCGATTCGTGCGTGGTGAGCTTCTGTCGCTGGCCGGTCGCGATCTCCTGGACCCAGATCTCCTCTTCACCCGATTCGTCCGAGACGTACGCCACGCGGCGCCCGTCGGGCGAGTAGACCTGGAAACGCTCCCGCCACGGGGAGCTGGTGACCTGCAGCTTCTCGCCCACGCCGTTCTCCACCGGAACGATCACGATCTCGCCGTGAAAGTCCACCGCCACATACTCCGCGTTAGGCGATATCGCGTAGCCCTCAGCGCGACTGGCGGCGGTGATCACCACCGTGTCGTTCTCCTTGGAATCGAAGGCCAGCGAGATCGGGACCCGTTTGGGCTGACCGCCCGGAATGTCGAGTGTCCACAGCTCGAACTCGTTCTCGTAGATGATGCGCTTCCCGTCCGGCGACATCGAGGGAAACTGTACCCCGTCGCTGGCATGGCGCGTGACCTGCTGCGGCGCCCCACCGCGGGGGTTCGTGCGCCAGATGTTGAAGGTGCCATCGCGCTCGGACGCGAAATAGATCATGCCGTCCGCGCCCCACATCGGGTGAACGTCGTTGACATGCCCCTTGAACTGCTGCAGGTCAGTATCGGTGATCTCGGTGATCTCGCCCGTGCGAAGGTCCTGGACGGCAATGTCGCCGCTGTTGTTGCCCCGGTAGCCCTTCCGCCAGTATGTCGGCAGCACGCGGTTGAACGCCACCATCGTCGCATCCTGCCGCATCATTCCCGCGCGACCGACATCCATGCCTAACGCGGATGGGACGGACCCGTCGAGCGCCACCCGGTAGAGCGGGGATCCAAAGGGGTGCGTGCCCATGCTGGACGTCAGCAGGATCTGTCGGCCATCGGGGGTCCAGTTGAGGGCCTGATCGTCACCCGAGTGATACGTCAGTTGCCGGGGCTCGCCGCCGGCGGTCGGGATCACATAGACGTCATTGTTCCCCGCCCGATTGCTCGTGAAGGCGATCCACTGCCCGTCCGGCGAAAAGCGCGGGGCGAAGTCGCGCGCAATATGAGCCGTGAGACGGCGGGGTGAGCCGCCATCCCCGTTCACGACCCAAATGTCGTCCGCGTACGAAAAGGCGATGCTGCCATCGTTCGCCACATGCGGATACCGTGCGAACTTGATCGGCTCCGGTCGCTGTCCCGCCGACCCTGTGGGGGCCTGACCGTGCCCGACCGCTGCCGTTGACACGAAGAAGGCGCGCTGACTCCAGGAACGACGCATGTGCTCCCTCCGCGATGTGTTTTCGCCTTGCGGCTCAGCCGCCGGCAATTCCTTGCCGCATCTTGCCGCCGGGTTGGGTAGGGCGCAAGCAGAGCCCTCGACTCGCCCCCCGCCACCGTCCGCTCTCGGGTCGCCCCTCGCCGTTGGCCACGAGCCGAGCCGCCGCGATATGTTATGGGTCGTTGTTTCCCGATGACCCGGCCTCAGGAGGACTGCATGCGAAGGTTTGCTCTCGGCGCTCTCTGCGCGATCATCGCGCTCCCATCGATTGCGTCTGCACAGGACGCCGACCGCACCGTGGCGGGCGGCATCACGGTATCCGGTTGGAAAGGCAAGATCGACGACCGAGCCGCGAAGCAGGGGAAGACCACGGCGGATTCCAAGTTCGACATGGCAAGCGGCAAGTTCCGAATGCAGATCGGGCCGGCTGCCATCTATTGGAACGACGCCAACGCGGCGTCGGGCAACTACGAGGTGAAGTCGTCGATCACCGAGAACAAGATGAGCGCCGCCCATCCGCACTCGTATGGCGTGTTCATCGGTGGGGCCGACCTCGGCGACGACGCCAAGCAGACATTCGTCTACTGCATCGTGTACGGCACCGGCAAGTATTCCGTGAAATACTTCCACGGTGCGCAGGTCGTGACGCTGGTCAACATGGCGGAGCACGCCGCGATCAATAAGGTGGGCGAAAGCGGCTCGGCGACGAATGAAATCGGCTGGCGCGTGAAAGGCGGCAACGCGAGTTGCGTCGTGAACGGTCAGGAGATCAAATCGTTTAGCAGCGCCGAGCTGGTGGGCGCCGATAAGCTCACCTCGACAAACGGCAAGTATGGCTTCCGCGTGAGTCATAATCTGGACCTCACGGCGACGCCTATCGCGCTGTCGAAGCAGTAGGCCAGAATTCTCCTGCCCGGGCTCGCAACACAGGACAGAGCCGAGCGTTTCTGAACGGCGGTGCCCGGGTTTTCCGAGCGCCGCCGTTCGCTATTCGGAGGTCGGGAAGAACACGGCCAGCTTCTGGGCCGACACCGGCCGCGTCAGAGCGCTGACACCCATGAACGCGATCGCGCTCACGAGCAGGCGGGGCTGTCGAACCGTTCGGCGAAGTAGTCGGGCAGGGTGAGGCTCTTGATGTTCCGGATCTTTGGGGCCACGAATACGGCGGCGACGAGCCAGCCCACCCAGACCAGCGGCCAGGTCCACGCATAGCTGAGTCCGGAGAAATAGTGAAACCCTACCATCCCGAAGCGTGGCCCCGGCACTGACCTGGTTGGCCATCAGCGTTGCGCCACCCAGGACCGGACCCAGGCTCCGGCCCGCCACGTGTTCACCCTTGGCTCCGCGGTGGTCGTGGTCGCCGGCGACTTCTGGCGCGAGAGTATCGAGGCAATCCGGAGACTCGGCATGCGTGCGGTGCTGATGGTCGGACCCGGCAGGTCCTCCGTGCTGCAACGCTCACTTCCTCCCGAAATCCTTGCGGTGGACGCGGCTCCACACTCCCTGCCCTTCCCGCGCGCGGCGGGTGGCCGACGAGCTGCGGGCGTTGCTCGCTGAACCGTCCTATGCCGCTGCTGCCAGGAGTGTGGCCGCTATCGTCCACGCCGAACGGAGAGACCTCGCGGCGTGCGATGCGCTGGAGAGACGCTTCGCGCTTCGCTGATGCACCCTGGCCGGCAGCTGCGTTCAGCCATAACTGACCCCGAGCTTGGCAAGCGCCGCTGCCGGGCATCCGGTCCAGGCGACTCGTGCCGTGTTCCCGATGTACTGCAGGTCGGCCACACCGATTCGGCTGGACCAGAAGCCCGATGCCGTAAGATCGCGGAACCGGCTGAAGAAGTCGGCGCCATCCTTCACCGCAGCAACAGCTCGTTTGGGGTACGCGATCTCGTCGAGCAGCTGCGTGTGCTGGCGGGCCACGCAGTCCACGAACGGCTTCTGGAATCGCTCGGTCGACGCGGTGTTCATCCAGCGCAACCCGTCGCGCATGGGCTTCTGCATGTCCGGGTACGCGGTCATGATGAAGTCCATGAACTCCGGCACTCCCCCGTCCGTCGCGGACCCCGAACGCGAATCCCGCGGGATGATGATGTCGGACAGCGTGCGCACGAGGCGCCACTCGTCAGGCGTGAAGAACTTCGGCTGGAAGCGCTGCCCGCGCTGGGCAGCCTGATCCAGCACCTCCCCGGCGTGCGCCGCGGCCAGCTCGACGCTCTCGTAGGAGATAGCGAACCGCGCGAGCGGTGCGGCGGCCAGGAGCTTGAGCACATCGCGGCGCGCGACAGGGTCTGTCGTCTGCCGGGTGACGTTCCCCGGCGCGATCTCTGCTGTCTCCCGTCTCGCGTCGCCGGTCTCCGGTCTCATATCGCCCCCGCCTTGCGCTGCTGCAGGATGTAGTCGGCGGTTCGCCACGCGAGCGCCAGGATCGTCCAGGTCGGATTCTTGTCCGCCTGCGAGACGAATGGGCCGCCATCAGTGACGAACAGATTGTTGCAGTCCCACGCCTGACTCCACTGGTTGAGCGCCGACGCTTTCGCATCCGGCCCCATCCGCACGCACCCCAGTTCGTGGATGATCGATCCGCCGTTGGAGATCCCGTAGCCACGGTCGGCGCCGGGCATGTTGCCCATCGGCTCACCGCCCATTTCCGTGATCAGCGCGCGGAACGTCTCCTGCATGTGTTTCACCTGCCTGATCTCGTGATCGCTCCATTTCCAGTGGAAGCGGAGGACCGGAATGCCGTATTTGTCCTTCACCTCGGGGTCGAGCTCACAGTAAGACTCAGGGTTCGGGATCTGCTCGCCCCTCCCCGAGAAACCAATCGTCGACCCATAGTAGCGGCGGTACTCATCCTTGAGCGCCGCACCGTATCCCCCACCGCGCGACCGCGGCATGTTCTGGATGCCACCGCCAAACCCGTACGACGGCGCACCCAGCCCGCCCCAGACTTCGATGTGGTATCCGCGCGGAAAGTCGAGCTTCTTGTTGTCGATCCACCACGGCATGTAAATGTGACCGCCACCGACCCCGTCACAGTTGTGCGGGACGTGATCCATGAGTTGCGGGAAGAAGCCGGCCACGTCGGTCCCCGTCGTGTCGGTGAGGTACCTGCCTACCACACCACTCGAATTGGCCAGACCTTGCGGATGCTGCGGCGATTTGGAGTTGAGCAGGAGACGCGCGCTCTCGCATGCGCTGGCCGCCAGCACCACGACCCGCGCGCGCACGAGCTCGTCGCGGCCGGTGCGCGTGTCGATGTAGCGGACACCCGTCGCCCGGCCGGTCTCGTCGGTCACCACCTCGCGCGCCATGGCGTTCGCGCGAATCGCCAGCTTGCCCGTTTTCTGCGCCGGGAACAGGAGCACGTTAGGCGCGGAAAAGTTGGAGTTGGTCATGCACCCGCGGTTGCACTGTCCACAGTAGTGACATGGCGCCCGTCCGTTGAGCGGCCTGGTGATGATCGAAAGACGCCCGGGAATGCACCAGATCCCCATCCGGTCCGCCGCCTTCTTCACCACCAGCTCGTAGCACCGGGGCTGTGGCGCCGGCATGAAGACGCCGTCCGGATGGTTGGGCAGGTTCTCCACGCTCCCGAAAATCCCGATCAGCCGGTCGACGCGATCGTAATACGGCTTCACGTCGTCGTAACTGATCGGCCCGTCGTCGCCCAGCCCGTCGATCGCCTTGCGCTTGAAGTCATCCGGACCGAATCGCAGGGAGATGCGGCCCCAGTGGTTGGTCCGGCCGCCTAACATGCGGGCGCGCCACCAGTCGAACTTTGTCCCCGGCGCCCGCGTGAATGGCTCGCCCGCCACGTCCCACCCACCGATGCACGCGTCAAATTCGCCGAACGGCCGCTCCTTCGTCGAGCGCCCGCGCCGCGGAGACTGATACGGCATCGACAGCATCTTCGAGTCTTTGGTGTTGTCCCACCAGGCGCCGGCCTCGAGCATGACGACGTTCGCGCCCCCCCGCGTCAGGGCATGAGCCGTCATCGCGCCGCCGGCGCCGGACCCGACGATGCACACGTCGTAGAGGATGCTGCGAGGTTGCAGAAACATTACGAAGGACAGCGGTGGGGAAGTCGAGAACGGAACGCAACAGCCCGGAGAGACCGGGAGTAAGTGTGCGCTGGCCTCGACGGAATTGCGAGAGGCCACGCGCGCCTCGGACTTCCTCCGAACACGGAGCCCCGTCACATTCCTCCGCATGCCGGCTAGTCCGCTCTTGCGCGTCCGCAAGCTCTGCCTCGCCTTCCCCGAAGCGCACGAAGCCGAGGCCTGGGGCGAGCCAACGTTTCGCGTACGCAACAAGCTCTTCGCGATGTACGCGAGCGCGGGAAATCACCATGGCAGAGGACGCCAGGCCGTGTGGTGCAAGTGTGCTCCCGCCAATCAGCAGCTGCTGATCAGTTCGGATCCCGGCCGGTATTTTGCGCCGCCGTATGTCGGGCCGTCTGGATGGGTGGGTGTCTACCTCGATGGCAAACCCGATTGGGCTGCCGTGGCAGAACTGCTCCGCGACGGGTACTGCATGATCGCACCGGCGCGCCTGCGCGCGCAGCTGCGGGAACCGTAGTACCGATCATCGGGTACGCCTCAAAAGCCCGCTGCCGGACGAGACCGCTCTCGTGTGGCATCTATATTTCAGTGCGGCGTTGTATCTCTGAATTTCCCTCGTGAAACCTATACGCTCAATGCTCGCGCTCGGCGCGAGCCTGTTGGCTACTGCCCCGGACGCGCTCCAAGCGCAGAATGGCACGCGTCCGCCCGTCCCGTTCGGTGTCGGGGAGTCGCTGGTATATGACGTCAAGTACGGGCCTCTCACCGTCGGCACGGGAAAGATGGAAGTGACCGGCATTGACACGGTCCGCGGCCGCGCTACCTACCTCCTGCGGCTGGAAGTCCGTGCTGGGATTCCCGGTTTCCGCGTCGTCAACATTCTCCAGAGCTGGTTGGACGTCCACACGCTGGAATCGCTGCGTTATCGACAGGAAACGAGCCAGGGTGGCAAGGAAGAGCGTCGGCAGGTTGAGTTCTTTCCCGACCGACGCAGGTACCAGGAAACGGATTGGCGACGGTCCAAGGATGAACCCAACGGACTGCGGGAGATCCGGAAACCGGACGCCGAATCCGTGGAGCATCCCCTCGATCAGGCCTCATTTCTCTTCTTCGCGCGTACGCAACCGCTGGATCCCGGCAACACCTACTCGTTCACGCGTTATTACAAACCGCCGAACAATCCCGTGACGCTTGCCGTGCTGCGGCGCGAAAAGGCAAACGTCCCTGCCGGGACGTTTGCTACGGTCGTCGTACGTCCGATCTTCAAGTCCAACGGCATTTTCGGCCAGAACGGGCGGGCCGAGGTGTGGTTCACGGACGATGAGCGCCGGCTGATGGTGAAGATGGAGACGCACGTGGCCTTTGGTAGCATCACGCTCCTCCTGAAGGAGTTCCAGGGCGGAATAGTGGGCCGTCATTAGAGTGAGTCGTGGGAGCGCGTTCTCGGGAGGTCCGACCCATCACCCACTCCTTGCGACCTACTCTCTCCTCAGAACACCCACGATGTCCGAGAAGTCGTCGGTCCAGAGACGCACATCGGCCTGGGGAGCGAGGACGCGCCATCCGCGATCGGTCACGAGCGGTGACAACGCTGACGCGGTGCGGCCTAACGCGACCCAGCGCGATGCATACAGCATCTGGCGACGATCCTCTTCACTCGGATCGTAGTCGCGCGCGGCACCGGCCAGGCGCGCATCGCGCGCAAGCTCGGAGAGCACCGGTTCCAGATTCAGGTACCGGTTGCTGATGTGAAAGAGCAGGGCACCGTCGGGCTTGAGCTTGCGCAGGTACAGCCGCACGGCCTCGCGGGTCATGAGATGCACCGGGATCGCGTCGCTGCTGAAGGCATCCAGCACGATGAGGTCGAACGACGAATCCGGCGCACGCACGAGCGATAGACGGGCATCGCCGAGACGGATCGTTGCCTCCGGGCCGCACTCCTGGATGTAGGTGAAGAAGCGGCCGGAGAGCGCGAGTTGCACCACCACCGGGTCGATTTCGTAGTACGTCCACCGCTCCTCGGGCCTGGCGTAGCACGCCGTGGTCCCCGTCCCCAGGCCGACGAGCGCCACGTTGCGCATTGCCGTGCTGTCGGTGAGCACGGCGAACGCGTCGCCTAACGGTCCTTCGCGCGCATAGTATGTCAGCGGGACGCGCCGGTTCTCGCTGATGAGACTTTGCGCGCCGTGTGTGGTCGTACCGTGCTGCAGCACCAGAAACTCGTTCCACTTGTGGATGCGGTAGACCCCGAAGAAGCTTCTCGTCTGATGTACCAGATCGTTTGTCGAGGAGACGCCGCGGCGGTCCACCGCCATGAACAGGGCCGCGGCACTCAGCGCCACGCGGAGCGGGCGTTTGTAGAAGGAGGCCACCACGAGCCCGGCAGCGCCAAACAGCACCCACATCACGACGTTCCCCCACTTTCCCGCCGGCAACTGGATCTCGAACGACGCCAGCAGACCCAGGTAGAGCGCCAGGGGGAACACGAGATCGAGCGCGAGCTGGCGGCGGGAGGTGTCCGTGCGCCCCGCCCCCGGCCGCAGACCGAATGCGATGATCAGCGCATAGGGATACTCCAGTACGCGGTCGTAGATCAGCGGCGCCAGCACCACGTTGAACAGCCCACCGAGCATTCCACCTAACGACATCCACAGGTAGAACTCGGTGAGGTGCTCGGGGCGCGGGCGGCTGTCGGCCAGCTCGCGGTGACAGACCATCGCCGTCGCAAAGAATCCGAGCAGGTGAAGGGCGATGAGCGCGACCCTGAGACGCGTGGGCGTCATCCCCATCACGAGCAGTAGGGCGAGGCCGATGAACAGCTGAAACACCAGCATGAACTTTCGGCCGAGCAGCGGACGCTCGGCGAAAACGATGACAAACGTGAGCAGGTAGAGCGCGAGCGGAATGACCCAGAGCAGCGGGACGGCCGCGACGTCGGTGCTCAGAAAGGCGGTGACGCCGAGCAGGAGGGACGAGGGCGCGAACGAGAGCAGCACCCAACGCAGTCGCCAGGCGCGAGTGGGCACGATCGCGGGGCGTGGAGCTGTCGTGGTCGCGCCCGCGTCGGCCTGACGAGTGTCGGGGGGTGACGTGTCGGCGGCGCCGAGATTTGCCGATGCGCCGTCGATGACTGTGGCGGATCGCTCGCTCTGGGGGGCGTGCTCCGGAAGATCTGTCGGCACCGCTGGGGGGGCCCCCCCACCGGGGAAGGTACCGGCGTTTTCTCGCACCGATGCAACCGATTCCTTTCGGACCGGAGCATTCCCCCGCATCACCCGCATCATGACAAACAGGGCGATGGCTATGAGCAGCAGCAACCCAACGTAGATCGATAGCCACCAGAGCCGCTGCTCGCTGAGCCGCAACATCGGCTCGATCAGCGTCGGATATGCGAGCAGCGCCACGAAGCTTCCGAGGTTGCTGGCCACATAGAGCACGTACGGGTTTCCCGCCGCCGGATGGGAAGTATTCGCAAACCACCGCTGGAACATGGGCGCGCCAGCGGCCAGCAGCGTGAACGGCAGGCCCAACGAGATCGCGAGCACGCCCAGGAGCCACACCACGGGCAGCGCACCACCCGGCGGCGGGGTGACGCCCGCGGGGACGCCCAGTGGAAGAAACAGCAGCGCGACCATCAGCAGCCCGAGGTGCAACATCCCCTGTGATCTCGGCGTCAGTCGCTGGCTGGTGAGATGCGCGTAGAGGTATCCGAGCAATAGGGCCGCCTGAAAGAACAGGAGACAGGTGTTCCACACCGACGGCGTGCCCCCCAATAGCGGCAGCACCATCTTGGTGAACATCGGCTGCACCACGAACAGCAGCGTCGCGTTGACAAAGATGAGCACGGCAAAGAGGCCGATCACCGCATTCGCGCGTGCAGGCGTCCAACGGACGGCCGAGGTTGTCGAGGTCATGGAAGGGCGGAATGTGGCGGCGTCGCACTGGTAGTGGGAGGGCGGGACGGGCGGGCGGGCGGACGGGCGCACGGGCGCACAGGCGCACAGGCGCACAGCACAGGCGCAGGGGCGCACAGGCGCAGGGGCGCACAGGCGCCGCAATATCGGGTTACTCGTTTTCGGCGTGCGGGCGCTGCGTTCGGTGTACCGGCTCGGCGCCTGGCCGCCGCCGCCTCTCGCTCTTCACCCACGGGCCAACCGTTTCCCCCCACCCTCCTGTCGAACCGTCACCAGTAGCACGCCGCGCTCACAAAGCACGTACTACTGTTCAAGCTCGCATCTCCCGTCTCCCGTCTCCCGTCTCCGCCGATGTCCACCCGTCGAGACTTCCTGAAGCAGGGCACTGCCGCTGCTGGAGCTGTCGCCCTGAGCGGGGCGCTCCGTTCGGCCGACGCAGCGCGCCCGACCTCTCCCGCGCCGGCGATGGACGCGGTGGTGAAGGACCTCCTGCTCGAGGCCCTCAACGCTGCCAAGCTTGTGGGGGCCGCTTATGCGGACGCCCGCATCGGACGATATCAGCAGAATTTCGTCTTCACGCGCGAACAGCAGATCCTCAACGTCGTGGACACGGACTCCATTGGTATCGGCGTGCGCGCACTCGTCGCCGGAACATGGGGGTTTGCCGCCTCGCGCGATCTCACCAAGGCGGGCGTCGCTTCGGCGGCGCGGGAGGCGGTCGCGATCGCCAAGGCCAACCGCGTGGCTCGCGATCGTGCCGTGGAGCTCGCGCCAGCGCCCGCACACCCCGACGCCACGTGGAAGAGCCCGTACGAGATCGACCCCTTCACCGTTCCGGTCGAGGAAAAGGCCGACCTGTTGATCCGCGCCAACGCCGAGGGGATGAAGGCGCCTAACGTGAAATACGTCTTCAGCGGAATGTTCTTCCGCAGGATGGAACGCAACTACGCGAACACCGAGGGTTCGGTCATTGCCCAGACGGTCGTCCAGAGCGCGGTCCAGCAGCAGTTCACCGCCGTGTCTCCGGACTTCAGCGATTTTCAGAACCGCGGCAACACGCTGCCACCGACGGGACGCGGGTACGAGTGGGTTCGCGCCGCCAACCTCGTCGAGAACTCACGGAAATGGGGCGAAGAGGCGAGCGAGAAGCTCAAGGCCAAACCCGTGGAGGTCGGGCGCTACGACCTGGTGCTCCACCCATCGCACCTGTGGCTCACCATCCACGAATCGATCGCGCATCCCACGGAGCTCGATCGGGCAATGGGATACGAGGCCAACTACGCCGGCACCTCCTTCGTCGCGCCGCCCGACAAGCACCTCGGCACTTTCAAGTATGGCCCCGAGTTCCTGAACATCCAGGGAGACCGCTCGCAGGCCGGCGCGCTGTCTACCATCGGATACGATGACGACGGCGTGCAACCCGACGACTTCCTCATCATCAAGAACGGCATCGTCAACGATTATCAGACCACACGCGAGCAGGCCCCGTGGCTCAAGTGGTGGTATGACAGGAATGGACTGCCGACCCGCTCGCACGGCTGCTCCTACGCCGACAATTGGTCGAGCGTACAGTTTCAGCGCATGCCTAACGTGTCACTCCTTCCGGGTGAACGCGACCAGTCGTTCGAGGATGTGATCGCCGCGACCGATCGCGGCATTGCGATCGTCGGTGACGGTTCGTTCTCCATAGACCAGCAGCGCTACAATGCCCAGTTTGGCGGTCAGCTCTTCCATGAAATCCGCGGCGGCAAGATCGTGGGCATGCTCAAGGACGTCGCTTACCAGATCCGCACGCCCGACTTCTGGAACGCCATGGACATGATCGGCGGCCGCGGTGGTTACGAGGTCTGGGGCTCGTTCTTCGACGGCAAAGGACAGCCGGGACAGGTGAACGCCGTGAGCCATGGTTCGGTCCCCGCGCGGTTCCGTCAGATCAACGTCATCAACACCGGCCGCAAGGCATAACGGAGAGCTGCACACATGCGACGCAACACCACCATCGACGTGCGCTCCGGCCCTCGGCGTCTGCTCGAGCCGGACGGCACGGAGGCACCTGACAGCGCCGTCCTCACCCGCGACGAGGCGCAGGCTCTCGTCGAGCGCGTGAAGAAATTGTCGAAGGCTGATGCCATCGAAGTGCAGGTATTCGGAGGCTATGCCGCGAATGTCCGTTTCGCCGACAACCAGATGTCGACTGCCGGTGGCGTGGGCGACTTGCAACTGGGCGTTCAGAGTTCCTTCGGGCCCAAGCACGCAGTCGTCACTACCAATGAACTCACCGATGAGGCCGTGCGAGCCGCGGTGGAGAAGTCGGAAAAGCTGGCCCGTCTCGCTCCCGACGATCCGGAAGCGATGCCGCTCCTCGGGCCCCAGCAGTTCCAGACCGTCGAGGCGTACTTCCCATCGGTCGCCAACATGACTGCGGACGAGCGCGCGCAGGTCGCGCTTACCGCACTCGAACCGGCGCGCGCCGCGGGAGACCTCACCGCGGCGGGTTTCCTTATTGCGAACGTCGGCTTTACGGCGTTCGGCAATAGTGCTGGCATGTTCGCCTACCACCGCGCGACAAACGCCAACTACACGGTCACGGTCCGCACGAAAGACGGCACCGGGTCGGGTTGGGCTGGCGCCGAACACAACGACGCCCGGCAGATCGACTTCGCGGCGGTCAGCCGGCGCGCCGTGGAGAAGGCCCGTCTCTCGAGGAATCCGGTCGCGATCGAGCCGGGCCGGTATACCGTCATCCTCGAGCCGCAGGCGGTGGGGGATCTCTGCCAGCTCATCGGTTTCTACGCCGATGCCCGCGCCACCGACGAGGGCCGATCTCCGTTCGTGAAGGCGGGTGGAGGCACAAAGATCGGCGAGAAGATCGTGGACCCGCGGGTCACGATCTACGCCGACCCCGCCGATCCGATGGTTCGCGCCCAGCCCTTCGATGGCAATGGCCTCCCGTTAGGCAGGCAGGTCTTCGTCGAGAACGGCGTCCTCAAGACGCTCTACTACTCGCGTTTCTGGGCCAAGAAGAAGGGCGTGCCGCCGACCGGCGCCCCTACGTCCTTCTGCATGAACGGCGGGGATCAGTCCATCGAACAGATGATCGCCAGCACGCCGCGTGGCGTCCTGGTCACGCGCCTCTGGTATCTGCGCGAGGTGGATCCCCGCACGATTCTGTATACCGGCCTCACCCGCGACGGCACGTTCCTCATCGAGAACGGCAAGATCAGCCGGTCGGTGAAGAACTTTCGCTTCAACGATTCGCCGCTCTTCATGCTGAACAATCTCGAAGCGATGGGACGGCCCCAACGCCTGGCCGGGACCGAGGCAGGCGGTGCGGTGATCGTACCGCCGATCAAGGTGCGCGACTTCAACTTCACGAGCCTGTCAGACGCCGTCTAAGAATTCAACCACTCCCGAACCGTACGAAAGATCGAGCGAGCCGCACGAGAGATCGGCCGAACCGCTCGAGCGGGCGCGGAATGCCGGAACGGTCGTCAGCCGTCGGTATCGGGCTGCCTTCTCCGCCTCGCGCTTGGGCGGCAGCTCCACTTCCGACATGCGCTGCACCTGCCCGTTGGGCAGCATCACCTCTCCATACACCATGTAAGGCGACACGTCGAGCAGGTACCAGTTCGCGTACAGGCTCCGATCGGGGTAGCGGCGCTCCTCGACTTTCCACGCGTTCACCTTCGTCCCCTCCACATCCACATCGACCTTACCGATCACGGAGAAGATGCGGAGCTCCGAGTTGGCCATCTGTGGTCCCCACACCGGCGCAATCATCACCGACCCCTGCTTGAGCCCCACCGCCATCGGCACGAGGTCAGACGCCGCTGCCATGAATCCGGGCCGCTCCACGACCATGTCCACCTGCTCTACTGGTGCGTCCCCGGGACCCTTCCGCGTTCCACGCACACGGCGGCCGTCGATGCTCAGCCGCATCAGCGCCCCAGCGCTCGAGCTGCGGTCGTAGCCGAGCGGTGCAAGTGTCACCGCGTCGAACGTTTGGCGGATTTCCCACGTCGACGTGCTGCCATTCGCCGCAAACTGGGTTCCCTTCGTCACCCAGCGATGTACGGCGCGTCCGGCGGAATCGCCATGTGTGAGCTCGTTGGTCCATTCCGCGGTCACGCGGCCTTCACCTTCTCCCACCCGAACGCGCACCCGGGCGGCATGAGGAGCATAGACGCGACCGTCTACCTCTTTCGATCCAACTTCAAGGCGAATCGTATCGGCACGCTGAACTGGCGTGGAATCGGCTGCCAGAACCAGAGCGATCGAAAACAGGGCCAGCATGAGTAGTCTCCGTGAGGGGCAGGCGACGCGAGCAGCCTCACGCGCGTCGTCGTGACGACTAAGTCCTGTTGTTCGGAAATTCGGTGACGTATTTCAGGCGGGGATCTTTGGCGCTCTGGGTGCTGGAGTGAGCTGGGCGAGCAGGCGCGTGAGGTCCTGTCGATTGTACTTCCAATCAAAGGGTGTGGCGATCGCGGTGTAGCGGTCTTCGAACGCGAGAATGGAATCCTCGAGCTCGAAGAGCGACTCGAATGCGTTCGGGGTCAGCACTTTCCGCTGGAGAATCGAGAAGACGATCTCAATCTGGTTGAGCCAACTGGCGTGAATCGGCAGGTGCACCAGCACGAGATTCGGCCACCGCCGGGCGAGTCGCTCTACCGCCGGCGCGCCGCGGTGCGAGGAGCCGTTATCCACGATCCAGAACACGCGGTGCGCCTTCGCGTAGGGCGGCCGGGCCATGACTTGAGCGACGAGCGCATCAAAGGCTGCGATGCCACTTGTTGGCTCACACCGCCCGAAGAGTTTTGCGCGATGCACGTCCCAGGCGGCCAGGTAGACCAGCGCGCCCGCACGGGCGTACTCGTGTTCGACATGCATCGGACTCTCCGGACCGGTCGGACGACTCGGATGCACCCGGGCGCGGGCCTGGATGCTCGTCTTCTCGTCCGCACTGAGGACGTAGTCGTCCGAACGGAGCGGGCGGCCGTCCCACGAGTGGTGGTAGAGATCGAGCACCCGGCCCGCCTTCGCCGCAAACTCGGGATCGCGGGGAAAGATCCAACTGCGGAAGTTCCACGGACGAATCGCATCGTGTGCGAGCCACCGCCAGACCGTCGTCCCGCTGATCGACGCCGTGATGCCTTGCTCGACCACCAGCCGCGCCAAGTCGCGCGTGCTATAGCGCGAGAGCGGCACACCGCGCTGCTGGGGCAGTTCACAGGCGAGCGCTTTGACGGCGACGACGACGCGAGGGGGAAAAATCGGGCGGTCGCCCGGAACGTGGCGCGTCGACGAGGCCCGGCAGTCGCTTCTTATAGAACCGCTTCCGCCATTTACTCACGATTCGTCGTGGCAGATCTAGTCTCTGGGCGATATCGTGATTTGCCAGGCCTTCCGCTGCATAGAGGACGATCTTGGCGCGCACCACTTCGAAGTACGGTGCCGTATATCGTGCGGCGACCGCTGCCAAATGCTCGCGCTCCTCGTCCGACAAGAGAATGGTGAACGGACTCCGCCGAGGCACAGGCACCTTCCAGGAAGGGACGCCTTCAACAGTAGAGCCATCCGGAGTCCGCCGCAACCGAGATTATACGTAACCGTATTTAGGAACAGGACCACT
>JBQTIW010000127.1:0-17725 GCA_052387735.1 Gemmatimonadaceae bacterium
GAGGAACGGCTCGAATCTTGACTGCCTCTTCAAAGCCTAACGCGTAATGCTCGCGAAGGATTCGGCGTGCGCAGCTCCGAGATTCACGTTGTTCGTGGCCTGGCTCTATTTGAAACTGAATAACGCCGTGTGGGTCGATCCATCGATTAGGCCGAGCTCGAATACGCGGCAAGTCCCCGCCCACTTCTTGTCGGTTTTCCACACGTAGATGTATTGGTTCGCCACGGCGTCATATGCCAGGCCGCTGTCGCCTGCGGTCACAGTCTGCTCGATGACGTCGGTTGGGCCTGAGCCGCAGGGGTATGCCGCCGATGTGGGGGAGCCAGCCTTGAGAATGCTCAGTCCTTGGAAGCTCCCAAGGCTGAACTTTACGGGAATCGCGCTCCCGGCCTTCGCGACATTCACCGTCGTGGGATTGTCCACGGGCTGATAGAAGCCGGTGAACGGATACAGGGAGCGTCCCCAATCCGGACCTCCATCGGTGCCGGTCGTTAGGCATGTGACTCCAGTGCCGTCGCTATTCATCGTGCAGATTCCGTACGCGCCGAGCCTATTGCTGGCAAACGCGATTCGTGTACCGTCGGGAGAGTATGCAGGTTCGGCGTTGGTGCCAACGCCGTTCGTGAGGTTGACCGGGCTCGTCCCATCCGCGTTCATCATCCACACGTCCCCAAGTGTCCAAAACGCCAGCTTCGAATTGTCGGGCGACCATCCTGGATCGTACGCATCGACGGCTGTCTGCGTCAGCCGGGTAACGCTCGAGCCGTCGGCGTTCATTACATACACCTGAAAGTTCCCGACCTGATCGCTCCAAAATGCGATGCGCGTACCGTCGGGGGACCAGCTCGGCGGATACTCCCGTATCGTAGGGGTATTCGTTAGGCGCGTCTGACTGGAGCCATCGCCATTCATCACGTAGATCTCCTGATTGCCATCTCGCGTGCTGATGAACGCGATCTTCGTCCCGTCAGGGGACCATGCGGGTGACGTTTCAGACGCGGCGTTGTTCGTCAGGTTCACAACACCTGAGCCGTCAGCGCCCATCGCATAGATGTCGAAGTCGCCACCCCGGTCACTGTAGAACGCGAGTGTGATTGCGTCTGGCGACCACACGGCACCTGCGTCGTTTGCGGCGTTGTTGGTGATGTTGGTTTGAGCGCTCCCGTCAGCGTTCATCGTGTAGATCTCGCTGTTCCCGTCGCGGGTACTCTGAAAGGCGATCTTGCCGTTCAATCCCGGGAAGACGGACAGGCTGGCGGACGTCGAAGACACTCTCGAAATACGAGGTGCCAATGATTCGTCCGGACGGCAACCCGTGGCGATTGCCAGCAGCACGCCGAGTGTGCAGCGCGACCACATGAAGCTCCGCATTGTTCATCCCTCCCTTGATCTGGTGTTTTACCCTGAGTCCCTCTCACATCGCAACTTCCCACCGCCTGGACAAGACGCGCACGAGCGCCAAACAGGCAGACCGAAAAGCGCATCCAAGCCACCAATGGGAGGTTAGCTTGGAGCTGATTGGCGGCTGATCACATCTCTCAGGGGGGCACTCGGATCCAACACCGGCGAGCTTAGGCCTCTCCCCCAGGCGTCGGAGGGTCCGTGCTGGACGACGACGCCGTAGACGACTCGCATGAGTCTTCGCATCTTCCGCTCCCATTGCTTGACCGCCCCTTCCTCCCCCCGCATCTTTGCCAGAGAGGTAACCGGGGGAGCACTGGTCTCATATGTGAGCACGTAAACGCTCGAGGAAACCCGACATCTCGGGATGGGCGCAACAACTGGCGGCGGCGGCAATGGGTGTAGATGATCTCAACCGGTTCCGGTCGAGCGTGGAGGCAATCCCACCTGGCCTGGTGCCGGCAGCGCAAAGCGGCCGAAGCGACTCGGTCGATCGGGTCGTGTCGTTTCTCTACGAGGAGCTGCGTGAGATCGCGCACCGACACCTCGCGCGGAACCGCGGCGCGGGGCGTAACGGCGACCGGGAGACGACTCTTTCCACAACGGCCGTCGTCCATGAAGCTTATCTCAAGCTGGTCGACCAGTCGCGGGCGGAGTGGCGTGATCGCGCGCACTTTCTGGCCGTTGCCTCCGCGGCGATGCGACATCTGCTCGTTGATCGCGCCAGAGCCCGTGGGGCTCGCAAGCGCGGCGGCGCAGGCACACGCGTCACGCTGGACGACGACTCGATCGCGGCAGACGACCAGCCTGAGGTACTGTTCGAAATCGACAATGCACTGAGGCGACTGGCCGTCATCGATTCTCGACTTGCGTTGGTGGTCGAGTACCGATTCTTCGGTGGCTTGTCCGAGGACGAGATCGGTGAAGTTCTCGGTGTAACCGTTCGCACGGTACAGCGCGACTGGAAAAAAGCACGGATGCTTCTGCGCCGATACCTGGAAGGATGAGGGTGTGTGGAGGGCTCGATGTTCGACCCAGTGTCGGCTACAACGTGGGAACGAATCCAACCCGTTCTGGATCGCGCCCTGGAGTTCCCGTCGCCCGAGCGGCGTGCATTCCTGGACGATGCGTGTCGGGGTAATCCGGCGCTTCGGGATGAAATCGACAAGATGGTCGTCGATTGCGAGCGGTCGGAGCCGCTTCTCGATCGTCCAGCCCTGGATCGCTTCCCGTCACTACTGGAGGAGGATGAAGCGCCAGCACTCGCCAGCGGCTCGACAGTTGCCGGACGCTATCTGATCGAACGCGAGATCGGCCGCGGTGGCTCTGCGATTGTCTACCTGGCCGTCGACGTGAAGCACAAGCGTGCGGTGGCTGTCAAAATACTTCACCCCGACCTGGCAGTCAGCCGCTGGGCAGAACGCTTTTTTCGCGAAACTCGCCTGACGTCTCAGCTCCAGCATCCAAATATCCTGCCACTCCACGATTCCGGTACGGTTGACGGGACGCTCTTCTACGTCAGGCCCTTCATTGAAGGGGAATCGCTCCGCCGGCGGCTCGAACGTGAACACCAGCTTGCAGTCGAGGATGCGATGAGGATCGTATCGGACGTCGCGCGCGCGCTCGACTATGCACACCGTGTAGGTGTGCTGCACCGGGACGTCAAACCCGAGAACATCTTGCTTTCAGATGGGCAGGCGCTTCTTGCGGACTTCGGAATCGCCAAGGCATTGGCTGCGGCCGGCGACTCGATCACCAAGACGGGCTTCGTGATCGGCACTCCGACGTACATCGCTCCTGAGCTGGCGAGTGCTGTGGCCGACATCGACGGGCGCGCAGACCTTTACGCGCTCGGATGCGTCCTGTTCGAACTTCTTACGGGCGAGCCGCCGTACAGGGGTCCAACCGCGCAATCGGTGATGCTCCAGCATCTCGCGGCGGACGTGCCTTCCGTGCGTGCGCTGCGGCCGAGCGTTCCACCGTCGGTTGAGAGAGTAGTGCAGCGGGCCCTGGCCAAGCATCCCATCGAGCGCTTCGCGACAGGCGCCGAGTTCGCGCGGGAGCTCGAGGCAGCAAGCGCAAGCAGTTCTTCGTCCCCATCGGTGAACGGATCGGTATCACGGCACGTCTGGTGGACCGCTTTCGCCAGTATCGGAATCCTTGTCGCTGGGGCGGCAGTCCTTTGGCCTGAAAGGACAGATGAACTTGCGAGCCTTACGAGATCGTACAACATCCGCCGACCGGATTCAGCGAGACGCATGGCAGCGACTGCACCAGCATTCCGTTCCGCGCCGGCACCCGGGGACAACGTGGCGGGAGGCAGGCCCTCGTTTCAGTCTTCGACGCATGACCCGATGGACCCAGCCATAATCACCCGGGCCTTCAGGGCAAACGACGGGACTATGTGCGCATTCTTCAGTTGCGGCGGTGTACAACACACCGATTTTGAGACCAACGCGTGGTGGTATGTAGACCTTGGGGAGACAATGCCCGTCAGCGCCATCCGTATCTACAACGTCAGAACGGTCGGTCCCACCGGCCGTCTGTTCCCCTTCACGGTTTCCGTTCACGCTGATGGGCAATCAGGCTTCACTTCATTCGATGCGCCGTCGGTGTGGAGCGGCGGGCTTGACGTTCAGCCGAACCCCGACCCACTCGTCTACGACTTTGCGCCTCCTCCTGGAACCATGGGACGGTTTGTGAAGGTGCAGTTGAACGGCTTGAACTGGCTGCACATGGCCGAAGTCGAGGTCTACCGATGACGGCTCGCTTTCACTGACGCTCGTATCGGACCCGTGCAATGACGAGCGTGTTACCCGGCACTTCGCATCGCCTCGTCGGCGTTCCGAGTTGGCTCGGAAGCACTTGGAGACGCCAGAGGAGTAGTTGGAGACAGCAGGTTCGCACGTGGAGAGAGCTCGTCACGCCAGGCAGGCATTGATTTGCGCCGACGAGACACCCTAAAATAGCGGTGCGAGTGTTTCAGGTCTGGAGGAACTCCCGTGCAGCTGCTCGCACCCAGCACGTACGCGAGAGTCTCGACCGAGGGCGAGTCCTTCCCGCCCCTCGTGCCCTATCCGATCCCCCCAGAGCCACCGATCGCCAAGTCCGCCGCGCTCCGCCGGCGCTTCGACGACTCGTGGTTCGCCCCCATGCGGCACCAACGACCGGAGTACCATCTCATGACTCGTCGCCTCATCGGCCTTCTCATCGCGGCCGCGTTTGCGGCTGTACCGAGTGTCGCGCTAAGCCAGGCCTCCGCCGTCTGGGAGAACTATGACTTCGTGCCCGGCAGCAAGGTCCTCTTCTACACCGACTTCTCCGAGGACCGCGTCGGCAACTTTGCCCGCGGACTGAGGTTCGTCGACGGCCCCATCGAGGTGGTCGACCGCGGCGGCACCAAGGTCCTGCGCTCCGTCGGCCGATCCCAGTTCCTGATTCCGGTCCGCGGCAAACTCCCCGAACGCTTCACGCTCGAAATCGACGTGATCCCGTCCGCGACCTCGGAGGCGGATCTCGTCGTCTTCGAGGGCGGTCGCGAGCTGGAGCGGGGCGCCGAGTCCGCAAACGTCACCTGGAACCGTAAAGGCGCATTCGTCCTGGGCGGCCGCGCCGATTACGATCGCGCGATCAACGTGAGCATGCCCGAGGCAATGGAGGATGCGGTGATCGGCAAGGTCACGCACCTGCGCGTGCTCATGGATGGCGCGTACTTCAAGATGTACGTGAACGAACGGCGCATCTACAACATCCCGGAGCTTGCCTTCCGCCGGGACTCTACGATCTGGATGATGGTGACCGGCGAGGAAGGTGAGAACGCGGTCTACATCACGCGCATTCGCGTCGCCGAGAGCAACGTGGACGTGCTGTACGACGCGCTTGCCGGCAAGGGCCGCTGGGCCACCCAGGGCATCCTGTTCGCCACCGGCAAAGCCGACGTGCAACCTGAATCGCGACCGGTACTCAAGGAGATCGCGAACACACTGAAGGAGCACGCCGATCTCAAGATCCTGATCGAAGGCCACACCGACAACGTCGGCGCTTCCGCCGCCAACCTCGCCTTGAGTGAAGCACGCGCCGCTGCCGTGAAGACGGTGCTGGTCTCGCAGTTCGGTGTGGATGGCAGTCGCGTGACGACGAAAGGCTTCGGTGACACGAAGCCGGCGGTGCCGAACACCACCGCCGAAGGGCGCGCGCAGAACCGGCGCGTTGAGCTGGTGAAACAATGAGCGCGACCACGAGATCTCTCTGCGCATGCGCGCTCGCGATGGTCGTGCTAGTGGTCGCGACGCGGCCGCGAGGGCGAGCGACCTACATCGCGAGTGCCGATCGCCTGCTCGCAGCTCATGTACTTCAGTGGCCGCGATAGGTGCGCGCCTCGGGGGTCTCACTCCCCCCCGCGCACGCGATACCCTCCCCATCAAGACTCGGCCCGGCCTACTCCTCGAACAACTCGCGCAGCTCGACCACCAGCGGCGCCGGGGCACCCATTGGCTGCCAGCTGAGTCGCTCTAGCTCATACACCGGCGCCGTTGCCTCGGGCGTCCACACCTCGGCCCGTCGCACATCCGGGTCGATGATCCAGTAGAGTGGCACCTGCATTTCCTGGTACAGACGTCGCTTGGTGAACCGGTCATAGCGCGACGTGGACGGGCTCAACACCTCGACTACGAGCTCGAGGCGCCTGATCGCGACCCACTCCTGCTCCGCCACAGACTCCGGGCCTACAACAAAGACGTCGGGTTGCACGAGGACGTCGTCGAGCCCACCGAACGAGATGTCCGCGGGCGAGGTAAGCACCTGCCCGAGCTGGTACCTGCGCACATACTCGCGCAGGATCGCGATCAGGTTCACTACCACCGTCTGGTGAATCCATCGGGGCGCTGGACTCACCAGCAGTTCCCCGTGCACCAGCTCGTAGCGGTTCCCGTCGTCCGGGAACGCCAGCACTTCCTCCCTCGTATAGTACCGGTCCAACGCGGCGGGCATGGACATACGTTCGGCTCGGCTCGGCCGAGAGCGCAAGGGTGAGCGACCAGGCACATGCGCCACGGTGGCGGGGCGCGACCGGCATGCGCATCATCATTGCCATCGCCGATGAAATCGTTTCTTCGCCAAAGCGCCAGCGACACGGGGTTGCGCACGAGCGCTCGAAGTCGATCAGGGTACGGCTCATCATGTCGAAAGGAACCGTCCTGATCCTCATCGGTCCGGAATACGAAGACCTCGAGCTGCTGGTAGATGGGCGGCGGAACGATGGTTCATGCTCGTGATGCGTTGACATCATGCAGGTGATGCGTTAGCATCAATCCATGCGCACGACCGTGGATCTCGATCCGGACCTCCTCGAGCGTCTCCGGTTGGAGGCGGCGAGGCGACGCGTCTCGTTCAAGGAGCTATTGAACGCCGTGATTCGAGGGGGCCTGGCGGTGACGGCCCCTCGCCGTCAGGCGCCGTATACCCTCCCGTCGGTCCGCATGGGCGCCGTTCGTGAGGGCATCGATCTTGACAAGGCGCTGCGAATCGCTGACGAGATCGAGTCGCACGAGGTGATACAGGAAGTGACGCGTCTGAAGTAGATGCGACTCGTCGACCTCAACATCCTGCTCTACGCCACCAACGCCGACAGCGCGCGACACGAGGCCGCCAGCGTCTGGCTGCAGCGCACCATCGGTGGAACGGAGTCGGTTGCTCTGCCCTGGGTCGTCCTCCTGGGATTCGTTCGGATGACCACGAGCGGTCGCGTTTTCACGCGTCCCATGGCGCCCGACGCTGCGATCGCGATCGTGGATGGTTGGCTGGCCCGACCGAACGTGGTCGCCCTGCGTCCCGGACCGAACCACTGGTCAGTCCTTCGGTCACTCCTCTCCGGCGCCGGAACAGCGGGGAACCTGACGACCGACGCGCACCTGGCGGCGTTGGCCATCGAACACGGATGTGAGTTGTGCACCACCGACTCGGACTTCGCGCGTTTTCCCGGACTGAATTGGCGGAATCCATTGTAGGCGGCCTTCTGGGCACTCTCCGCCATGGGCTGGTAGCGCCTCCCGTTTGGCTCGACCAGGTGGTTGTCACGCATACCGTATCGCCCTTACGACAACGCTTGCGGCTGGAGTTGCGGCCACGCAGCGAGGGTACGACGACGGTCCTCGACTGCTCGCTGGATTGGATGGCCTCACGCGAAGCGTGGGGCCTACCGTCGGGCAAATAGCGTCGCCTGTGCGAGCGCAGGGTGCTTCTTGCGCGAACCTTTTTTCCGCGAGAAAGTGAGAGTCGCCAGCGACGCATGCGGCCAACCGGGTCTACTACCGAGGACGTCGCGGTCGAGCTACTGCTGCTGGCGCTACCGTCGGCGCTGACCTCACGTGGAGCAGTCATGCGAGCGAACTATCGAGCCACCGTCGCGATCACCGCTGTTCTGACGTTGCCCGAGGCGTGGACCTCAGTCGAAGCCCAGAAACCCGACAGCACGCTCCTGCGAGCGACCACCGTGACAGTGGTCATCGCCGCCGACCCCGAGACTGCCCTGAACGGGACCTACAGCGCATCAGGAATCTCCACCATGTGCGGCCTTGCGGACTACGGATATCCACACCGCCTCAATTCGTTCGCCGTCATGTTTCCAGACGACACCGGCAAAAAGGACGTGACGTCGGTGAACTTCGATGCCGACACGCTCGCGAGCGGAACCAGTGTGGGCAGTTTCTACCTCGCGGTCGGGATCAGGACGCGTCAGGGTGGGACGCCACCGCTTTACGTCATCAGAGCCAAGGAGCCACAGTACAGCGAACCGGGAACGGCTACGCTCACGACGAGGAGGAACCGCGTCGACAGTCTCGAGGTAGCGGGAACGGCGTCGAAGGGCAGGAAGGTCAGTGTCAAGATGACTCTCGTCTGCCAACCCTAGGCCCTGCACCTGGGCCGCGCGGAAACAGCGGACTCTGGGTGACGCTTACACGCTCGAGCGCGAGCTCGGCGGAGGCGGGATGTCGCGCGTCTTCGTCGCCATGGATCAGCAGTTCGGCAGGCATTGTCGTCAAGACGCTCGACAGGGACCTCGGTGGGTCGGTCAGCGCTGAACGATTTCGCCGCGAGATTCGTCTTGGTCGGACAACAAGGGATAGCCAGCCCACTCAAGGTTCAGACAACCGACGGCGTAGCGCTGGCAGATTCGAGTTGGACGGGTCCAGCGCTGCGAGTCGGTCGATGTGCTTCCTTGCCGCGTCGCGGTGTCCCAACCGAAGCCGGCAGTCCGCGGCACCCACCAGCGCCGTGACACGACCCTGCGACTCGGGATACACATCGAGCCACTCCTCGTACACCGGCGCGGCACGGTCGCAGGCACCGTCGCTTCTCAACTCGATCGCCGCGATCAGGGGCTGCGTCGTCGACGTGTCGTAGCCGGCGCGCTCGCGCACGATCGATCGAAACCGCGCCGCCGCCGAATCTCCACCGCCCGCCGCGGCCGCTTCATAGATCGCCTTCGCCACCGATCGCTTCGGCTGCTCGGCGCGACCGCCGCCAAGGATCGTGAGCAATCGCTGCGTTATGCCATCGGTGTTCAGATCCCGGACGTTCCCCAGGACCACGACCGTCCACCCGCGATTCGGAACCCGCACGATCTGACTCTGCCATCCGGTCTCGAGCCCGATGTGCCAGAACGCGCGTTCCCCCGAGGGCAACGTGTCGATCCTCCACCCATACCAGGCCTCACCTTCGGTGCGATCGAACACCAGCGCCCACAGCGAGTCGGACAGGACAGCGCTCGTGCCTAACGTCTCGCTCCAGCGTCGCAGATCGTCCACGGTGGTCACGATCCCGCCGGTGGACCACGTCGTGGAGGGATCACGGTATTCGGCGTTGTCGTAGCGCGCGGTCAGGAAGTTGTAGCGGTACGGACGCGCGCGATTCATGAGAATGGAAGCACGATCGTCCAGACTGCTCGACGACATGCCCAGCAGCTCGAAGATCCCGGTGCGCAGCAGCTCGGCGAGGGACGTTCCCGTCACGCGCTCGAGCACGACGCCGAGCACGATGTATCCGATGCTGCTGTAGTCCTCGCGCGAACCCGGCGCGAAGGAGAGCCCCTTCGCCGTGTAGATGGCGACGAGGTCGGTCTGATCGTGTCGCAGGCGCGCAGGTCCATCGAGGAATCCCGGCACTGCCCCCCAGTGCTTCAACCCGGACCTATGGGTGAGGAGATGACGAATCGTTATGCCCGCACGTCGGCCGGACGCGGAGTCAATCACCGGCGCTGGGAATTCCGGCCAGTAGCGCACCACCGGCGAATCCAGGGCGATCCGTCCACGATCCACCTCGCGCAGCACGAGCGCGGCCGTGAATGCCTTCGTGAGCGAGCCGATGATGTAGCGATGTTCGGGACGCGCCGGGACACCGAGCTCGCGGTCACTCATCCCCGCGGCACGGCGCAGGAGTACCTGCCCGCGCTCCACAACGAGAACACTCCCGTTCAGTTGACCAAGCGACGTGTAGCGGTCGATCAGCGCGTGCAACCGCGTGACACGCGGGTCCGGACGCGATTGCGCCTCGACACCGGGCATGACGCACGCAAGGCCCACGACATTCGCGAGCAGGATGAATCGCCCAGGCCGCACCATGGCTGCAGCCTAACCGTTCACCGACTCGGGATGACGCGCGTTAACCGATCGTTAACGTCCCCTGCCCCCGCGCACGTCGAGGACGAGTCCCACGCCGCGCACCCGTGTGATCGTCACCGCGGGATCGCGCCGGAGGTGCCGCCGCAACCGGTGGACGAACACGTCCATGCTCCGCCGGGTGAAGACGTCGTTCCGGCGCCACAACACGCGCAGCGCCTCCTCACTGCGGAGCAGGCTCCCCCGTCGGTCGCAGAGCAACCCGAGCAGCGACGCCTCCCGTTCCGTCAGCGACGTGGACCAGTCGCCTAACGACAACGTGAGCGCACCCCGGTCGAACACGTACCGACCGATGGCGACGGGCCGCTGGTCGGGGGTGGAGCGCGTCCGGCGCAACACCGCCTCGATGCGGGCCACGAGCTCGTCCTCGTCCACCGGCTTGACGAGATAGTCGTCGGCGCCCAGCCCGAATCCGCGCATTCGGTCAGGCTTGAGCCCTCGCGCGGTGAGGAAGACGATGGGTAACTCTTCGTGTGCCTCCCGAAGGCATGCCGCGATCTCGAAGCCGTCCATTCGCGGGAGCATGACGTCGAGGAGGCAGAGCGCCGCCTCGTGTCGCGTGAGCCAGTCGAGCGCCGGCAGGCCGATCCGAAACCAGATGACATCGAACCCTCGCCCGTCGAGGAACGCCCGGAGCGCCTCGCCAAGCTCGCCGTCGTCTTCGACGAGGAGGATTGTTGGTCGCGCACTCATGTTTTTTCAAACCCCGACGGCAGCGTGAGGCAGAAGCGCGCGCCACCTCCCGGGGCAGCGCTCACTTCGACGCGTCCTCCGTGAGCGGACACCACCTCCTGTGCAATCGTTAGGCCGAGTCCGAAGCCTTTCACGTCGTGGTGGTCGCCTCGCCCAAGGCGCACAAACGGTGCAAAGACCGCGTCGCGCTCGCGTTCAGCGATGCCGGGGCCGTCGTCCTCGACTTCGACACGCACGTCCGCGCCCACCAACTGCGTGCGCACGACCACGCGCGGTGCAGCTCCACCATACTTGTACGCGTTGTCGATGAGGTTCGCGATTGCCTCCTCGAGCCTCCGCTCGTCGCCGAGGACGGTCGCGACATCGGGATCCAACGCGAGCTCGATCGACGCTCCGGTCGCGATTCGTGTCTCCTCCAGGTGCGCCGCGGCACGCCTCACGATTTCGTTGATGTCCACGGGTGCCCGGTCGATCGCGATGTGCCGAGCGCCGAGCCTCGCGAGGTCGAGCAGTCGCTCCGTGTGCCTGACGAGTCGGTCCTTGGCGCGTGTGATGACGCCGACCTGCCGCGCGAGTTCGTCGCCCTGTTGAAGGGAAGGATGGTCGGCGAGGACGCGCGACGCCACGGAGATCGAAAAGAGTGGCGTGCGGAACTCGTGCGCGACGGTGTTCACGAACGCGATCTGATGCTCTTGCTCGCGGCGCAGGCGGGCAATCGCGGCGAGAATGATGCCGACGCAGGCGACCTGGGCGACGACGAAGAGCGACGAGAGCGCGAGGAGACCACCGATGTCGGCCAGGAAGGTGCGCGTGCCGACGTCGTCGAACCGGATGCCGAGGCTGGCGTCGCAGTCGTTGCACACACGACTGAGCGCCACCGTGCGCGCGCCTGCAGGGTCGCGTCCCGGGGGTTCACTCCAGACTTCGGCGGGCGATGCGCGCGTGATGAGAAAGGTGGTGTACCGGCGAGGGAGCGTGTTGCGGTCCAACTCGAGTTTCGTGCGGATTCCCGCGAGCGCACGGCGAGCCGAAGCTGTGTCCCGGGTTGCGATGGTGCGAACGATGATTTGTTGCAGCTCGTCTCCAGGATCGATGCGTTGGGCGGTCTGATCGAGCAGTCGATCGACCTGCCGCTCGAACGAGGCGCGCGCGTCCTGGAAGCCCAGCCAGAGCGTGCGCGCCTGGAGACCGAGGAGTCCCAGAAGTGATGCCGCGGTCGCGAGAATGGTGAGGCGCAACTGTCCGGTCGTCATCCCCCGAATTCTGGATGTCCCGATTCCGCGTGGAAAGGGCAGCGTGAATCGAGCCTGTGCGTCACGACTCGCAAGGCGTAGCGGGGGCCCGCTGACCCTGGCACCACCTGGAGGTCTACTGGCGTGCGGGCGCCGGCTACGTCAATGTCATGGCGCATCGTCTCGGCGGACTGGTCGCCTTCCCTTGCCACACGCCGGCTTCGCTGCTCCTCGAGCGCGCCGCAAGGCCGCCTAACGACTCCCACCATCGCCGGGCCCTGGCTGATTCATGTGGAACGACATCGCAACACCCCTCAAGGATGACGGTGTGGAAACCGTTCGTCGCTACCTGGTGGAAAGCAAGGGCATGAAGAACGCGCAATGCGTGTTGTACAACGGGAACCTCCGTGCTCTCGCCAACCGTCAGCAATCGTTCCATCTCTATGTCGTCGCACATGGCTGCGAGAACGAAGCCGCAATGACAAGCGACGACCATGTCGTCGGTGAGAAGAAGGACTGGTCGTAACAGGGTAGTCTCCCGTCTCCGTCAGGTGGAGCGAAGCTTGGCCACGAGGGCGGCCGTCTCGGCCGATGGCGCGGCGTCCAGTTCGGAGCGCAGTCGCCGCGCGAAGGTGTCGTAGAGACTCATCGCGCCGGCACGGTCGCCCAGACGGTCCAGCATCAGCAGCGCGCGCCTGAGCACGCGCTCGTCGGTCCAGGCGTGACGAGCGGCGACGCGCGCCCAGCCCGCGGCATCGGTGAGTTGACCCTTGCCTTCCGAGTCACGGGCCAGCGCCCAGGCGGCAGCGACGACACGCTCGAGCGCGACAGCGCGTTCGCTCTCCAGCCACAGCTGAAAGTCCCCACACTCCGGCAGGTGGAAACCGGGCATGAGGTCACCCTTGTACAGGTCGAGCGCGCGTCCCAGCTGTCCCGATTCGGCAGCGGTGGTGAATTCAGCTGCGTCGCACCAGAGGGCACCAGGAGCAATCTGCACCTCTTCGTCGCCGTACGACACAATCGCCTCGTCGCCCAGCACTGCCCGCACCATGTGAATCGTCTTCCGCAGCGCCGCGCGGGCGTGCCCCTGATCCAGTGCCGGCCAGAGCAGTCCGACGAGCCGATCGCGCCGCTGACGGCGCCCAGCCTGCGCGAGCGCAAAGTAGACGAGCAGCGCGACCGCCTTCGACTGCCCGAGCAACCGGTCGGACGCATCGGGCGATACGCCGCCTAACGCGGTTCCACCGAGGACGTAGAGGGAAGGAGCCAAGGGGCTGGGGATCGGGGAGTGGGGAGTGGGGAGTGGGGGAACAGCAAAGGAACGCGAAAGAACTGCTGGCGGAACGCCAGGAGAACAATGGCGGAACCACGGCCCGGTAGCCTTGTGACATCGGACGCACGATCCGACGGCGTCCGTTTCACACCAGAGGCAACAGGAGGATTCTACCATGTTTCGCAGACACACACTGCTCGTGGCATCGATGGTGGCAATGGTCGCTTGCGGCGAATCGCCGACGTACCCCGCGCTGCCGTACAACGGAGGAACACCTGCCCCGCAGGTGGAGCTCGTCGGCACGATCGAGGTGGAGTCCGGCTTTGACCAGCCGGAGATTCGCCTGGTCCAGGCCTCTGGCGAACGGACCCTGCTCATCGGGAGCGAGGCGCAGCGCCTCATCCAGCTCGCCGGCGCGGACGTCCTGGTGCGCGGCGGCTGGGTTGGCACTGGCCTGCCTGAAGTGGAAGCACAGGCCCTGATGTACTGGGACTCGGCGATGGGGCTCAACGTGAGCGAGTTTGTCGTGCTTGCCGTGGATGGCCGAGCGGCGATGGATGGCGTCGTGATCGAAGCCGATGGTCACTTTGCCCTTCGGCTCAGTGACGGGACGATCCACACCTTCGACGATGGAGTCATGGACCTCGCCGCGTACGTCGGGGCACGGATCTGGGTCACCGGCTCGATGGAGGATCCGCCGCTTGCGTTGGGCGTGATTCGGTACCGCGTGGATGGACGCTCAATCGGAAAGAGGACGCGGCGCCCGGTCGCGCGACCGGGCTTCCGCGTGGCGGGTCCACTCTCGACGACCTGCGATCAATTGAACGGTGGCGGGGGCGGCGGAATGTGGTTCGGACCGGTGCTGCAGGCCTTCACGAACGCGTTGACCCGTTCCGCCCACAGTGTCCATTGAGCGTGCAGACCCTTCATGGATTCACAGATGGCACAGATCGGATTTGGCGGTAGCACCAGCTCTGGCTTGCAGTCCCGGCAATGGCTGGATCCCTGCAAGGCGTCGAACGTCAGCTCACCCCATTCCTCCCAGCACTTCCCCCACTGCTGCAAGGCAGCGCACAGCGCCCTCCATGACTCCGGACAGTCCATCGGAAAGATGTCTTCGCACGGCCGGGGAAGCGGCGAGCGATTGTGGTCGTGATCGCACCCGGGTTCGATCACCTGTTTCTTGTACAGCTTCTTCCAGGTCTTTGCCTTTGCGGTCTTCTTCTTGGCCGTGGCCATACCCCGCCTCCTCAGTGAGAGTGTCGCGCCGTGAGTACCTAACGCTTCTCCTGGCGCTGGAGTCGAGCGAGCCGTGCGTTGACGACTCGCTCAAGATCCGTCCGGCCGAGCGCTCGCGCGGCCGCGGCTCGCAACTCGAGCGCATCCGCGTAGTAGACGAGGTAGGCGACGGGAGACGGCGCGTCGAGCAGCGCGGCCGTGCGCATCGCCGGTTCGAACTGCCCCCGCGCGAACTGGAGCCGGGCGAGCGCCAGCCGTTCGGCGCCTAACGACTCCCACATCTGCCAGAACAGGTCGGTGATCTGCGCGGTGGGCCGCAGCTGCGACAGGACGCGCATCGCACCCGACGAGTCGCCGCGGGCGAGCGCGAGATGCGCCGCCGATGCGGTCGACAGCAGCCGTGACACCCGATCCGGCGCGCTGTCCGCCCGCGACCGCAGCATGGTGTGAATCCGATCCGCGTCGGCGACGCGCCCGGTGGCTGCGGTCCACCAGCTCAAGAGCCAGAGCATACCTGCTCCCAGGGTCGGGAGCCGCTGCATCGCGGGCTCGGCGACGCTGTCGGCGAGCGCGGTGCGTCGCAGGCGTGTGGCGTCGCGCTGCAGGACGAGGCGCTCGTACGGCAAACCGGCTCTCACCGCCAGCGCGGCGACCGAATCCATTCCCGCGCTGTCGCGCTCTGCGACGGCCAGACCGTGCAGAATGAGCAACGCGCCCCATCGCGTCGTGACCGCGGTATCGGCGTGCAACACCGCATGCAGGGCTCCCCTCGCGCACTGTGGGAACGCGACGCGCCTCGCGAGGTAGCCACCGGCCCGGAGCAGCTCGAGCGCATCGTCCTTCGCTCGCGGCATCCAGGTGGCTTCGGACCACCGTTCGCGCACGCATTGCATCGCAAGCCGCAGGGGCCGATAGATCTCGCTGGCCTGATCCTCCACCGCGCGCGCACCCAGGAGGGGCGCCAGGAGACTCGTGTCGCCATCCGAGAACGCCAGCTCGGCGAGACCGTAGCGGGCCTGAATGAACGTCGAGTCGGCGCGCATCGCGCGCGAGTAGGCGAGGCGCGCCAGCGAGTCCGCAGGTCCGACGCTCGGCGCGAGATGCATGTGGACATCGCCCAGCGTCATCCAGACCTCCACCCACTCGGGGTGCGCCGCTGCAAGGGCCGACAGCGAGTCGACCGCGGCGTCGGCGTTCCCCTCCAGATAGTGCGAAGCCCCCGCTGCAAGCCGTCGGTAGCGCAACGGCAGTGAGGCCAGGTGCCTGGTGGCGCCAGCCAGCAGCTGGGCCTGCTCATCCCGGCGATCCTCCCAGGCCGCGCTCAGCGCACCGCGCATCGCCGCCAGGGCGAATCCCGAGTCGAGCCGTACCGCCTGTCGGTATTCCGACAGGGCGGCCCCATAGTGTCCCCTGCGGTACGACCGCTCGCCACGCAGGAACGTCGCCACAGCGGCAGGCGTCCGGTCGCGAAGCGGCGCGAGATCGACCGAACGACCCTCTCCCAGCAACGCCGGTAACAGCTCGGTGACGGCGCGCAGGCCAAGCACATGCAGCGGCGCGGATCGCGCGCCCGTCGCACCCGCGGGCCTCGGCGACGAAGCACCAGCAGCCTCAGAGAGTTGCAGCAGAACGGTGACCGAATCGGCCGAGGCAATGATGGAGCCTTCCACGTAGTGGGCAGCGCCCGCGCGGCGCGCGATGGCAGCGGCCTGCTCCGGCGCGAGGCGGCGCGAGGACTCGCGGTCGGCCGGCGTGAGCAGGGGCCAACCCTCGATCCAGCGCATGGGTGCCGCCTGATCGAGGGCATAGCCGATATACGTCGCGATGTTCTCACCATCGGCGGGGCTCATTCCCGACGCGGGATCGCTCCTGAGCGGAAAGACCACGATGCGGTTAGGGTCCAGGCGCGCGGCGCCGAAAAACCCTGACCGTCGTGCCGCTTCGGCGCCGACACCGGCGACGGCGATGCCGACCAGCGCCAGCGCGTGCCACGCCTTGAACCGTCGGCTGATGCGGAGCGCTCGCCGGCGAACATCCGCACTTCGCTCCGTAGTCAGCGTGGCCAGCGTGCGCTCGATGGCGTCGAGCAGCTCGCCGGCGTTCGCGTACCGGTCACCTGGCGATTTCGCCAGGCATCGCTCCACCAGCACCTCGATCTCGGGGAGCAGTTGCGGTCGGATAACGGACAGGCGCGGCGGAGTCGCGGCCCGGTGGCGGGCCATCACCGCCTGCGCCGTCCGACCGGTGTGGGGAGGCTGCCCGGCCAGCATCTCGTAGAGGACGCAGCCTAACGAATACAGGTCGCTGCGGCCGTCGATGTGCTGTTCCCCGGTGGCCAGTTCGGGACTCATGTACGCCGGCGTACCAACAGCGAGCCCGGAGGCCGTGAGCCGGTCGGTGTCCTCGGAGAGCACCGCGTGCGCAAGTCCGAAGTCCGTGACGGCGGCATGTCCGCTGGCGAGCATGATGTTCGCGGGCTTGATGTCGCGGTGCACCACGCCCTGTGCATGCGCGTAGACCAGCGCATCCGCCACATCGCGAGCGACACGCAGCGCCTCGACCGCCGACATCTGCCGTTGCCGTACCATGCGCTCGCGCAGCGACTCGCCATCCAGCAGCGGCATGACGAAGTAATACAGCCCATCCACGACGCCGGAATCGAACACCGGCACGATGTGCGCATGCTGCAGCCTCGCGGCGAGGCGGATTTCCCGGAGGAATCGCTCCGGCCCGACGCTCCCCGACACCTCCGGCCGCAACACCTTGATCGCCACGCTCCGCGAATGACGCACATCCCGCGCGTGGTACACAACGGAGGCCGCACCGCTTCCCGCCTGGCCCCCAACCTCGTACTGCGGCGCGAGCGCCGCACGGAGCTGTTGGGCAAGACCGTCGTCGGCAGGCAGGCTCATGCCAGTGGCGAGTGCCTCACAGCGGGCGTGATCACGCGTATTCCGGGCCAAACTGGAACGTGAGCGCCCCCACCCATCGACCACCAATGTGTTGGCGAATGACCAGCTGCCATGGCTTCGCGAGAGCACCATCGGGGATCCGGGTCAACAGCGTGCAATCGTGTCGCGCGCCCGCCCGCATGGGCACGTCCCGATACTCGACCTGCGTGCGCTCGCAGTCGAGCTCGATCATCGATCGCCCCCGGCCATCGCACGCCAATCGCGGGTTGGCGAACTCCATCTGGCTCGTGAACCCGTTAG
>JBQTIW010000128.1:0-5879 GCA_052387735.1 Gemmatimonadaceae bacterium
GGAGCCGGCACGTCGACGCGGGAGGAACGCTCGTCCTCTTTGCCGACGAGGGTCTGTTCGAGCAGGCGTCAGGCGACCACCTGATCGTGACGTGGGCGGCACTCACCGACGCCACCTGGGAACGCGAGACCTTGACGCTCCATTGCGCCGATGATGCCCTCGCTCTCCGGGGTCCGCGCGAACTGAGCCGGGCCTGGGGGCTCGTCGTCGAACATGCCTGCGCTCTTCCCGAAGTCGCGCGGGGGCTTCGCAGCCTGGGCACCTCGCGCGGCGGGTCCGCCGTGCTGCAATCGCGATTCTTCGGACCGCTCCTGGCGGCCCGTCGCCGGTTGCAAGACCCCGAGGCAATGGAACGACGCGTCACCCAGTTCGACGCAATGGCGTTGACTCAGCGGCTCAACGCGGCGATCGCCGAGTTCGCGTCCGATCATCATCCGGCCGACCCACCACGGCGCAGGGCCCTCGAGGCGCACCTCGAGGAGGCGATCGAACCGCTCGTGCGGCAACTCGCCCTTCTGGCGGACGCCACGCAGGCGCTGCACGCCGCTCCAGACGGCAGCCGGTTTGTCGCCTGGCGAGTCTGGACCCGTCTCCTCCGGCGCGTATTCCTCGAGGCCGATCGGGCGTGGACGCAGATCGTTCGTCAACTGGAACGTCCCACTCCCTCCGCATGATCCTGGGCGTTGGGATCGACATCGTCGATCATGCGCGGGTTCGCTCGATGCTCGAGCGCTTGGGGGCGGAGCGCGTCTACGCTCGCCTCCTCACGGAGCAGGAGCGGGCGTATTGCGCGCAGATGCGCGATCCGGTGAGCCATGTGGCCGCCCGGTTGGCGGCCAAGGAGGCAGGGTTCAAGGCGCTCGCCGGTTCCATGGATGCGAGGACCATCGGCTGGCGCGAGATCGAGGTCGTGCATGATGACCATCGTCGCCCCGTCCTCGTGCTGCATCGGCGCGCCAGCGAACGGGCGGCAGAACTGGGCGTGTCGCGCGCCCATCTCTCGATGACGCACGGGGATACCTCGGCGGTTGCCGTGGTGGTAATAGAGGGCGGCTAGAACGTGTTGTGGAGTTCCGATAGATTCTGTCGGGTTACTTGTCGACCCGATCCTTTTCCCTGTGTCCCCAGCCACGATATCTCAGCCTTGGTGACGAGACCGCTTCACACCCATGCAGGCTGGATTGCTAGAGCCTGGCGGTGTCTTCCTGCTATCGGTTGCGCACTGTCGATATCCGTGGCCCTGACTCCCCGGTCTCTCGGGGCTCAGGAACGACCCGCCAAGCGCGTGGCCAGCATCGTGAGCGTAGCGGTGGCCGAGTATGCGCTGGCGGTTGACGAACGCGGCCGACTGATCTCCGACATCGAGTACGAGGAAGCCGTGACCTTTCTGGCCGATGCGCGCGATGCGGCGGCTCGATTGAGCGGCGACCGGGTGCCGCAGGTGCAGGCGCTGCTCGACACCCTGGTGCTGCTGGTGGACGGCAAGCGCCCGCCCTCGTCGGTAACGGCCGTACACACGCGGTTCGTGGCTGCATTAGGCGCGGACGCGGCGCTCGACATGCCGACGCGGACGCTCGACCTGGCCGAGGGTCGCACCCTCTACGACGCGAACTGCGCGAGCTGTCACGGCGCCACGGGCAAAGGCGATGGACCACGCGCCGCGGGACTCGTGCCGCCCCCGCCACCGCTGGGCGATGCGCAGGCCATGGCCGATGTTGCTCCGGCGCTGATGTACCGGATTCTTTCGGTCGGGATCGCCGGGACCTCGATGGCCGGCTGGGCGTCCGCCCTGTCGACAGACCAGCGCTGGAACGTAGTCGCCTACCTGAACACGCTTCGCGCGCCGCATCCCGCGGCGCCAGGGGAAGGGCTCTACTTGCAGCGTTGCGCGGGGTGCCATGGTGCGACGGGTGCCTCCGATGGCGTGCTGACACAGGCGCTGAGCAAGCTTCCAGTCGAGTTGTCGTCGTTTGCGTGGCAGACGGAGCGGAGCGACCACGCAATTGGTACGACGATCCGCGAGGGTGTGTCGGGAAGCGCGATGCCGCCGTCTCGCGACCTATCGGACGCAGATGTAGCCCAGCTCGTTGCCCACGTGCGTGCGCTGTCGCTCGCCGACGTTCCGTCCGGTCCCGCGACGGCCGAGGCCTCGGACGGTCCTACCGTCGCCAAGCGCGTTATTGCCCTGCTCGACGAATCGCTCGCCGCGGCACGGAGCGGCCGGAAGGCGGAAGCCGGAGACAAAGCCTTCGACTCGTACATCGCGTTCGAACCGCTGGAGACGCCGGCGCGTGCGCGCAATCCCGGGTTGGTGGCGTCGATGGAGCGGATGTTCGCCGACTTCAAAGGACAGGTAAAGACCGGCGATCTGCGCGCCGCAGAGCGTTCACGCAATGCGATCGAGGCGGGGATGCCCAATATCGTGGCGCTGATCGAACCGGCGACGGGATTCTGGGGCAACTTTCTGCAGTCGTTCCTCATCATTCTGCGTGAGGGGTTCGAGGCGATTCTCGTGGTGGGCGCAGTAGTGGCATTTCTGCTCAAGACGGGTCATCGCGAGCGACTCCGTTCGATCTGGATCGGCGTCGGTGCCGCGCTGATCGCGAGCGGCGTCTCGGCCGTGATCCTGGCCACGGTCCTGCGCGCGCTCCCTGCCACGCGCGAGATCATCGAGGGTGTGACGATGCTGATCGCCGTGGCCGTGCTCTTCTCGGTGAGCTATTGGCTCATCTCGAAGGTAGAAGCCGCCAGGTGGCAGCACTTCATTCGCGAGAAGGTGACGAATGCGCTGCAACACGGCGGCGGACGTGCGCTCGCCTTTGTCGCTTTCCTCGCCGTGTACCGCGAGGGCGCGGAAACGGCGTTGTTCTACCAGGCGATCCTCCGTGACGGCGCGGGCGCGCCCATCGGGCTCGGCATCGTGCTCGGCTTTGCCGTGCTGGCCGTCCTGTTCACGCTGTTCTACCGGTACGGTGTGAAGATTCCGCTGCGACCGTTCTTTGCGGTGACGTCGGGACTGCTCTACTACATGGCGTTTGTCTTTATGGGGAAGGGTTTCCGCGAGCTGCAGGAGGGGAACCTCGTCTCGATCACGGTACTCCCCGGCTGGCCCCACGTCGAAGCGATGGGGATTTATCCCAGTGTGGAAACGCTGATGGCCCAGACGCTGCTGCTGGCGCTGTTCGTATTCGCGCTCCTCAAGACCTTTTGGCCGAAGCGTTCGGTGTCGCTACCGACGATGGAGCCCACGGCCACGGGCGCATCCGATGAGATCGACCACCGTGTCGAGGCGCTGGAGCGCCGGCTGCGGGAGGTGGAGCAGGAGATTGTGGCGGAAAGGGCGCCGTAGGCGCCCGCTGGGGACTATTGCTGATTTGCTGAGGCTCGGCTGTCTGCTCGGGTCCGCATGGTTGTGGTGAACCGGTTCTACGCGCCCGCGCGCCTACGCGCCTGTGCGCCCGCGCGCCTACGCGCCCGTGCGCCTTGCGCGCCTATGCGCCTATGCGCCTGCGCGCCTATGCGCCCGTGCGCCAGCCCGCCGTGCGCCCGTGCCCCCGTCCCCGCCCACCGCCTACGAAGCCGCCGCGTAAATCCCCGGCTTCCCCACAGCAACCCGGCTGCGGGCGACCATGATCAGCACACCAATGGCGGCGATGGACAGCCCGATCACCTGCGCGGCCGTCAGCGGACCAAAGAAGCGGTCATCCTTGGCGCGGAAGAACTCGATGATGAACCGCTCCACGCCCGCCAGCACGCAATAGACCCCGAACAGCCATCCTTCGGCGTGCTTGTGATCGCGAAAACGCCAGAGGATCGCGAACATCACCAGGCCTAACGCGGTTTCGTACAGCTGCGTGGGATGCACCGCCAGGACCGTGTCGGGTGACGCACCCTCGGGGATCGGGGTTCCGAACGAGCGGTTCATCTGATCGGCCGTACTCGGTGGAGCGCCGCGGGGAAACATCACGGCGAGAGGCCCGTCCCATGGGCGGCCGTAGTCGTCGCCAACCGCCCAGCAACCGGTGCGACCCACGGCGTAGCCGGCGGCGATGGCGATGCCGCCTACGTCGGCAAATCGGGCGAACGACAGCTTCTTCCACTTGATGAACACCCAGTTCACCGTCACGGCTCCGATGAAGCCTCCCCAGAACACGAAGCCCGCGCGACTGAACAGGTCGTGCCAGTCCTTCGTGATCACCACCGTGTAGTACAGCTTGCCCCCGATCAGCGTACCGAGGACCGAGGCGAGAATCAGGTCGGGGATCGCCTGCGCGTCACGCTGATGCCCCCGGCGGATCAGCTCCCGCTGCGTGATCACCTGTGAGATGGCAAACGCCAGGAATACCGCGATGCCAAAGCCGGTCAGCGTCAGAGGGCCGACCGGGATTTCAAACGGGAGGGCAGTCGTGGGCATCGGCGGGAGTAGAGAACGGAGAACGGAGAACGGAGACGAGAGACAGAGGATAGTCAATAGCGCGTGGCTACGACGGGGCAAGAGCCATCGTCGCATATGCGTTGAGATCCCACCCATTGCGCTTGCCCTGTTCGTGATGATACAGGCCCGCCCGGGCGATCATCGCGGCGTTGTCGGTGGCAAGCCGCCCCGAGGGCGCGAACACGGCAGCACCTAACGAACAGGTGCGCTGGCGCATCGTCTCGACCAGCATCGCATTACAGGACACACCGCCGCCCAGCACGATGCGCGTGCGGCCGAACGCGCGCGCGGCCCGCAACGTCTTTTCCACCAGCGTCTCGATCAACGCGTCCTGAAAGGCCCGCGCCAGGTCCGGCGCGTCGCGCGCGAGGTCGTCACTGGACCGCGTCTCGAGCAGCACGGCGGTCTTGAGGCCGCTGAACGAGACGTCGTAGTAGTCCGCATCGCCGGGCTGCTGGTCCCGCCGCAGCATCGGCCGTGCAAACCGGAAGGCCTTCGGATTCCCCGTCGCCGCCAGGCGCTCGATGTGCGGCCCTCCCGGATACGGGAGACCGAGGAGTTTCCCCACCTTGTCGAAGGCTTCGCCCGCGGCATCGTCGCGGGTCCTGCCTAACACGTGGTAGTCGCCCCAGGCGGGAACGTCGAGCAACAGCGTGTGCCCGCCGGAGACCAGCAGGGCGGTGAATGGCGGGACAGCGTCGCGGTGCTCCAGCGACGTGGCGAACAGGTGGCCTTCCATGTGGTGCACCCCCAACACGGGCTTTCCAGCTCCCGCGGCCAGGCCCTTTGCATAGCTGACGCCCACGAGCAAAGCACCCACCAGTCCCGGTGCGTTGGTCACCGCGATCGCATCCACTGCGCCGAGCGTCACCGCGGCATCCGCCAGCGCCCGCTTCACCACCGGCACGATCGCGGTGAGATGCGCGCGTGAAGCGATTTCTGGGACGACGCCGCCGAACACGCGATGCACATCCTGCGAGAGGATCACCAGAGAGCGGACCGTGACCTCATCTCCCCTGCCCTCCACGACGCTGGCCGTGGTTTCGTCGCTGGACGTCTCGATCCCGAGAACGCACGTCACGGGGCTGGGCGTCCCTCGGCGACCTTCTGACCAGGACCCGGGGCCGATCCTCCGCGCAGCAGCTGCTCGATCACCGCGCGGCTCGCGGGAGAGTCCCAGTCCGTGGCGCCCTGACGAATCACGCGAATCCGGCCGTCGCGCCCGATGATGTACGTCGATGGGATTCCTCTCGACCGATAGTCCTGCTCTACCTTCCCCGACCCTTCGTGCAGAATCTCGAAGGTCAGTGCCCGCGCGTGGACGAAGCGGGCCACCTCGTCGGCGAAGGGGGGATCGTCGGTGGCGATGCCGATCACCGTGAGCCCGGCAACGCGGTAGCGCTAGTACAGCCGCTGAAATCACGGCAATTCGGGCAAGCAGGGC
>JBQTIW010000129.1:0-18134 GCA_052387735.1 Gemmatimonadaceae bacterium
TCCGCTGCTCGGCCGGCGTCCGGGGGGGGGTGGGGTGGTCCGGGCTCCTCGGGGCCGCAGGGTGCTGCGGGGTTCTCTAGGTCGAGAACCAGCGCGACATCTCGTCCGACGACCTCAATGCGCCCGAGGCCGTGCCAGCCATCATGGCCGGTGTGGCGGGGGACTTTTCCGCCGTGTACATGCTGGGCGCGCTCGTGACGGGTTACTCGAGCAACGAACTGCAGCACGTGGGCTCGGCCACCGGGTGGCGCGAGCTCGAGAACGGTTTTGCCGACAATCAGGGGTCGGCGGGCACCTTCTACAACAATGCGTCGCGTGCGCTCTATGTCGCCGACAACGCCACTGAACGCTTCAAGACGCTCCTACCTAACGCGGACGCGCGTGTCGAAGCCGCGCGGGCCCGGATCTACGCCGGATACACGCTGCTGCTGATGGCGGACAACTTCTGCCGCGTGACGATCGCCGGTGGGGCGCCCTTGACTCCGACGCAGACGTACGAGCAGGCCGAGACCCGGTTTACCGATGCGCTGGCCGTGGCACAAAAGGGCAACCTGGTCCCGCAGCAGCAGCAGGCGATCGCGGGCCGGGCCCGGGCCCGGCTGATGCGCGGCAACTTTGCCGGGGCGCGCGATGACGCGAAGCTGGTCACGCAGGGCTTCCGGTTCCTGGCGACATACTCCGAGAACAGCGGCCGCGAGAACAACGACATCGCGCTGTCGACCGTGCGCACCATTCGCAAAGAGGCGAGCGTCCATCCGAAATACTACAATGATGCGCGATACAAAGCGGATCCACGGACCAAGTTCATGGACCGAGGGCCGCGGGAAGTCGGGGCCGACGCGATTCGGCAGTACGTCGAGCAGTTGAAGTATCCGGGCCGGAGCGCGCCAGCGGCGATCGCCAGCTGGCAGCAGGCCAGGCTTATCGAAGCCGAGGCCGAGTATCGGCTCGGCAACATTCCGCGGACGGTACAGCTGATCAATGAAGTCCGGGTGGCGGCTTCACTCCCGGCCTACACCGGGAGTACTGCGAGCGCCGACGTGCTCCGGCAGCTCTTGTACGAGCGCTCGGCCGAGATGTGGCTCGAGGCCCAGCGCTACGCCGATCTGCGGCGGACCAGCGATGCCTTCCTTACCGGTCGCGCCAACTGCTATCCGCTGAGCTTCGCGGAGGAGCAGTCGAATCCCAACGTGTCGAAGTGATGGGCCCTAACGAATCATCTGGAGCATTCATGCGGCACTCTCATCGGCGATGGACGTGGTTCCTGGGGCTCGCCACTGCGGTGGCGGGCTCCGGGGCGTCCGAAGGTGGTGCGCAGGGGCGCGACGCCTGGGACGTCACGCAGGCCCGTGGTCGCACGCGAGACATCGACTTCAGGACTTCTGAAGGCACGTGGATGTCGGTCGACATTGCTCCGGACGGCCAGTGGGTCGTGTTCGACTTGCTGGCCCACATTTATCGCGTCCCGAAGGCCGGCGGGATTGCCGAGAGTCTGACGCAAATCAGCGGCGTCGCGCTGAATTTCCAGCCGCGAGTCTCCCCGGACGGCCGGCAGATTGCGTTCGTCTCCGACCGTCGCGGCCAGAACAACCTGTGGATCATGAACGCCGACGGCAGCGATCCACGGCCGGTCTTCGTCAACGACAATGTACGGGTCACCGAACCGGCGTGGAGCGCGGACGGTCAGTACATCTTCGTCAGGCGTCAGAGCATGGCGCCGCCAGGTGAGGGAGCGGCGGGTGCCGGCAGCGGCATCTGGATGTACCACCGCGATGGTGGCGACGGCGTGGAAGTCATTGGCACCTCGACGGGAATCAGCGCACCCGCCTGGCCCTCGCCGTCGCGGGATGGTCGCTACCTCTACTTCCAGGTCAACGCCGGCAATGCCAGGGATGTCGTGCGCGGATCGGTGCAGCTGCGCCGGTACGAGTTCGCCACGCGGGAGGTCATCGCCATCACATCGGGTGAAGCGAACACGCAGATTCGTCTCTCCAGTGGTGGCGCCTTCGCGCCCGAGGTGTCGCCGGACGGCCGATGGCTGGCCTTCGCCCGCCGGATCCCTAACGCGAAGATCTCGTACAAAGGGCACGAGTACGGGCCACGAACGGCACTCTGGCTCCGCGACCTGGAGACTGGTGCGGAGCGGCTGGCGATGGATCCCGTGGAGATCGACATGTCCGAAGGCGGCGGGAGCCGCGCGCTCCCCGGCTATGCCTGGTCGCCTGACGGTAGGAGCGTGGTGATTACGCAGGGCGGGAAGATCCGGCGCGTGGAGTTGGCGTCGGGAAACGTGGCCACCATTCCGTTCACGGCCCACGTCAGGCGGACGATATCGGAGATGGCGGCCGCCCCGTTTCGACAGAACGACGAGGCATTCGAGGCAAAGTTCCTCCGGTGGCAGACCATGTCACCCGACCGCAAGACGCTGGCGTTCCAGGCCGTCGGTCGCGTGTGGGTGATGGATCTGCCTAACGGTACACCGCGCCGCCTGACGCCGCCGGCGTTCGAACCCTTCGAGTTCTCGCCGACGTGGTCGCCCGACGGGCAGTGGCTGGCCTTCACCACGTGGGACGATACAGGACGCGGGCACGTCTGGAAGGCTCGCGTGGGTTCTCCGCAGCGCACGACGCCGCCACGCGGCGCGCGTGGCTCGACCACCAGTCTCGTGCGCCTGACGAGCACGGCGGCGGAGTACGTGCACCCGGTCTGGTCACCCGACGGCAAGGAGGTCATCGCCGTGCGTGGCTCCGGCGCGACGTTCCGCGGCCAGGCGATGATGTTCAATCCCTGGTACGACCTCGTGCGCATCCCCGAATCAGGGGGCGCCGCGACCACAATCATCAGAGTCGCGCGGGCATCGGAAGGTGACATCTACAGCTTCGCGCGGCGCTCGATCGTGCAGCCCGCGTTTGGCCCCGATGGGCGGCTCTACTATCTGGAAGAGCGACAGCCGCCCGGGTCAGGCACGGCTCGTGGCCGGCCCGCGATGTCCTTCACTTCCGTGCTGCTCAACGGCGGTGATCGAAGAGTGCATCTGCGCTTTCCATTTGCGGACGAAGCGGTACCGTCACCCGACGGGCGCTGGGTCGCGTTTCAGGAAGGCGACAACATCTATCTCACCGCGTTGCCGGTGGGTGGCGCCAGCGAAGAGCCAATGCTTGTGGAGAAGCGTCAGGGCCGCGTGCCCATCCGACAGCTGAGCACGACGGGCGGACTCTTTCCCCGTTGGCTGGACTCCACCACGCTGGAATACGGCAGTGCCAACAAGCACTTCGTCTATAGGGTGCCGGAACGAACGATCGACACGACGGCGATTCGGCTCACCGTCGAACGATACAAACCGACCGGCACCCTGGCCCTCACGGGAGCGCGCATCATCACGCTCGACAGCCGGCGTGTCGTCGAGAATGGCACCGTGGTCGTCAAGGGAAGCCGCGTCTCATGCGCGGGCGAATGCTCCACCAGCGGTGCCGATCGCATCATCGATGTTCGCGGCACGACGATCATCCCCGGGCTCATCGACATGCATGCGCATCACCACCGCGAGCACCGTGGGTTCCGTCCGCGGCACGACTTCGAAGTTGGCGTTTATCTCGCGTTCGGGATCACCACGAATCTCGACAACTCGATGTGGTCGCAGAACATCTTCCCGACCGCGGAGTTGATCGAGGCGGGCGAGATTGCCGGACCACGGACGTTCAGCACCGGTGATCCACTCTACCGTGGAGATGCGCCGCGCCAGAACGAGCTGTCGACGTACGAGGTTGCCGAACAGAACGTGCAGCGCCTGGCGTCGTGGGGGGCGGTATCGCTGAAGCAGTACATGCAGCCGCGGCGCGATCAGCGCCAATGGGTGTCGCACGCCGCAAGGAAGCTCGGGTTGCGCGTCACGGGTGAGGGGGGAGACCTCGAGTACGACCTGAGCATGATCATGGATGGGCAAACGGGATGGGAGCACCCCCTCGACCTCATTCCGCTGTATGAGGACGTCACGCGTTTCTTGGGCGAGGCCAAGGCGACGTACTCCGTGACGTTCAGCGTTGGCAGTCCCGTATGGAACGAGGAATACTGGTGGGCCGAGAGCGACGTCTGGAAAAACCCCCGGCTGCAGAAGTGGCTTCCCTGGCGAACGTTACTGCCGCATTCCCGGCGCGTCATGCAGCGGCCGGCGAGCGACTACACCTTCCCGATCCTTGCACAGGCGGTCGCCGACATCATCGCCGCCGGCGGCAATGGCGCGATCGGATCACACGGACAGGCGCACGGAATTGCGCCGCATTGGGAGGTGTGGATGGCCGCGTCCGCGCTCGGCAACCACGGCGCGCTGGAGCTCGCGTCACTGGGCGGTGCCCGCTTCCTGGGAATGGAAAGCGATCTTGGGTCGCTGGCGAATGGCAAGCTCGCTGATCTCGTGGTCCTCGACGGGAATCCGCTGGAGGACATTCGGCAGACAGCGAACGTTCGCTACGTCATGCGGGGAGGTGTGCTCTACGACTCCCAGACGCTCGACGAGATCTGGCCACGCAACCGTCCGTTTGGTGCGTATCCATGGGTCGATCCGATCGCACTACAGACAGATGTCAGGGGTACCGACTATCACGACAAGGCGGTGAGAACCAATCAGGCGTCGCGGCCACGACCCTAGTGCTTTGGCCAACCGTGCATGGCCAAATGAAAACGAGCAGAGCGGTGTATTGCGCTTTCACACGCTTCGCAACGAATCGGCGTGCGCGGAGATGATTACCGCGTAGGAGTCGCCGCCCGCCCGGTCGCTTTCGCCTCCGTGCTATTGTAGATGGCGTTGAACAGCAGTTTGAACGTCGCGTGCGGCTGCGCGCGTTTGAGGATCTCCGGCCCGAACAGGAGGAGGGTCCCTCGGCCGACTCTTGCTTCGATGGCGGCGACGCCGTTCTCCAGATGGCTCTGACCCCACGCCCAGCCGCTCCTCAGTGGCGCGGCGGTATCGAACCATGCCAGCGGCTGGAGTCCAACAGCAGCGGCTTCTCTTCCGAGTTTGAAGACAGGGCTGTCGTCGAAGAAGAAATCCGTGTGTTCGTTCATGCCAAAGGCCGCCGGATGCTGAAGGTCGACGCGCGCCGACAGCACCGAGCCCGGAACGTAGAACTTCGTGCGAGCCAGAGGCACTCCGTTCTCGACGAGGTGGTTGTCGATCGGGAGTCCGAGGAACGCCGCGAGGTTCGGTGCCGACTCGCCGATGGCGATCACCATGCCGCCATTCTGGATGAATTCCTTGATCCTTGGCAGCGTGCGCTCGCGCGTCACGCGGCCGACCTGTCCTGCGTACTCGGCCGGAATGTCGGGGATCGGCGCATCGGCACCGCGTCGCTGATCGTCGCCGGGGATGCCACCGCTCACGAAGACCAGGACATCGTAAGCGTGGTTGAGCTGACCCGCGTCGAGCGTCGGCGCAAAGACCCGCTCGAAGGGGAACTCGAACTGTTCCAGAATCCAGCGAGCCCACCCCGCGTCGATTGATCCACCGTACTGGTCCCACAGGCCAACGCGAGCCGTGCGCAGCCTAACGGCGCTCGAGGGCGGCTGGCCACGCACGCCGTCGAAGGACACGCCCAGGTCGCCGGCGAGGGCTTGGAGCGTGCGTCGCGTGGCGTTTCCCGTCCGGATGTACAGCGTTCCCGGTGGATACGTCGTTCCGTTCACCGTCAGAGGAGCGCGCAGCGAACGCACGTCTTCTCCAGCTTTCAGCAGGCGATTCGTCGCGATGTATGCATTGTTCACTCGCCGACTCGTCACGTAGCCCGGGGCTCCGCCGGCGGAGACCCTTCCCGGCGGCGGGCTGACATTCCACGCCTCGATCTTCTCGAACGGTCCACTGACGCCTTCGAGGATGCGATCGAACTGCACTCCCATCTGATAGGCGAGCGTCCAGCCGGCGTTGTCATATGGTGGTGTTGGTGGTCCTCCGGGAATCGGGAACACATCGGGATGGACCTGAGGTTCGAACATGTCGATCACATGCGGGCGGAACGCCTGTGCCGTGAGCACGACGTACGAGCCGGCCGGATACGTCTTGCCTTGCACCTCGAAGTCGCGCGTCGCGCGTTGCACGGTGATTCCGGTCTCCCGCAGTGCATTGACAAACCGCGTGACGGTCGGAAAGTCCGGTTGGTCGGCAGGCATGATGAAGCCACGCGGGTCGCGCAGTTCCGGCGTGCGGAGCTCTCCCCAGAGCGCCTGGTCGCGGTCCGCCGTGTTGCCGGCCGCTCCGCTGCCAGCGGTGCCCGTCCCCATTTTCGCCGCGACAGCCGCATAGCGCTTGGGGTTGGCCGTCCAGTGGTCCCGACTCCCCCGCTCGATCGAACTTCGCCCCATCCGGTAGATGTTGTACAGCAGATTCTCCCGCATCCGCGACGCGTAGTCGAGCACCGCGCGGTTGAGCGAAATGGAGTAGTCGACGGACTGGCGGAAGCGCCACAACTGTGGCGCGATCGGGTAGGCGAGGTCGGCCGACGGCAGCTGTCGCTGCATCACCAGCGGGATCCGCGAGGGCGTCGGGTTTCCGACCATTTCGGTGAGCAGGGCGATCACATTGTGAAATGCGGCAGTGTTGCGGATCCCGCCGTTCCACCACCCGTCATACGGTCCCCCCGACCGCATCGTGGCTCCCGGCTTGCCCTCCACCGCCAGGCGCGTATGCATGGCAGCACCTAACGACTGGAACCCCAGGACCAGGATGGGGTCGAGGTTGTAGTTGTATGGGTCACGAAGGGGGGGCGACCACAACACCGTACCCGCCGGTCCGCTCTGGTGGTGGTTGTACAGCACCTGCGGAAACCACTCGTGATACAGCACGCGATTGATGTTCTCCGTTTCGGCCTGCGTCGAGCCAAAGAAATCGCGGTTGTTGTCGTGGCCGATGTACTTCTGGTAGAGCTTCGGGATGCCCGTCAGACTCCGCTGCTCCGGTGCGCCTCGACGCATGTACCAATCGGCGACCAGATCGTTGCCGTCCGGGTTCGCGTGCACGAACAGGATGATGACGTCATTCAGAATCCGCAGCGTTTCCTCATCGCTACGACTCACCATCTGGTACACCATCTCCCCGAGTTGCTGAGCACCCAGGGTTTCCGAGGCGTGTAACCCGCCGTCGATCCACACGACTGACTTACCGTCTCGAGCCAGGGCGCGCGCCTGATCGTCGGTGAGTCCGTCGGCCAGCGCCAAGCGTCGGCCGATGTCCTGATATCTGGAGAGCTGCCGGTGGTTGTCCGGCGACGTCACGATCGCCATCAGGTGCGATCGCCCTTCCGCCGTCTTGCCGATCTCCCGGAGCACCATTCGGTCCGACTCGCGGTCCAACTTGTGCCAGTAGGATGCAATCTGGCGGTAGGTCGCGAGGAAATAGTCGTCGCCGAAATCGTGACCGAACTCTTCGCGTGGAGTCGGGATGCGGGCCTGTCCGCCGGTCGCCACGGGCGCGGCGACTGCACATGCAAGGCTCGCCAGGAAGGCGGCGATCCGAAACACTCTCATCATGGACACTCCAATGTCGGGGGCAAAGTCTCGCCGTGAGGTGGAGCGACTCGTGAGCACGGCGTTGTCGACATCCGATATCGTAGTGCATTGCACGGCCCGTCGCGAATGCTGGCCTGGTCGCTGACCAGGCTGCCGCGTCGGGTCAACCTCGAGCGCCGCGCCTCCGCAAGTGCGTATGGGACTGTGATGATCCTTCGCTTCCGCTTGTTGGAGTCCCGTCTCGCTCCAACGGCTCGTGGGCTCGTAGTTCTCGATCGGAACCCCCCGTTCCCACCGCGCTCCAGGGGGCTCGACCAGTACTCCGCACGTCGCCGTTGTGCGGCTCGCCCGGGGAGACGGGAGACGGGAGAGATGCAGCCGCGACCTCGCGCCGTTGCGCGTGGTCGCCTTTAGAGTCCAAAACGGGCTGGACTCGTCGCTTTCAGATGCGAGCTCTCGCGATGGTCGAGGAGTAAGTCTGCGACGATCGCGGCCGTGAGCGGGGCCAGCATGACCCCATTGCGGCCATGCCCTGTCGCGTACACGAGCCCCGGGACCCGACTCGAGCGACCGATGATCGGGAGTCCATCGTCGGTGCCCGGCCGCAAGCCCACGCGGACATCGTCGATGCGCGCCGACGAGAGGCCGGGAAGCACGTCACACGCGCCTCGCCACAGCGTGGATACGCCTTCCACGGTGGCGGTTTCGTCGAAGCCCACGTCCTCGACGGTCGCGCCAACGAGGATCGATCCGTCCTCCCACGGGACCAGATAACACCGGGTACTCCAGATCATGCGGTGGGGCACTGCCGCCCCGCGTACCTGCAAGAGCTGTCCGCGAATCGGCCTAACGTGTGAGGGCATGTTCGATCCCGTGGCGATCTGGCCCGCCCACGCTCCGGCGGCCAGGACGATGGCGTCAGGCTGCCACGACTCCGTGGAGGTGCGCACGCGAACGCAACCTCGTGCTGGCTGGATGGTCTGGACTTCCTTTTCCGTTTGGACCACGGCGCCGAGTTGTGTTGCGGCTCGCGCCAGCGCGAGTGTCAGCGCGTGGGCGGCCACGTATCCATGCGAGGGAACGAGCAGGGCTGCGCACACCCGTGGGTTGAGCGTGGGCTCCAGGGCGCACGCCTCGGCGCCGGTGAACAGCTCGTGGGCGATGCCTGCGGCAACGTGGCTGCGCGCGAATCCTTCCAGCTGTGTCGCCTCGGCGTCGTCGAACGCCAGCTCCAGCGTCCCGTTCCGGCGATACTCGATCGCGGCCCCGGAGTCGCGGCGGACCTGGGCCACGAACGCGTCGTACGTCGCGACGCTTGCGATCGTGAGTGGCGTTGCGGCCGTCACGTGTCCCTCGAGGTGAGGGCAAAGCACGCCCGCCGAGGCCTGTGTGGCCCCGGCGCCAGGGCGCCGCATGTCGACGAGCCTGACGCGGGCACCTCGGGAGGTCAGCGCGTACCCGATGGCGCACCCGATGATCCCGGCGCCGACGACGACGATGTCCAATGGAGTCGTAGTGACAAGGCGGGGAGTGAAGCGTTGGCGACGCTGCTATACCTAACGCCAGCTACGCCCTCCGCAAGCCTGTTTCGGTCGTTGAACCTGCTGCCGCCATCTGTGCGAACCGTCAGCCGCCCATCGCCACCGCCTAAACGACCCCCGCTGCCCACAATGCGTACAACACCACCATCGCGACTACGCCATTCACGATCATCACGCCACCAAACGAGATCAACGCCGACCGCAGCGGCATCCCGGTGAGCGACGTGCACACCCAGAAATAGCTCGAGTTCACGTACTTGGTGATGATCGACCCCGCGGACGCGGCGAGCATGGTCGCTTCGGGACTGAGGCCTAACGCCGGCATCATCGGGGCCGCGATTGACGCCGAGGTGATCACCCCAACAGTTGTCGATCCGGTAATCATGTTGGCGATGACGGCGAGGACAAAGGGCAGAAAAATCGCCGGCAGACCCGTGGACACCATGCCGCTGGCGATCGCGTCCACTGCGGGTGACTGTCGCAGAATCTGACTCAGCGCGCCCGCGAGACCGACGACCATGATGATCATGGCCGAGTTGCGCAGCGCGTTCTCGATCCACTCTCCCGTGCGCGCGCGTGCCTGGTCGCGTTTCGTACTGCGATACGCGATCAGCACGCCGATGGTCAGCGCCACGACCGGCCAGCCGAGGTAGAGCATCGCGCCGTTGATCACGTGGTCCTTGGGGAGCATCACCGCGGCCACGCTTTGCAACGCAATGAGGGTGAGCGGAATCAGGATCGGCGCGTACGCCCAGGCCGTGGATGGAAGCTCGGCCTCGAGCCCGCGGTCGACGAACGACTGACCGAGGAATTCGGTCGAGGGAGGGGATTCGAGTCGTGGTCCGACGGCCATCGCATATGCCCAACCGGCGAAGCTGGCGATGAACGACACGATGCAGCCGTAGAATATGACGCGCCCCATGTCCGCACCCACGATCGCCACCGCAGCGAGCGGGCCCGGCGTCGGCGGCACCATGGCGTGCGTGAGCTGCGTGGCGCCGATCAGGCCGGTCGCCATCACGCTCATGTTGAGCCCACTCCGCAGCGCGGCGGAGTGAACGAGCGGATTGAGAATGACGTATCCGACGTCGGAGAAGATCGGGATGCCGATGACCCAGCCGCTCAGGGTGAGTGCGAGCGGCATGTGCCTCTCGCCGACCCAGCGGATCATCGAGATGGTGATCCGTTCGATACCGCCGGTGTGTTTGAGCCCCTCGGCGAGGATCGAACCGACCACGATCACCACGGCAATGCTCTGAACGGTACGGCCGAAGCCGACCTCGAAAGCGGCGATGAACGCCGGGCGGTCAATGCCGGGGAGGAGTGCGAACAGCAGGATCGGCCCGAGCAGCGCGATGAACACATGCCACCTGAACCTCGTGATGGTGAGGAACAGGAGCGCCACGACCCCGATGAGGCCGCCTAACGCGACGAGGACGCTCTCCGTGATCTTAGCGTCCATCGTCCTGCGATCGGAGACTGGCGGCCGAGGTCAGCGCGGCCTCGAGGCGTCCGATGTTTGCGGAAGCGCGGCGAGGATGCGCGACGCCAGCTCCTCGAAGTACGGACCGTCGCCGCCGGGACTGGGGCCGAGCCTGACGAGGACGAGGTCACGAGACGGGATGATCATCACCGTTTGCCCCATGTGGCCAGCCATCCAGTAGGCATCGGCCGGGAGCGTGGGGCGCGAACCGCCGCGATTGAGCCAGAACAATCCGCCGTACCCGCGCGACGGATCGCCAGGCGCTGGCGTGGAGACGAACGCCGCCCACTCGGCGGGCAGAATGCGCTGGCCTTGCCAGACGCCCTTCCACAGGTACAAGAGACCGAGTCTGGCCCAGTCGCGTGCACCTCCGAAGTCGAACCCCGTGATGATGAAGTTGCCCCAGGCGTCGGTCTCGAGTACGAAGCTGCGTGCGCCGATCCGGTCGAAGAGGTGGCGCTGCGGGAAGCTCAGCCAGTCAACGCCCGTGGACTCCACCGATCGTCGTGCGATCGCCATGAGCGTGAGCGGATCGGAGTTGCGATAGCGCTGGACGGTGCCGGGTGTAAAACGGAGCGGCTGGTGAATCGAGTGTGAGAAGACGTCGAGCGCGTCGAAGTAGATCCGGAAGTGCTCGTTCGCAGCGGTGTATGAGCTGGTAGGGTCGAGGCCGAAGTTATCGAAGTCGAGGCCGCTCGACATGTTGAGAAGATCACGGATGCGAATGGCCCGCCGTGGATCGCCGGGTTTCTGCCACTCGGTTACGGGCGCGGATTGATCGAGCGCAATGACACCCTGCTGTGCAAGGACTCCTGTCAGTGTGGCTGCGATGCTCTTGCCCATCGACCAGGACAGCTGCGGCGTATAGGGTCCCCAGCCGGCTGCATACCGCTCGGCCACGATCCGGCCGCGATGAATGGCGATGACCGCCCGCGTGTATTGCGCACGCGGCAGTTTGGGGTCGTCAAACGCCCAGGTGAGCGTCGCGTCGATCGATGCCCTGGCGGCGTCGGGCAGTGCGGCCGCCGCGTTGCGGTCGCCGGTGGGCCAGTCCTGCGTGGACGCGTCAGGCAGGGAAGGGCGCACCGTCGCTGGCTCGAAGAAGACGTTCGTGGCACCGCTGGGGAGGATGGCGCAGCCCTGGTCCCCGCTGTAGCGCGCGCTCCGGCTGCCGACCTGAGGGTCGCTGATGGTTGCCGTGCGCGAGATGGAATCGACCCTGAACGTGAAATCGCTCTCCCAGCGGAAGCCGGGGAATCTCGAGATATCTTCGGCGACAACGGCGTCAGGAGTTCGTGTGTAGTCGCGGCCCACGACCCAAAGGCCGGCGCACAGGTGGTGGGCGTTGAGGCCGAGGGCGTACCACGTGGCGAGTGAATCGCTCAGCGAGAGCCGCGCCCCTTGGCCCATTGCCGGCCGACCCTGCCCGCCCAGCGAGGAACCGGCGGTTGCGAGGGCCAACAGCGAGAGAATCGTGCGCATCGGGGCTCGCGGTGAGGAAGAGGGTGCTCTCAAGGTCCATTCCGGGGCAGTGCCCGGCAAGATGCGCTGCCCACCTCGCGTCTTGCACGGGTTGCCCCGCTCAACTGGGTTTGACCTCAACCGGTCACGTCATCGGTTCCGGAGGCCGTCACCGACGCCCGCACCACGACGACGGGATGCTGTGCGACTCGGCCCGTACCCTGAGCGATCTGCTGCCGGCACGAGACACCGCTTGCGGCGAGCGTGGCTTCCGGTGCTGCTCTGACCGCGGGGAACAGCCGCATGCCGCCAATCTGCATTGAGAGATCGTAGTGCTCGCGCTCGAAGCCGAACGACCCGGCCATCCCGCAGCAGCCGGCGTCGAGTGCTTCGACCCGCGCACCGGGAATGCGCCGCAACAGCTCGATGCTCGCGGCGGTGGCACTCGCAGCCTTCTGATGACAATGGCCATGATACAGGATGCTCCGCTCGCCGTCGGCTGGAGCGAACGCGAGCCCTCCGTCGTCGATGGCCCGGACCAGCAGTTCGTCCACCATGTGCGTCTGACGAGCGATGGCCGCAGCTCCCGCACCGCCATGTGCCAGGGCCGGCAATTCATCTGTGAGGGTGAAGACGCATGACGGCTCGACTCCAACGATTGGAATCCCGTGTTCAGCTGCAGGTGCGAGGCGCTCGATCAACGCCGCATGTCGTGCACGAGCGGCATCGAGCAAGCCCTTCGAGATCAGCGCCCGACCACAGCAGGCGTCGCCGACGAGTTGCACATTCCATCCCGCCATCTCCAGCAGCTCGATCGCCGCCCGCCCGATCTCCGGCTCCGTGTAACTGGTGAAGGAGTCGGCGAGAAACACGACGCGCCCCCGCGACTGCCTTCCTGGTGATGCCGGGACGCGCTTGGCAAACCACTGTTGCAGCGTCTCACGAGCGAATCGGGGGAGCGGACGCCGCCGATCGATCCCGCCCACTCGCTCCATGATCGCTCGGACCGGCCCGGCGCCGGCCACCCAATTGGACACCGGGGCGAGCATTGCGCCCACGCGGTTCAGCGCGCGCACATGGGCGAACATCCGCGTACGGAGCGGCAGTCCATGCTGATCATGATAGTGCGACAGTGCTTCGGACTTCATCGCCGCCATGTCCACCGACATCGGACACTCGGTCTTGCAGGCCTTGCACTCCAGACAGAGATCGAGAATCTCGTGCAGCCGCGCATCGCCTAGCGCGGCGCGGGGATCCGGGGACGACAAGGCATGCACGAGCGCGTTGGCCCGGCCCCGCGTCGAATGCTGCTCGTCCCGTGTCACCATGAACGACGGACACATCGTGCCACCGGCGCCGTCCGTTTTGCGGCACGCGCCGATCCGCGCACACCGGTTCGCCGCACCGTGCATCCCGCCCTCTGGCCCGCCGTCCCGGCGTTCCGGGGTCCCCGTCTCAAACGGGAAGTGCGTGGCTAGTGCCGCCGGCTTCGCGAGCGCTGGCTCACGCAGATGCTCGGTCATCGGCGGCGCATCGACCTTCTTGCCCGGATTGAGCCGCCCGAGCGGATCAAACAACCGTTTCACCTCACGCATCACGCCGTACAACTCGTCGCCGAAGATCCGTCGATTGAACTCGCTTCGCGCGAGCCCATCGCCATGCTCACTGCTGTTCATGCCGCCGAACTCAGTGATCAGCTCCAGAACCTCCTCGGCCACGGCGCGCAGGCGGCCTACCTCGCCGGGTCGAGTCAGGTCCATGAAGGGCCGGATATGCAGACAACCCGCGGACGCATGCCCATAAAAGCCGGCTTGCAGTCCATGCCGTTGCAGCAGTATCTCGAAGCGAGTCGTGTACTCCGACAGGCGACTGGGGTCCACAGCGGTATCCTCGACAAACGCAATAGAGCGCTCGCGACCCTGGCCGGCAGCGAGCAACAGTCCCTGGCCGGCCTTCCGCAGCTCCCTGAATCGCTCGAGCTCTGCCGCGCTCTCCGCGCGCAGCGTAGCGTACGCGTGTCCATGCGTCCGCCATTTCTGCTCCAGCCGCTCCGCCGCCGTCCGCGCCTCGCCTGACGAATCGCCGTAGAATTCCACGAAGAGCAGCGCGCCCGGCTCACCCTCGAGAATCGACAACAGGGAGCGGTGAGCCGTCGAGCGACGCGCCAGGTCGAGGATGAAGCGATCGATGAGTTCGATCGCCGCCGCGTCACACTCCCGTGCGTCGTCGTTCGCGGCAATGGCCGCCGCTACCGACTCGAAGTGGCCGGCGACAGCAACGACCGCCTTCGGTTGCGGCACGAGTCGCACCGTGGCTTCCACAACGACGGCCAGCGTCCCCTCGGAACCAACGACGAGATTGGCCAGATTGAACGCGCCGCGCTCCTGCACCATGCGCTCGAGGCGGTAGCCGCCACTCCGTCTCCAGAACGCGGGCACGTCCCGATGGATCGCCACCTCGTGATCGGCGATCAGGCGCGGCACGTCCCGATACAGCAGTGCCTCCAACCCGCTCCCGCGCGCGCGGTGCGCAATCGCGTCATCGCCTAACGGCTCGAGGCGGGCACGAGTCCCGTCGGAAAGTACGACGTCGAGTGACGCCACGTGATCGATCGTCATGCCGTAGCGCGCCGATCGCGATCCGCAGGAATTGTTGCCGATCATTCCGCCCAGGGTGGCGCGGTTCGACGTGGACGTATCCGGCGCGAAGAAGAGGCCGTGGGCACCAGCGGCCTGATTCAGGTCATCCTGCACGAGTCCCGGCTGCACACGCGCGGACTGCGACTCGGCGTCGAGACCAACGAGAGCGTGCATGTGCCGCGAGAAGTCGAGCACGACGGCGCGGCCAACGGTCTGGCCGGCCAGGCTCGTCCCCCCACCCCGCGGCAGCAGCGGAACACCGAACGTCGCCGCAACCCCGATCGCGGCAATGACATCATCGACCGAACGAGGAAACACGACCCCCAATGGTTCGATCGAATAGATGCTCGCGTCCGTCGAGTAGAGGTGCCGCGAGTAGTGGTCGAATCGAACCTCACCTTCAAGAGCAGCGGCGAGTGCGGACTCGAGCTCTGACGTCACCGACCTTCCCAGCGGGGTGACCGCTTCTCGACAAAGGCCGCGACTCCCTCATGGAAGTCGCGGCTGCCGTATGCGCGGCGCACCAGGTCGTCGCCGTCCACCGTGTGTGTCGAGATCATCCGGCGAATGGCTTCCTTTGTCACTTGCAGGGTGATCGGCGCGTGGCTGGCCAGTTGGGCGCTCAGCTTCTCGACGCGATCTGTCAGCTGATCAGGCCCGACCACTTCCATCACGAAGTCGCGGGCGTGGGCCTCCTCGGCGGACAGCCAATCGGCGGTGAAAAGCAAGGCCTTCGTCCTGGCAGCGCCGAGCTGCATAACGAGACGCGTGTAGTTGGCCATCGACAGGCAGTTGCCCACTGTCTTGGCGATCGGTACGCCGAACTTCGCGTCCGGCGTGCAGATCCGGAGGTCGCACGCCGCGGCGATCGCCAGTCCGCCGCCGGCGGCGTAGCCCTCGACGACCGCGACCGTCGGCACCGGCACTGCCTCGAGTCTCGCGACGATCCCGTCCAGCAACCGCTCGTAGGCCGCGCCATCGTCACTCGAGGCAAACGTCGAAAACTGGCTGATGTCGGTTCCCGCGACGAAATGCCCCCTGGCGCCCCGGAGCACGGCCACGCGCAGGCCTCGATCCGCAGTGAGCTGTTCCAGAGCGGTAGCGAGTTGCTGGTACATGGTCCAGGTCATCGCGTTGCGTGCGGCCGGACGGTCGAACCAGATGTTCGCCGTTGCACCGATGCGTTCGTACCGGACTTGCCCCTCGCTCTCGCTCACTCCGTTCGACTCCTCGGTTGGCGGTGTGCTAACGGCAGAACGCTGAGCGCCAGGAACCCAGCGGGAGGTGTCGCATGTCCAGGTCGCATCAAATCGAAGCGTGTGTCCACGCTCGAGGCATTAGTCTCCATTCTCGATTCCATGGTCTGCCCCCAGCTCTCGTAGGATCTCGGCGCCGTGCTCCCCAAGCAACGGCGGTGGCCGGCGCACCTGTAGTGGAGTATCGCGCATCTTGAGAGGAAAACCTAACGTCCGCACCGATCCCTCCACGGGATGCTCGATCTCCTCGATCATCGCGCGGGCGATCGTATGGGGATCGTCAAACACCTGGGCATAGTCGTGAATCGGTCCAGCCGGCACTCCGGCCTGCAAAAACCGGTCGACCCATTCCGCCGTCGTCCGCTCGCCGAGTGCTTTCTCGATCTCCGTGGCGAGGGCACCCCGATGGCTCATGCGCGCATCGTTGGTTGCAAAGCGTGCGTCCGTTGTCACGCTGTCACGTCCGAGGACCGTGCAGAACCGCTGCCATTGGTGCTGACTGAGGGCGGCGACCGTGATGTGTCCATCCCGGGTGCGAAAGACCTGGTAAGGCGCGTTCAACCGGTGCGCCGATCCCATGGGACCTGGCGCCCTGCCCGTGGCCCAGTATTCGGTTGTCTCCCAGACCGCCAGGCCCAGTGCCGCCTCGAACAGCGACGTCTCGATGTACTGGCCTCGTCCGGTCTTCACTCGCGCCAGCAACGCCGCGAGGATTCCGTAGAGCGCGTGCAGGCCGGCCGAGAGGTCGGCGATCGGGACGCCGGCCTTCACCGGAGCTCCATCAGGCTCACCCGTGACGCTCATGATGCCGGACATGCCCTGCGCGATGAGGTCGAAGCCGGGGCGATCGGCGTACGGTCCGTCCTGACCAAACCCCGAAATGCTGGCGTAGACGATGCGAGGGTTGAGCGCCGCGATGGTCGCGTAGTCAATGCCCAGGCGTCGCGTCACACCGGGGCGGAAGCTCTCGACGAGCACGTCCGCCGTGCGCGCGAGGGCAAGGAGGGTCGTTCGGTCACCGTCGACCTTGAGGTCCAGCACGATGCTCCGCTTGTTGCGATTCAGCGCGAAAAACGGGGCATTGTCGCTCCCGCGCATGCGCAGGTGCACTCCGCCCATCGATCGCGACAGGTCTCCGCCGCCGGGCGGCTCGACCTTGACCACGTCGGCGCCGAGGTCGCCCAGTTGCATGGTGCAGTACGGCCCGGCCATGATCTGGGTGAGGTCGACGACGCGGATTCCGTCGAGGGCGAGAGTCACGAGTGTGCGTGGGAGTCGGGATGCAGCCGAGGAGAGGCGAGGGTACGTTATCGCGGCGCGGCAGGCGGGAACAGGCCGCGGTGCAATCGGGAGATCCCTATGGCGGTCGCTACCTCGGCGCGATCGGGAGTCCCTCGTTCGGGGTGCTGCCGGTCAAAACGAGCACAGCATCGAACGCCAGCAGCAGCCGTTCCTGCCCCGCCGTGATGGTCCGGCCGCGCCGGTCGAAGTATTCGGCGCGGACGGGGACCAGGTCGAACAGCGTCCAACCGGTCGCGGGCAGGGCGGCCAGGATCCACGCGGCGTCAGGCCGTCGCACGTAGGCTCCGTCGGCAGGTTCGTACTGCAGCTTCGTGATGTTCATCTGTGCGTGTTTCGAATCCGCGCCGCCGATCATCAGCACGCTGAACGCCTTCTTCCCTTCGTTGGTGGCAATGACCTCGGCCGCGGACCCCAGGTCGATGGAGCGTGTATCGGTGAAGCCCCGCATGACGTGTGCGGCGCCGAACTTGAGCAGAGTTCGCGGCGTCGGACCGGTGCGTCGGGCGAGGGCCAGATCCCGGGCGAAGTTCTCGCGCATGAACGCCGACCGGTCCTGGTTGGAGAGATACACCCGACCGCTCAGGAACGCCCGGTTGATGCGCGCCGTACGCTCGAAGACGTCAATGATCTGCGCAGCCTCGGAGCCGGCGAGCGGACGCACGGCCTCACGCAGCGCGCGGAACGCCGAATCGCCGGCACTCCAGGCAAAGAGGCCGCTGGGGTCGCCCCGCTCGGCGGCGCGGGCGAATCCGGCGTCGGCGACTTCCCGCGCGCGGGTAACCGGCGTGCGGCGCGTCGCAGGCATGAGGCGCTCCAGACGTCGCAGCCAGTAGCGGTCGCCCGTCACGTCGTAGTCCAGTCCCATGATCGTCATCGGCGGGGCATCGGGCCGCCGGCCTAACGCGTCGGCGAGCAGCTCCGCCTCGGTGCGCATCGTGTAGAACGGCGCGGCGTTGAG
>JBQTIW010000130.1:0-38775 GCA_052387735.1 Gemmatimonadaceae bacterium
GACAGGAGCCGGTCGATCCATGCGATGAAGTAGCGGCCATCGGCGGTAGACCTGACCGGTGCGTCGTTCATGGTCACATAGATCGGGCTCGTCGTCCCCATGGGGTAGAGGTCGAGCACGGGGTGCCGGGCGCGTTCGCTCCAGGCGCGCAGGAGGTACCAGCCGCTACCGGTGACCTCGAAGTCGACGATCGCGTCGGCGCGGCGCCCATCGGCAGACGTGTCGATGGTGCGAATCGCCTGGCCGTTGTGCACGATCTCGAGGTGATCGATCGGGACCATCGAACGCATGCGGATCTGCGCGCCGAGCTGGCGACGGCCAGCAGGGAGGCGCAGTTCGTCACCCGGGCCGCGCCCGCCGATCGTGAGCTCCAGCAGCGGGGCGTTTGTCGCGAACGTGCGGCCGGCCTTGATCGCATCGAGGAAGGCGCGATGAGTCAGGGGGCCGCGGACGCGCGCGTAGACGCGGTTCATCCCCACCGGCCCGCGCAATGACGCGTAGTTGGCCATCGCGTCCGTGCCGGCCCCCACTGCGAGACGAAAGCCGCAGTTGAGCGCCGAGTACCACACGCGCTGCGTCGGCATGAAGTCGTCGACGAACCCCAGGGCCTCGTAATAGTCGACCAGCCCCAAGGCGAGATCCACGGGAAAGGCATTCGTGAGTGGACGAGTCAGGTCGTCCGGCTGCGGCCAGGCATCAAATGGATGCACGTATCCGGTGATGCCACCCTGTGCTCTGGCCGTCTCCAGCACCTGGCTGTTGGACGGAAAGAGCGACGCTGCCGCAGTGTTGGCGTAGCCGGCATAGTTGGGCAGCACCACGTGCTGCGACAGGCCCAGCAGCCCGGTGTGGCCCCAGAAGCTGGTATGGAATTCCTCGTCGTGTTTGAGCAGAACGTCTGGAGTCGACGCGGGATCCGGCGCGCCGGAGAAGTAGCCGATGTCCGGGATGCGGCTCTCCTTGTTCACGATCAGGTTCTCCACCACCCGCAACCCTTCGGCGCGGGCCTGCCTGACGAGCCGCGCCGGCGTATTGCGATAGGTGCCGCCATAGTTCATGTGCACGTGCAGATCGCCGGAGATCCAGCCGCGGGACGCAGGATCGTCCAGTCGACGCAGCGGAACCCGCACGGTGGTCGTGACCCCGGAGCGCACGCTGACTCTGCGCACGACGGGTTCGTACTCGATGCCGCGCATCGCCTCGATCGTGGCGTCACCCGCGGGGAGTGTGACCGTGGCGGCGCTGTCGGCGTGGAAGTACGTGAACTCGAAGCGGCGCTCGTCACGATCGAAGCCGTCGGCGGCGTGGAGCCAGCCGTCATCGGGGCCATAGTAGCGGGCGGCGATTCCACGCACCGAAACGCGCGCCGGAATGGAGCGGCCGGTCGCCGCGTCGGTGGCGACGATGCGCAGCTTGCCTTCGGGTGCAAGGAAGCGGCGATGCCTGGCGACGATCTCGCGTCGCGAGCCGCCGGGGACGTCGAGGATCCACAGCGACGTGGTGCCGCGCTCATTGGAGATGTAGGCGATCCGCCGACCGTCGGGCGACCAGCGCGCGCCGGTGGCGTCGAACTCGCCATAGGTCAGCTGAAAGGGTTCGCCACCTTCCGCGGTGGTGAGCCAGAGCTGGTGCCATTGACGTCCCGCATAGGACGACCAGACGACGCGCCGGCCATCGGGAGCCCAGTCGGGGCGTGCCTTCCAGCTGGTCTCTTCGTCGCGTACGCTGCGCATCGCGTCGCGCGCCACCGTTCCTGCCGTCGTGCCTAACGGGACACGCCACAGCCCGCCGGTTCCCCACACGCGATCGCGGTTGGAGACGACGATCATCGACGCGCCGTCGGGCGACCAGGCAGGAGAGAGATAGTGGTCCCAGCGGCCGTAGTAGTAGCGGGGAAGCGCCGAGTCGTGCTCCGGAGTGACGTGTGTCGGCGCGCCGAGGCGGCTGGCGGCGAAGGGTGCGATCTTGACGTGCGCGCGCGCGCCCACCTCCACCCAGGCCAGTCGGTCGCCGGCAGGCGACCATCGCGGCTCGACGGCGATTCCTTGCATGATCAGCGTCGTCGGTTGATCTGTTTGCAGGTCGAGCACCCGCAGCTGCACGTGTTCGGGTACTCTCGTGACAAACGCGATAAAGCGACCGCCGCGTGACCAGTCGGGCTGGTAGTCGTAGCCATTGCCATCGGTGAGCTGCACCGCCGTGTCGCTGTTCACCCGCTGGCGCCAGAGCGTTCCACGCATCGAGTAGACCACCTCGTCACCCGTTGGACTCCACGTGACGGCGCTGGGTCCGGTGGTGAGTTGCGGGAGATACAGCTCACGCACGTAGTACGGGTGCGGGAGCGTCATCGCGGGCAGCACTGGTTTCCGCTGGGCTGCGAGGTCGATCGGCGTGGATGCGCCGAAGGCCAGCGTCGCCACGATCAGCCGCCGAAGAGCCATTGCTGCCATTCGCGTTGCGCTCCGTCTGGCCACCGGTACCTTATCCACCGCCATCGCTCGTGCCTCTCCCTGTTGCATGCCGATTCAATACGTCGATCCCGCCCTTCCGCGCGTCCTCGATGGATGGCGCTCGCCCCGCCTCGGGCTCGACATGCCGGTGGTGACGTATGGGCACGCGGGCACGCCGCTGCTGCTCTTCCCCACCGCAGCGGCGGACTTTCTGGAGAACGAGCGCTTCTTCCTCGTGAAGGCCATCGAAGAGCACCTCATGGCGGGCAAGGTGCGCCTGCTCTCGATCGACAGCATCAACAGCCATGCGTGGATGGATCGCACGGTGCCCGTGCGGGAGCAAGCACGTCGTCAGGCGATGTATTCCGCGTACATCGAAGAGGAGCTGCTTCCCTACATCCGGCACGTGAGCGGCGATCGCAACGCGCGTCCGCTCACGACGGGGGCGTCGTTCGGGGCTTTTCACGCGGCGAATGCCTTCTTCCGGCGCCCCGACCTGTTCAGCGGGACGATCGCGATGAGTGGCTTCTACGATCTGTCGACGAGCTACCTCGACGGCTATACCGACGACAACGTCTACTTCAACAACCCCCTCTGGTACATCCAGGGCACTGGTGGGCACGCGCTCGACCTGCTGCGCGGCGGCTCCCGCATCGTGATCGTCACGGGCCAGGGCCCGTTCGAGGTGCCGGACGCATCGCGCCGTTTGGCCGATCTGCTGACGCAGAAGGACATTCCGCACTGGCTCGACATCTGGGGGCACGACGTCAAGCACGACTGGCCCTGGTGGCGGAGGATGCTGCCGTATCATCTGGACAAAATGGGTCTTTAGGCCGTAGACGCGCGGTCCAGTCTTCTGCCTTCGTACAGCCCGAGGCGTGCGTCGTCCGAACGCATGCAGTGAATTGTCACGCGGTGCCGCGGTGCCGCGGAGGTTAACGTTGAGCGATTCGCTACACGTCGTGATAGAGATCTGCAAAGGTTTCTCTCGGTCTTTTTCTTTCTCAGTAGCTTCTCCGCGTCACCGCGTGAAAAGTTGTTTCTCGCGGGTGCTTGATGCCCAGGCCATTGCGCTTGCGTCACGGCGACGCCGGTCGGGCGCCGCGGAAGTAGAACCAGAGGCCCACGAGGACGAAGCCTAACGAACCCCCCAGGACCTTGAGCTCGAAGACCAGGATGCTGGGAGTCCCGGCGGGTGGGATGCAGGCGACGACCATCGCGAAGAGGGTCAGGGTGACGCCGCTGATGCCGATGAGGATTCGGAGTGGGCGCCGTGGTTCACCTGGTGCGGCGGCGACCTTGACGTAGGTCAGGAACAGGTAGATGAACGGGATGAAGTAGATCAGCAGCATGGTGTCGAGCAGAATCAGATACGCGCGCTCGACGGTGGTGCCGCGGCCAAGCACGGACAGCAGGAGAAAGACCGTGGAGAGGCCGGCCTGCACGAGGAGCGCCACATGCGGCGTCTTCCACTTCGGATGAATCGCCCCGAACACCGGTGGGAAATAGCGGTCGATGCCGATCATGAACGCCACACGCGCGGGGCCGATGAGCCAGGCGCCGACACCGCCGACGTTGCCGATGGTGTACAGCAGGGCGCAGATGGGGACGAGCCAGGCGAGCTGGACTCCCGCCACCGTCGTTCCGGCCTGGATCGACTGGAGGAATCCCGACACCACATTCACCTCGCCCGATGGCACCAGCCAGAGGACACTGAGCGTTCCGACGAGATAGATGATCGCGATGCAGACCGCCGAGATGAGGACGGCGCGCGGGAGACTGCGCCGGGGGTCCTTGATCTCGTCGGCCATGGTGGCCGAGAGCTCGATGCCGGTGAAGGCGAAGGCGACCGACGCCCAGAGATTGAGGGCGGGGAAGTTGGTGAGGTCGGGGGTGATCGTCTCGAGGGTGATGTCATTGGCCGGCACCTGCGTCAGCATCGCCCGCACGCCTAACGCGATGAGCACGAGGCCGGGGAGATAGGTCGCAATGGCGCCGACGTTCTGCAGCCACTTCCCCGACTTGAGGCCCACGATGTTGAGGAACGTGGCCACCCACAGCATCACCAGCGTGGCCGCAAGGACATACGTCCAGTCGCTCTCGAGGCCCGTGCCTCCCCGGCCGATGGCGTACGTGAACATCGCCGCGGTGGAGATCAACAGGTTCGCCGGGTACAGGACGTTGTTGATCCAGTAGCACCAGCCGGCGACGAAACCATGGCCCTCGCCGAACGACCGCTTGGTCCAGGCGTAGATCCCGCCCTGGTCCGGCTGACGAACGGACATCTCGCTCACGGCGAGACCGAGTGGAACGAAGAACATGATGCCGGCGAGGACCCACAGCGAGAGCGCGCTCGGGCCGGCGGCGGCGGAGGTGGCCATCCAGCGCAGCGAGGTGACCGCGACCAGGTTGAGCAGGACCAGGTCGCGGACGCCTAACGCCCGGGGGAGCATGACTGGTGGCGGGTTGCTGCGTGCTGGCACTGGTGGCTGGTTGCTGGTCTGGTCCTGGGGCCGGGTGCTGGGCTCCTTGCTCAGCGGGAGGCGGTGATGCACTCGTCCAGCATGGCCAGGCCACGATCGATGTCGATCGCATCGATCACCAGCGGCGGCGCGAGGCGGAGCGCGCTCTTGCCGGCGCCTAACAAGAGCAACCCGCGGCTGAACGCGAGCTCGACGACGCGATGCACCAGGTCACCGTCGGGCGCGCGGGTCGTGCGATCCCGCACGAACTCGAGGCCCACCATCAGGCCAAGGCCGCGCACGTCGCCGATGCAGTCGTGCTTCTCCATCAGCCCTCCCGCGCCGGCGAGGAGGCGTCGTCCTTGCTCGGCGGCGTTCGCCATCAGCTCGCGGTCCACCAGGTCGAGCGTCGCCAGCGCCGCCGCACAACACACCGGGTTGCCCCCGAACGTCGAGCCGTGCGATCCATTCTGCCATTTGTCCACGGTCTCGCGTACGATCATCGCGCCGATTGGCATCCCCGATCCCAGGCCCTTGGCCGTGAGCAGGATGTCGGGTTCCACCCCTTCGTGCTCGCAGGCGAACATGCGTCCCGTTCTGCCAACGCCGCTCTGTACTTCGTCGAACACCAGCAGGATACCGTGTTTGTCGCACAGGTCGCGGAGTCCGCTCAGGAAACCGGGTGGCGGAACGACGTAGCCGCCCTCTCCCTGCACCGGCTCCACAAAAATCGCCGCGACGTCGCGGGGGTCGAGATGACGGGTGAACAGGTCCTGCTCGATCGACGTGACGCAGCCCAGCGTACACTCCGGCTTGTCGGCGCAGTGCCGGCAGCGGTAGCGATAGGCGTAGTCCACGTGATGCACGTCCGGCAGCAGCGGTCCAAAGCCGGCGTGCTGGCGCGCCTTGCTCGACGTGAGGCTGATCGCCCCGGTCGACCGGCCGTGGAAGCCACCCTTGAAGGCAATCATCGCCGTCCGTCGCGTCGAGTAGCGCGCGAGCTTGATCGCGCCCTCGGTCGCTTCGGTGCCCGAGTTCGTGAGAAAGACCCGCTTTCGCGTTGGGCCAGGGGCGATCCTCGCCAGGCGTTCACACAGCGCGGCCATCCCCTCGTAGTAGAAGTCGGAGCCGCAGATGTGGAGGAACTTTGCGGCCGCCTCCTGAATCGCTTTGACGACGTGGGGATGGCCATACCCGGTCGACGACACGGCGATACCGGCCATGAAGTCGAGATAACGATTGCCGTCCACGTCCTCGACCATCACTCCTTCACCCCGCGCGATCGCCAGCGGGTACTCTTTGATGTAGCAGTGCGAGGCCCAGTCGCGATCCCGATCCACGATGGCGCGCGCCTTGGGGCCGGGTGGGGGCGTGATGATGTGCGGATACGGGCGGTTCATGGGGCTCGAAGCTGCGCCGTCGAACCGCACACCGCAACCACGGGGGACCTAGGCCACTGCGCCCACCTGGTCCCGCACCACCGCCAGCGCGGCGACGAGGCGCCTGACGATCTCGTCGATCTCGCGTTCACTCACCACGAACGGAGGCGCCAGGCACACGAGGTCACCGGCTGTACCATCGGCGTGACCGACGTTAGGCCAGACGATGAGTCCCTGTGCCTGCGCCACATGGGTGAGCCGCTCGGCGAACTTCAACGACCGCGGAAGTGGCGCGCGCGTCTCGGTGTCGGCCACGAGCTCCACGCCGGCCAGCAACCCGCGTCCCCGCACGTCGCCGACCAGCGGCTGCTCCCGGAGAGTGGCCATCTGCTGCGCGAAATACGGCGCCATGGCCGCGCATCGTTCGACGAGCCGATGCTCGACGACGTAGCCGAGCGCGGCAACCGCGGCCGCACAGGTCACGGCATGATGCGAAAATGTCTGCGCATGCATCAGGTGACCCGCGCCCTTCGCCAGGGGCTCCACGACGTGATGCGTGGCCAGCACCACGCTCACCGGCGCATATCCGCCGCTGATCCCCTTCCCTAACGTGGTGATGTCGGCGGACACTCCCCACTGCTCGAGCGCGGTCCAGGTCCCGGTGCGTCCCGCGCCGCAGAGGACCTCGTCGGCCACCAGCAGCACGTCGTACCGATCGCAGATCTCGCGCACGCGCCGGAAGTACCCCGGGCGCGGAACGTTGTGGCCGGTGCTGCTGCCACCGATCGGCTCCACGAGGAACGCGGCCACCTTCTCTGCGCCAATTTCCCTGATGGTGCGTTCGAGGATGTCGCCGGTGCAGATCTCGCACGAGGCGTCGCCGTTGCACGGGCAGCGGTAGGCATAGGGCGCCGGGATTCGGTGCACGTCGACGAGCCACTCGCGCCAGTATTTGCGATAGTGCTCTCGCGCCGAGGCGGAGAGGGCGAGCATGGTGTTGCCATGATAGCTCGGGGCGAGGGCGATCACCGTATGTTTGGTATCCAGACCGCGCTCGACCCAGTGCTGCCGCGCGAGCTTGAGGGCGGCTTCGACCGCTTCCGATCCGCTGCCTAACACGTAAGCCAGATCGTAGGCCGGCGCGAGACTCGTCAGGCGCGCGGCGAGGACTTCCACGGCTTCGTTGGTGAATGCGGTGCCGTTGACGTAGGCCACGCGCGACGCCTGCCGCCCCATCGCCTCTCCGATCGCGGTGACGCCATGACCGATGCTCGCGGTGAATGCCCCGCCGACGGCGTCGAGATAGCGCTTGCCGTCCTCGTCGATCAGCCAGCAACCCTCGCCGCGCACGATGAGCGGAAACTCGCGCGTGAGGTTGCGATAGAAGACCGGCGAGTCGGGATAGGCATGTCGCGTCATGCTGCGAACAGCTCGGCCGGCGTGACGAGAGAAGACTCGGACGCATTCGCAGGTCGCCATTCGAGGCAGGACTCTTCAATCAGCGCTCGTTGCGCCCCGGGGGTCCAGCACTCGGCACGTTCGCGCGCGGGATCAATGATCCAATAGAGCGGCACGCCCATGTTGTGGAGGCGCCTGACGACTAGCTGGTGTGACAGGCTGGAAGCGGGGCTCACCAGCAGCTCCCCATGCACAAGCTCGTACCTGTTCCCGTCTTCCGGGAAGGCGAGCACCATGTCTCGCGTGCAGTACTGGTCCAGCGCGGCAGGCATACCCATATGATCGGCTCGGCTCGGCGGCGGTAGCAAGGGGGAAGAGCAGTTACCCCTCATGTCGCTCGGGGCTCGAGCGGGGCCATCATCGTTTCACTGCACTCCCCACCGGAATCGTGCCGCCGCTCGGATCGTCACGCTGAGACACTGGACCCTGGTTCTGCCGTCGCTGTCGCTCCCTTGGCTGGGACTCAGCCGCTGCCCCCCTCGATTCGCCTGCGCAAGCAGGTGCCAGGCGTCGGTGTCGTGGGGTACGAGCGACATTGGCCCCGATCGCGACATGGGAGAAGGAGCCCCGTGTCATCGTAGCTCAGTCGTTAGGTACCCTCGTGGCGACGACGTCCCCGTCGCGAGCCCCCGTGCGCACCGTCCAGCCCTCCGCCAACTCGAGCACCCACCCCTTCCCCTTCAGGGTGCGCCCATCGTAGTCCGGAGGTGCGGACACGCGAAGGAGCCGCATGTCGCTGGAGAGCAGCGCGCCGTCGCTCGCCGCGTCGACGGTGAGCCTGCCCCACGGTCCGACAAACTCTCCCGTGGGGTAGGCGATGCCCAGTGTATCCATGGCCACGAGCGCGTTGGGGTCGAATGACCGCATCAGTTGATCCTGCTCGAGCCGCAGCACCGGGCCCACCACCAGCGCTCGCATGAACGCGGCGACACGCTCGAGCCGCGCTCGTTCACGCGACGTCTCAGCGTCGTACACGGCCTGATAGCCATAGGGCTGCGCCATCGCGACCAACGTCGATCCGCGTCCGACGTCAACGCCGGTGCCCACGACGGAGGCGAGCATTCTCGCTAGCGAGCGTTGGCGGGACATCTGCTGGTGCCAACCTGGACTCAGCTGATCGAGCAGCAACCCGAGTGCCGGAACCGTCGCGTAGGCGAATGACCGCACGAAGGAGGGGCGGCGCGTGACGGCGTCGATGGCGCGCACGTGTCGGAGCGGGCCCAGGTTCGACTTCCATGCGGCGACCGCCTGGCCCGTGTACTCGACGAGTCCTTCGTGGATCTCGAGCGAGTCCTCGGCCGCGGCGAAGCTGGGAAACAGGCGATGGCGTTCGGCCCGAAAGGCCAGCGCGGTCCTGGCATGCTGACGCTGCGCCGAACCTCGGGTGGTGAGCGCATGCGCGAGCGCCTGCAGTTCGAGACGCAGCCACATCCTTCCGTCGCGCTCGTCGAGGTGCGTGTTGGGCAGTTCGAGCGCGGCCAGGCCTAACGACCTCTGTATGCGGTGAAACGACTCGTGCGCCAGCAGCGCAGTCCGGTCGAAGGCGTCGGCGGGCAGCGGCAGCACGACCATCGCGTAGTCCACACCGTGCCAGCGGAATGAAGTGTTGGCGATCAGGACCGAGTCGGGCAGCCTGCCAACCCAGACCGTTCCCCGGGGCTCGAGACCGGCCGCCGGCAGCGTGCGGTTGGAGATCGCCAGCCGGGTCTGACGATGGACGAGCGCGAGCGGTCCGCAGAGGCGAGCGCCCCACAACGACGTCGCCGTCCCGCGACAGGCGGCTTCGAAGGTGGCAAATGCGGCACCGGTACCGGCGCTGTCGACCCCCTGCGCCCTGGCCCCGACGGACACCGCGCACAGGACCGTGGCCACCATGGTCAGGGACCCGGCGCGGGTGCGCGGGAATCGTGCGGTGATCGAGCCGTTGCGCATCGCCGGGTGGGGTTCGGGACGAGCTGGACGTACGTGCCCGATTGGTCACGCCGGAGTCGCCCAGCCGTTTCCTTCGACCTCAGCGGACGGGCTTTGCGCGGCGTACATTCTCGCACGACCGTCGTTCCCCCAGCTCACCTCGAATATCGAAGGCGCCGATGACCTCGTTCCAGACTCTTTTCCTCGCCGCCGCGACCACAGCGTTGGCGGCGACCGCCTGTCGCACTGCGCAGGCGCCGGCACCGAACACCCAGGCACGTCCCAGCGTTGCCCCGGCCAACGTCGCGGCGCCGGCCCAGCAGGCTGGAGACACGACACGACCGCAGACCCCGGGCGGCCCTGGGGTTGCCGCGGGTGAACCCGCACCGCGGCCGTACAACCGCGTGATCACTCCACAAGCGAAAAGCCGCAATGGGCTGTTCCGAACACACCGAATCGGCAGCCGGTTGCTGTTCGAGATCCCGCGCAGTGCCCTGAACAAGGAGCTGCTGCTGGTGACTCGTGCCGCGCGGGTCCCGGTGAATGCCGGCTACGGTGGGCAGCAGGTCGGCCCGCGTCGCGTGGTGAAGTGGGAGCGACGCGACAATCGCGTCTTGCTGCGCAACGTGTCCTACGAGACCGTGTCGGATTCCACACAGCCGATCGCCCGCGCGGTGCGGAGCTCCAACTTCGATCTCATCATCGCCGCCTTCAACGTCGAGGCCTATGGCCCGGACAGCGCCGCGGTGATCGACGTAACGCGTCTCTACACCGCCCCGCCGACGGAAATCGGTCCCGGCGCGCAGTTCCGCGGCACCCCGGACGCTACACGTTCGTTCATCGAGTTGGCGTTGTCGTTCCCGGAAAACGTCGAAGTCGAGGCCCTCCTCACCATCCCGCCTGCCCCCGGAGCGGCAGCACCGGCAGGCGGCAACCCGTTCCAGCAGGCCGCGACGGGGACGGCGTCGGTCGTGCTGCACTGGAGCATGGTGAAGCTCCCCGACCGGCCGATGATGCCGCGGCTCCACGACAAGCGCGTCGGCTTCTTTTCGCTGACGCAGCTGGACTACGGCCGGCCGGAACAGCGCGCCGAGGAGCGCCGGTACATCGTGCGCTGGCGCCTGGAGAAGAAGGACCCTAACGCGGCAAAGTCAGAGCCGGTCAAGCCGATCACCTATTACGTGGACCCGGCCACACCCGACTGGCTCAAGCCGTACGTGCGCCGCGGGATCGAGGCGTGGCAGCCGGCGTTCGAAGAAGCCGGCTTTATCCGCGGCATCGTGGCCGCTGACCCGCCGGCGAACGATCCCGACTGGTCGCCCGAAGACGCGCGCTACTCGGTGGTGCGGTGGTTCCCGTCGACGATCGAGAACGCCACGGGCCCCAACATCAACGATCCGCGGACCGGGGAGATCCTGGAGTCCGACATCTACATGTACCACAACATCATGAACCTGCAGCGCTCGTGGTACTTCACGCAGGTCGCTCATCTCGATCCGCGGGCACGGATGTGGCCGTTCCCTAACGAGTTGATGGGGCGTCTGGTGGAGTTCGTGGTGGCCCACGAGGTCGGCCACACCATCGGGTACCAGCACGACCAGAAGGGCAGCTCCACGTACCCGGTCGACTCGGTGCGTTCGAAGACGTGGGCCGCCAGGATGGGGCATGCGCCGTCGATCATGGATTATTCGCGCTTCAATTACACGGCGCAGCCGGAGGACGGCATCGCGATCGAGGATCTGATTCCGCGGATCGGGCCCTGGGACAAGTACATCACGCGGTGGGGCTACTCTCCCATTCCCGCGGCGAAGACGCCCGACGAAGAGTGGAAGACGCTGGACAAGTGGTCTCGTGAGCAGGACACGACGCCCTGGTATCGCTTCGACGTGCAGGACTCACGGGGGGCCGACCAGAGCTCGCACAGCGAGGCCGTGGGCGACGCGGATCCGGTGAAGGCCACAGGATGGGGCATGAAGTCGATCAAGCAGATCGTCCCCCTGCTCATTCCCGCCACGGTGCGCGACGGTCAGGACTTCGACGACCTCAACGAGCTCTATGGCCGGCTGATCAACCAGTGGGGAACGGAGCTGCGCCACGTGGCCTGGGTGGTCGGCGGCACGGAGGCACAGGAGAAGTACGCCGGGCAGGAGGGTGTGCGCTACCGCCCACTGTCCAAAGCTCGGCAGCAGGAAGCGGTTCGCTTCCTCAACGAGCAGGCGTTTGCCACGCCGTCGCACTTCCTGGTGCCGGACATCCTGCGCCGCATCGAAGTGGAGGGTGCGCTGCGGCGGATCAACCAGCAGCAGACCGGCGTCCTCAACGCCCTGTTCAACGACCGCCGACTGGAGCGCGTGATCGAGTTCGGGGCCACCGCCGCGAACCCGAGTGATACCTACTCACTGGCCGAGTTCGTGGGCGATGTACGCACGGGAATCTTCTCCGAGCTGCGCACCGCGACTCCGGTTGTCGACGCGTATCGTCGTGAGCTGCAACGATCGTTCATCATTGCGGCAGGCGCGAAGATCAATCCTCCCCCCGTGACTCAGCCGGCGGGAATTCCAGCCGCCCTGGCCGGCCAATTCGGACCAGCGCGTGCGACGAGCGACATCCCTGCAGTCTTCCGCGCCGAGTTGCGGGCACTCGACGGCGATCTCCGGGGAGCGGCGAGCCGGGCGCGCGATCGCACGACCCTGGCGCACATCGACGACGCGCGGGATCGGATTGGCAAGATCCTTGATCCGAAGTAGAGCGGTGATAGCCGCGTGAGCGGGTAAGCGGGGGCAAAGAGCAGCCCCCGCTTACCCGCGTAGTCCTACCCGCACCCCCGGACCGCATTCACCGTCACGCAGGCAAACGTCAGCTTGTATCCACTGACGGTCTGTTCGGCCGGCGAAAAGACGCGGCGTGGTGCGACACCGGCCTGGATCTCATAAGGGCGTCGACTGAGCCGCTGCATGTTCACGTCGAAGCGCACGACGAATCGCGCTTGCTGACAGGTCACGCCGGAGATCGCCAGCGCATCCATTGGTTTGGGACAGGCCGCGCCCGTCAGCGACTCACGGATCTTCACGAATCCCGACACCGCAATCCAGAACACGCCGCCAGCCTGTGCGCCCAGCGTCGGACCTAACGAGCTGGTCGTCGTTTCCTGGTACAGCGCCCCCGCCCCGGCGAATGGTGCCGCCGCGGGGCCACCCGCGCTCAGCGACAACGGATGAAGGACCGGCGCCGAGTCCGACGGCGTGGTGAACGTGAGGATCCGCGTCACTCCATCGCTCGTGCGACGCCATGCCGTGATCGTGCGGTGCGCCGGCACGCGCAGGGTCGTTGCGGTCGCCACTTGCCACGCCACGGAGTTTACGAACGCCTCGTAGATCTCGGTCGTCGCCCCTGTTCGCACATCCAGCCGAGACGGGGTTACACCGTTGCGCGCAGCAATGGCGGCGTAGGTGAATCCTTCGGCCCGGCTCACGTCGCCGCTCGCCGCCGCCTGGCGGGCAAGCTCCTCGAACGTCAGCGCCAGCGGGTCGCCGCTGTCCGCCTTGGCGGCCAGCGACGCAGGGGAGTCCACGCACCCGGCTATCAGTATCACGGCCAGTCCACCGGCCATCCAGCTTCGAAGCACGTGCATGTTGTTAACGACCTCCTGACTGCTTCCTCGACACCCCCGGTCGCCGGAACACCCTACACCCCGGCTCGGTCTACCCCAGGGTCCGATACCGCACCAGGGACAGGCGCAGCGACTTCAGGGCCCGGCCCATCTGGGTTTCCACTGTCTTGATCGAGATCCCCAGCTCGGACGCGATCTCGCCGTAGGTGAGGCCGCCGTCCCGGCTCATCAGGAAGATCTCTCGGCAACGTGTCGGCAGCCGATTGATCGCTCCCTGGACCGCTTCGGTCAGTTCGCCTGCCGTCGCCGAATCATCAGTCGCCTCTAACGTACTCGGCTCGCCTTTCACGGCCTCCCGTTCCTCGTGCGCCAGCTCCAGCTTTTGCCGCCGGAGATGGTTGAGCGCGGTGTTTCGGGCTGCGCGGTAGAGATACGTCTTCAGTGCATCAATTTCAGCCAGGCGCTCACGCTTTGCCCAGAGCTTGAAGAACACGTCCTGCACCAGCTCTTCGGCGACGTCCGGCGCAAAAACGATGCGGCGCACCACTGCGCACATGGCCGGATAGTGGGCGCGAAAGACCACCTCGAGTGCCCGCTCGTCGCCCGCGCGAATGCGGCGCAGCAGGTCAGCATCGGCTGCGCGATCCCCAATGCCAGCATCTATCGGGGAGGTCAGCTCGCCAGGGCCGTCGCGCAGGATTGAGACTCCGGAAGAAGGAAGAGTGGAAGCGTTTTCGGCTTCCTGCAGTCCTTGACCGCGGAGGTTAACATCTTCCAGAATCGACGAGTAAGGGGGCACCGCCACAGTAGTGTCTCTTGCTTGGAAGCCAGCAAACGGATCAGATGAACTCACCCGACCAGAGCGACACCGAATTCGAGCGTATCGCCCGACAACTCGCCGGAGAAGCGAGCGAGTTGGAGCGCGCCGAGTTCGGGCGATGGTTGGCGAACCCGGAGGCGAAGGCGCTGTTTGATGGCTCCGCCCGAGATTGGAGCGCCAGCGCGCTTCCCGAGGTGAATGTCGATCGGGCCTGGTCCCGATTGCAGTCGCGCCTCTCAGAGGCGTCCCTGGGTGAGGCGCACGTCATTCCCATCGCGGGAAAGCGTAGATGGTGGCGCGATAGTGGTATGCTGGTGCGAGCTGCGGCCGTTGGATTCGTCCTTGTGGCGGGAGGGGTCATGTGGAGCCGGTTGAGGACCGAAACGCCCGGGGACCTCCCGGCGGGCTCGGCTTCGATCGCGGTGGCCACGAAGGTCGCGGAACGGACGAAGCTCAATCTCCCTGATGGAACAGCAGTTGAGCTTGCCGCCGCGAGCACTCTCCGGACCGTCGAGGGCTACGGCGACTCGGTCCGTGAGGTCGAGTTGACGGGAGAGGCCGTCTTCCTTGTCACGCACGACGCCAGCCGCCCGTTCCGGGTTCGGACCGCGTCGGCCCTGATCGAGGACCTCGGCACGAGGTTCGTGGTACGAGCAGTGGGTGAGGAGCCCGTCCGAGTGGCGGTGAGCGAGGGCTCCGTCTCGGTCAGAAAGCACGGCGCGGCCGCAGACAAGCACGTGGTATTGCAGGCGCGCGACGTGGCCGTGCTGTCCGACACCGGCGATGTGCTGGTCTCGCGCGGTGTCAACGTGGAGCGTTATTCGGCGTGGACCTCGGGACTTCTCGTCTTCAACAACATCCCTCTCGAGGAAGCGATCGCAGATCTCGAGCGGTGGCACGATATCGAGTTCGAGGTCTCCGACCGTGCGCTGCTGCGTCGGACGATCAACACGACGCTGGTCGCGGGTCTTTCCATCGACGAGATCTTGCACATCGTGGGGACAGCCGTCTCGGTGCAATTCGAACGGCAGGGCCGGATCGTTCGCGTAGCGGTTCCGCTGCGGACGGGACTCCTTCCGGCGTCCGGAGCACAGGTGGGGGACGGTGCGTGACAGCGCACGCCGGCGCGGGGGCGTGGCGGCACGCGCTCGGCTTGGCATGCGCGGCGCTCAGTCTCATTGGGGCGCCGTTTTCGTCGGAAGCCCAGACGCGCGACATCGCGCTGGCTGACAGCACCGCACGGGCGCTGCGCAGTACCGGCGTTCTTTCCAGGATCATTTCGGTTCAGGTGAAAGAAGCGGGCGTCGAACACGCGCTCCGTCACGTCGCCGCACTCGGCGCGGCCCGTTTGGCCTACAGCAGTGACATCATCCCCGGCCACGTGAAGGTGAGCCTGTCGCGCGAGCGGATCTCGCTTGGGGACGCCTTTCGCGAGGTCTTGCGTGAGACAGATCTCGACGTTGTGGTGAGCCCGTCCGGCTATGTGATCGTTGTGAAGGCGCCATGGGGGAAGGCTGCCCCGGTGATCGGGACGGGTAGCCCCGACTCACTCCTGGTGTCGCGACCGGCCATTCGTTCGGCTGCGCGACCTCAGGTGATGGACCGCATCCTTGTCATGGGAACGCCTGCCAGCGGCGCTGCGGAACGCTCGCTCGCCAGCGCGGTGTCGGTCCGCTCGTCGGGCCAGCTGACGCAGCTGGGGCTCAGCAACATGAGCCAGGTGTTCCGCACGGGGATCCCCGGCATCGTGGCCTGGGATCTCGGTATTGCGGGGCCGCTGGCGCAGATCGGTTCGGTGCGCGGCTCCAGCTCCTTCACGTCCAACTATCTCAAGACGTACGTCGACGGGGTCGAGCTGGCGAGTCCGTACCTGCTCTTTGCGATAGATCCGTTCAGCGTCGACCGCATCGAGGTAATTCGTGGTCCTCAGGGTTCCGCAATGTACGGGTCCGATGCCATCTCCGGCGTGGTGCAGGTGGTGACGAGGAAGGGTTCGCCCTCGGCCAACTGGCGTCCGCAATTCGACGGCATCGCTTCCGTAGGGCGGCAGGAGAGTCGGTTCGCGAGCGGGGGGAGCGCGGTGCAGCGGCACTCGGCCATGGGGTTCACGGGCGGGGGCATGACCTCGTTAGGCTTCGGCGGCACGTACGAAGACCTTGGGCCGGTGGTCAGTGGCGGTTCGCAGGGGACGCGCGGGACCTTTGGTGGTGCGCGAACAATCCTCGGTGCCTTGAGGCTCGATGCCAGCGCGCGCTACGCGGACATCCGATTCACGGCTCCGGACAATCCGCTGTTCAGCAACGTGAGCACGGCGGCAGCCGCGGAGGTCCGGCCGCTGCTCGCGCAGCAGCGTATCGAGAACGAGACATACGGGGTGACCGCCGATTTTCAGCCACGCGAGTGGTGGCGGCAAACGCTGGTGGTGGGCCTCGATCGTCATTCGGGCTCCATCCCGCCGCAGCGCGAGCCGGTCACCGTCGCCGACGCGCTGCTCGGCGCGACCCAGGAAGCGGCGAGCAAGGCGTCGCTCCGGTACAGCATGGCTGTCCGGATCATGTCCACGGACGACGCCTCGATCACCGCCACGTTAGGCGCGGAGCGATCGAGCCTGGAGCGCGAGCGCCTCGGGTCGCGCGCCGAGCTCGTGGGCACCGGCACCGGGCTCACCGCGCTGTACAACGAGAAGGTGTGGAACACCGGCGTCTTCGGGCAGCTCAAGGTGGACCTGGCGAACACCGTGTTCCTGAGCGCGGGGCTGCGTGGTGAGCGCAACTCCAACTTCGGGCAGAATGTGGAGACGGCCTACTCCCCGATGCTCGGTGCGGCGGTGACGCGCGACCTGGGGCAGGCGACGGTGAAAGTCCGCACGGCGTACGGGAAAGGCATCCGGCCGCCGGCACCATCGATGCGGCAGGCCATTCGCACGCTGAGTTTCCGTCAGCTGGCGAATCCGGAGCTCGAGCCCGAAGTCCAATCGGGCAGCGAAGGCGGCGTCGAGATCTATGCGGGCGACCGGCTCAACCTGTCGTTCACGCTCTACTCGCAGGAAGCCGACGGTTTGATTCAGCAGGTGGTGGCCAACCCACGAGAGCGCCTGCGCACGATCCAGTACCAGAATGTGGGGCGCATCCACAACAGTGGGGTCGAGCTCGAAGGGAGTGCGCGTGTCGGGGCGCTGCGGACCGACCTCGTGTACTCCATGACCAACAGCCGCGTGCGACGACTGTCACCGACGTACACCGGCGACCTGGCGGTGGGTGACCGGGTGCCGGAGGTGCCGAAATCGTCGGGGCTGGCTTCCCTCACCCTGGAACATCGCCGCCTCCGCGCCACGTTAGGCGCAAGCTACGTCGGCGCGTGGACCGGCTACGACTGGCTCGAGTACTACGAGGGCGAGTTGGGCAACACGACGTCGAAGGCCCTGCTGCGCGACTACTGGATCACGTATCCGTCCTTGACCAAGCCGTTCGCCGGACTGGCCTTCACCATGGCGCGCTCGGCGGAGTGGTATTTGCGCGTGGACAATCTGTCCAACGTGCAGCGGTACGAGCGCGACGACCTGCAGATTACGGCCGGTCGCACGGCCACGCTGGGTCTGCGCGTCGTTCGCTAGCGTCCTGGCGTGGTAGGCCCGGACCCATGCCGCGAAGGCGCCGCGCTTCCCCGACTAGCCGGACCATTGCCGGCCGTCGTGACAGTCTTCCACGCATACTGGTAGTAGAAGACCAACCAGCTGCAGCAGTACGGAATTCCCAGACTCGCGATGAAGGGCGCCTGACGCGCCAGGTACGAGCAGCGTGACCACTCCGGCCACTGCGAGGCCTGCGACGTGAAGGAGTGCGCGCTGGCCGGGCCAGCGGACAGCGACGAGCAGCAGGCCGCGATAGCGACAGGAAGCACGGCCTTCGTCACGCCATTCGGCGACGCGCCGAACGCGCTTCGGAAGGCATTTCCAGCCCTCACCTGCTGAACTGAAACAGACCCCGATTCTCTATTCTCCATTCCCGCCCGCCTTGCCACTCCGCGACGCGCTTGGCAGCTTCGGCGAGCATCCATCTGCCGGAATAGTCCATGCCGCGACTCCTCGTTCTCGCGTTCCTCGTTATGGCGCCGACCGCTGCAGCGCAGGCACCCGCCGCCGCCGATACCGGCACCACGCTCCCGATCAAACCCGTGCGCACCCTGCGATTCACCACCGATGAGGGGACGTGGATGTCGATGGACGTGTCGCCCGATGGACGCACGATCGTGTTCGACATGCTCGGTGATCTCTACACATTGCCGATGGCCGGCGGAAGGGCGACGCGACTGACGAGTGGCATGTCATGGGACTGCATGCCCCGGTTCTCCCCTGATGGGCGCACCGTGGCGTTCGTGTCCGATCGTGACGGGAGCGACAATCTGTGGATCGTGAACGTCGATGGCACTGGTGCGCAGCGCGTCACCAAGGAGGTCGACAACGCGCTCTCATCGCCGGTGTGGACTCCGGACGGGCAGTACATCATCGCGCGACGCTTCGGTCCGTACCCGAGTGCGGAGAACTATCTGACCAACGTGCCCCTCTGGATCTTTCACAAGGACGGCGGCACGGGCGCCGAGTTGTATCCGACGCGCGCCAATGCCAAGACCACGAACACCGGTGCGGCGTTGTCGCCGGACGGACGGTTCATGTACTTCGGATCGCACAGCGGCGGGTATGCCGGCGAGTCGATCAGCAGCTATCAGATCATTGCGTACGATCGCTCCAACGGGCAGGAGCGAACGATCACGGCGGGCGCCGGAGGTGGCCTGCGGCCTATCACGTCGCCTGACGGGCGATGGCTGGTCTATGCGACGCGGGCGGGAACGAAGACGGCGTTGCGCATCCGAGACCTGCGCACGTCGGAGGACGAGTGGCTCGTCGGCGAGATGCAGCGCGATGACCAGGAAGGCTATGCCCCAAACGATGTGCTGCCGGGCTACGCCTTCACGCCCGATTCGCGCGCCGTGGTCTTCCCCGCCGGCGGCAGGATCAAGCGCGTGGACATCGCCACGAAGCAGGTGACCGTCATTCCCTTCTCGGTCGACGTGGAACTGGGGATGGGCGAACGGCTCTTTCATCCGCTCAGGCTCGAAGACGGACCGGTCAGGCTCACGCAGCTGCAGGGCATTACCGAGGCTCCGGGCGGGGCCCAGCTCGCGTTCTCGGCCATCGGCAGGGTGTGGGTGAGCGACCTTCGCGACGGAGCTGCCGCCGCACCCCGGCGCCTGACGAGTGCGAGCCAACGGGAATACCACCCCGCGTATTCGCCCGATGGGCAATGGATTGCGTACACATCATGGACGGATTCCGCCGGCGGCTATCTCTGGAAGGCACGCGCCGACGGTACCGGGACCCCGGTCCGATTGACGCAGGATCCGGCCTGGATCAGCGCGGCGGTGTGGTCTGCCGAGGGCGACCGCATCGTCTTCAGCGCGCTCCCGCGGCGCGCCGGTCTGGGCGGTGGCGCCGTGGCCGCGATGGGTGATCTGCGTTGGGTGAGCGCAAATGGAGGCGCCTCGACGACGATCACACGATCGTCCTCAGCCCCTGCTCTGGTGACGGGTGGAGCATCCGCGCGCGTGTACCACACGGAAGGGGTGCCCAGTCCCACGCCCGGATTCAACTCGACACAAACGACTGCGCTCATCTCCGTTCGGTTGGACGGCGCCGATCGCCGACAGCATGCACGCCTGACGACATCGACGAACTTCGGCTCCATGTCGATCAAGGTTGCGCCTGACGAGCGGGCGATGATCGTGCTGGAGCGCGACGACGTGTACCTGCTCCCGCTGACCGAGGGAGGCGCGGAGGGGATCCTGATCAACTTTCAGACGCCGTCCGTACCGCTGCGCCGCCTGACGAACGAAGGGGCCAACTACGCGACCTGGGCGGATGGCGGCCGCACCGTTGTGTGGAGTTTTGCCAATCATTACTACCGCGCCAGCCGCGACACCGTGTTGCGATACGCCGAGTCGACTCGGTGGAATCCCACGCACGTGGAGATCTCGTTGACGGCGCCGCGTCTCCTCGCGCAGGGACGGCTGTTGTTGCGTGGCGCGCGGATTGTCACCATGCGCGGCGATGAAGTGCTGTCGCGCGGTGACATCCTGATCGAGGGCAATCGGATCGCGCAGGTGGGACGGTCGGTGCGGACGCCGTCGGGCACGCGGGTCATCGACGTGTCGGGGAAGACGATCATTCCCGGCATGGTCGACGCGCACGCGCATCCCCGCACCGGCGCTGAGGCCGCCCCTGAGCAGGAATGGAGCATTGCCTCCAATCTCGCGTACGGCGTGACGACCACGCGCAATCCGTCAGGTTCGCGCCAGAATATCGCCTGGGGTGAGCTGATCGAATCCGGTGCCATGGTGGGCTCCCGCGTGTTTGCCACGGGGCCGCCGCTCACAACGACCCTGGCCCAGGTTCGTTCTTACGATGATGCGCTGCATATCGTCAGGCGGTACAAGCGGCAGGGAGTGAACTCGCTCAAGCAGTACTTGCAGCCGCGCCGGATCCAGCGCCAATGGATTCTGCAGGCCGCGCACGCCGAGAAAATCAACGCGACCAACGAGGGCGCGGCGGACTTCAAACTGGATCTCCAGCTGGCCATCGATGGCTACACGGCGTTCGAGCATTCCATCGGGCAGGTCCCGCTCTACAAGGACGTGGTCACGGTGCTCGCCGATTCGAAGATCGCCTACACGCCGACGCTGGTGGTGGCATACGGTGGCCCCGCGGGTGACACGTTCTGGCGGGCGCGGACCGATCTGACCGCCGACCCGAAGACGTCGTACTTCACACCAAGCGAAGTGCTCACTCGTCAGGCGCGGCGCCGGCCGTTGATCGTCGAGGAGGACTACATCTACCCTCTGATTGCGCGGGGTGTGCGTGATATCGTTCGGGCGGGAGGCATTGCCGGTCTGGGCTCGCACGGCCAGCAGGACGGCATTGGTGCGCACTGGGAGCTGTGGATGCTGCAGTCCGGCGGCATGACGAACCACGAAGCGTTGCGCATCGCCACAAGTCTTGGGGCGCAGTCGATCGGGTACGGTGCCGACATCGGTTCAATCGAATCGGGAAAGGTGGCGGACCTCGTGGTGCTCAACACGAATCCGCTCGACAACATCAGGAACTCGCTGGACATCCGGTACGTGATGAAGAACGGCGAGCTGCTGGACGGCAGCACGCTCGACCGGGTGTGGCCGAGCGTGCGGGCATTTCCAAAGCCGTACTGGGTGCGGGAGAGGGAGGCGCTGGAAGCGCTGAGGAGGTAGGCTCGGTCTCGGGCTTCTGGTAGCGCTCGGGCCCGAGAAATTCGTCAGCCCCCCACGCTCGCCCGTGCCCGCAGGGACGCTTCCACGTCGGTCATCGACACCCGTGCGGGGATGGTGTAGTTCCTTTCACGCCTGGTCGGGACCTGGACCTTCGCCACCTCGCCGGTCGGCGCGATGTCGACGATGGCGGAGACCTTGTCGTCCTCTCCCTGCGCTACGGAGATCACCAGGGTCCACGTGCCGGCGTCGCTCCACTGCTTCGTGAGCGCGTAGACGCCCGTCCGGGACGTGGTCTTGAACTCGAGGGGGACGGTACGGCGCTGGCCGTTGACGATGCCTTCCGCGGTACCGCTCACCGGAAATGCCATTGGAGTGCCGTGATGAAAGGCGTGGACGACGAGATAGGCGCCACGCGTCGTCGCGTCGTACGGATTGACGGGATGTTCGATGCTGATCCAGGGCGGACCGAAGACGCTGGGGACAGCGACGACGGGGGCTGACAGGGCGGCCGCAAGCGCCCCGATGAAGAGTCGGGTCATGGTCGGAGAGGTTGAGAGTAAGAAGAAGCCGTGCCTAACGATACGCGAGCCGGATGTTCCCCTTGAAGGAACGCAGCGTGGCTCGGGCATCGCCAATGCCGAGGCTGAGGGTCAGCTCTTCCCCTCGCCCCTCCCGCCCGGGCGTCGGGCGGCGCGAATTCACGCTGTTGATGATGCTGCCTGCTATCGTCGTGGCCTCGATATCCGTCGAGGACTTGTGCGCGAGTTGCACGTCAATGTTGCCACTGTGTGAGTCGACCGTGAGATTCCCCGCCCGCGAGAGCGCGGCGGCAAAGGTGACGTCTCCGGTGACGGCCTCGATGCGTACCCGTTCGTAGGTGCCATCACGCAATGTGATGCTGCCGCCGACGGTGGTGAACCCGGCGTCGGTGCTCGACCCCCGCACGGCCACGTTCCCGGTCGCCGTCTTCACGCGCATCCATGCCGGGGAGCCATCCACCTGCACCGTGCCGTCCATCGACTCGACGTTGAGCTCGCGGGGCATGCCCGCGACGGTGATCGCGCCACCGACGATGTTGAGGTCGAGCCCGCCGGTGACACCGGTGACGTCGATACGCGCATTCCCGGCCTTGGCCCACACCGTCGCACCGACCGGGACGTAGATCTCGAGTGCGCCCGTCGCTTCTCCCGCCATCGATGCCGCCTCGACATAGAACTTGGCGCCGCGCGATGGCTTGTCCGTGGGGCCGCCAACGCCTCCGTCGAAGCGTGCCCCCTTGGGCAGGCTGCCGGTGATGACCAGCGAGTCCTTGGACCAGCCGACCACGCGCAGGGATCCGAACGCGCCGTTGAGACGGACGGAGATGTCGGCCGTCGCCGCGCGGCGCACGTCGACCTTCTGCTGGGCCGCGACCGGAGTGGCCAGCAGCAGCGGGAACAACCAGCGAGCGCTCGGGCGAAGCAAGTTGGGCATGTGCATCAATGGGATCATGTGGAGGCATCCAGCTGCGCCGCGCGGCGCAGGAGCTCCACCTTCTGTCGATAGTTGGACGCCAGGAGCTCGGACAACGCTGCATTGGCCGGATCGCGCAGCAGCGCCGCCCGCGCCTCGGCGATGGCGACGTCGATGGTGGCGAGCGTCTGTTCGACCGCGGCAATGGTCGACGGGGACAGGCGATCGCGCTGCGCCTCGACCTGCTCGCGCAGCTCCTCCACGCTCGCCAGGTATCCGCGTTCCGCGCTCTGCCACGAGGCAGGCAGAAGCACCCCCGGTCCGGAGGACGGGGACAGCGTGGCCCCAGGGCCCCCCGCCTGACGGAGGAGCACCGCCGTCGTACCGGAGGAGAGCACGATGAGGGTGACGGCAGCCACCGCCAGACGACGTGGCGTCATCCACCATCCGCGAGCCCGGGCGAAGCCGTGAGTACGGAGAGAGGCAACCTTGCGCGCATCGATGGTGGACCGGATCTCGCTCCACAACTCGTCAGGCGGAGCCAGCTCATTGGCCAGCTCTGCGACGCGGCCGACTGTCGATCGCAGGTCCGCGAGCGCCGCGGTACAGTCGGGGCACACGTGAAGATGCCGATCGGCGCGTTCGCGATCCGCGCCGGGCAGCAGCCCGTCGGCCAGGTCGTTCAGGGTGTCCCAGGAGATGTGTGCGTTCATCGGCTCAACATCCTCATCAGCAGCTGGCGTGCGCGGTGCAGGTGCGCCCGGACCGTGCCTGGCGCCAATCGCATCCGCTCGGCGATCTCATCGTGTCGGTACCCTTCCACGTCGTGCAGCACGAACACCTCACGCGCGTTAGGCGGGAGGGCGGCGATGGCACGTTCGAGATCGACTCTGGCCAGCACATCGCCGGCCGGTCGGGCCCCCGCGCGCTCCATCTGACGCTCGGTTCCTTCGTCCTCCGCCAGCCCCACCCGCGCTTCCCGCCGACGCTCGGACCGACGCGCTTCGAGGACGACATTGACGGTGAGGCGGTGCATCCACGTATCGAACTGCGCTTCACCACGAAACGAATTGAGTCGCTCCCACGCTCGGACAAACGCGTCGTGGGCCAACTCGCGCGCCCGATCCCTATCGCCGGTCATGCGTACACAGACGGCGAACACGCGTCCGGCGCTACGCTCGTAGAGTCGCTGGAATGCCAACACGTCCCCATCACGCGCACGCGCTACCAGGGCCGACACCTCGTCAGCTGTGTGGGCAGCTGTCGGGTCCGTCATTCCGGGAGCGAACGTGAGGGCAAGGGCAGAGGATCGAGGCATCTGCAAGATGTGATGCCGGCGGGGGGTGGGGTGCTTAGAGACGGGAGACAGGAGACGGGAGACGCGAGATAGGAGATGGGAGATGGGAGATGGGAGATGGGAGATGGGAGCGACACCCTGGACGTTTCGCGAGCGTACGTCAGGGCGCAAGGTGGCTGTGTTTGGCATATTAGTGCGCTGCTGGGATCCAACCCTCTGGATTCCCCGCTCTCCCTCCCCGTTTCCGACTTCCCTGACCCCCACCCGCTGGTTTCTCACGCTGGCCTCCTTCGGTGCCGCGATCGGGGTCTCGATCTACGTCGTGGCTTCGAGCTGGCCGACAGGTGGTGCCCCGCTGGGCCTCCCCTGGTGGACCCACTTGCTGCTCCTCGGGTCGGTTGGCCTGGAGATTCTGTTTCGCGTACTCAAGCTGATCTACAGCGCGAGGGCCATTGGGGTTCTTACGCCGTTTGGTGTGGCGGCGCGCACCATACTCGGTGGGGACTTCGCAGCGTCGATCACCCCGTCGCGTTCGGGCGCCGAGCCGGTGCGGTTTCTGGTGCTGAGCGAGGCGGGGTACCCCGCGGCCAGCGTGCTGCTGATCCTGTTTCTGGAGCTGTTTCTGGAGATGGTATCCCTCGCGCTGATCGCCATCGGCGTCGGCGTGGTCTGGCGCGGCGAGTCGGGGATGCTCCGTGGGCTGGTGGCGAGCGTAGCGCTCTACTCGTTAGGTGTGCTTGGCGCCAGCGCCGTGGCGTACGTGATCGCGAGGAAGGGTGCGAGCGGTCCTCCACCGCGGCTGGTGCGACTGATGGGGATCAAGGCGGGGCTCTGGCGACGGGTCCAGCTCTCCTTGCGGCAGCTGCGCGCGAGCATCGGGTCGCTTCGCACGGCGCACCGGGGGCTGATGACGCTCGCCCTCGCCTTCTCGGTGCTGCACGTGCTCGCGCGGTTGCTGCCCCTGCCGATCATCGTGTACACCTACGGGGAACAGGCCCGGCTGTCGCCGCTGGTGCTGTGGCCGATCGCCCTGTTGTACGGCGCGGCCGTGGCACCGGCACCTGGGGGCGGCGGGGTGGTCGAAATCGTCTTCAAGGCCGCGTTAGGCGGGACGCTCCCGCCGCGCCTCATCGCCGCATCGCTGATCTGGTGGCGCGTGTACACGTTCTACATCTACATCGGCATTGGAGCCGTCGCCGCCGGCCGCACCGTCATGCGCGCCCTCCGCAACCGCGAGGAGCGCAATGGCATGGAACCAGTGTCTCTCTCGCTGACAGGCCAGGAACCCGGCTCGCGGCCGTCACCGGGATGAAGTTTCTGCCGTCTGCCGTCTGCCGTTTCCCGTTTCCCGTCTCCCGTCTCCCGCAGCATGCCCTACGACTCCGGACTCGCCGAACGCATGCGCGACATTCTCCCACGACTCGGCGGGCAGACCATTCGCGAGAAGAACGTGTTTGGAGGACGCGGGTTCATGCTGGGAAAGAGCGCGTTCCTCATCGTCTGGGACCTGGGGTTGATCGTGAAGCTGGCGACCGATGAATACCGATCCGCGTTAGGCATGCGCGGCGTGTCTCCGTTCGCACCGATGGGTGAGACACCGATGAGCACCTGGGTGGTGGTCGACGCGGCGGAGGTAGCCGACGACCCGGAGCTGCTGGAGTGGGCGGAGCGCGGCGTGCGGGGCGTGCAGAGTGCCGGGCCGCGCCGGCGCTCACGCTAGACGATCCGCCGACATCCCAGCGCGGCCGCGCGCAAGGCAGCCTCGAGCACTAGCCGTCGGTTGCCGGAGTGACGCGGCGCACATCTTACACCTTCGCGCACCGCGCCACACCTTCCTGGTCACTGTGGGTTGGCCACGCCCCCGGTTCACCCTCGACCTTCACGCCCATGTCACGCATTCACTCGTCGACGTTCGCGGCCGTGACGCTCTGCTTCTCTGCACTCAGCGCCCAGCCCCAGGGACTCGTCGCCCGCGACACCGTCGTTCAACCGACGACGGATCCCACGTATCGCCTGCCGCTGAAGCCGTCGCGGATCGTCCGCTTCACGGTCGATGAGGGGACCTGGATGTCGGTCGACGTCTCACCCGACGGTCGCACGATTCTTTTTGATCTCCTCGGCGACCTGTACACACTCCCGATGGCTGGCGGCAAAGCGACGCGGATCATGGGGGGGATGGCGATCGACGTGCAGCCGCGATTCTCGCCGGACGGGAAGCAGTTTGCGTTTGTGTCCGATCGCACGGGGAACGATCAGATCTGGGTCGCGGACGCGGATGGTCGGAACCCACGGCAGATCACACGGAACGACAATGCGCGTCCGGTGCAGCCGACCTGGACTCCCGATGGGCAATACATCGTCGCCAATGGCCTGATGTATCACCGGGATGGCGGCACCGGCGTGCGCCTCGTTGGTGGCCCGCCGGCCGGCGGTGGTGGTGGTCCCGGGGACGGGGCCCTCTCGACCGGGGCCCACGCGTTCACACCCGACGGGCGGTACATGTACTACACCGCGCCTAACGCGGGCGGCGGCGGGGGGCTCCCGGCACAGGAAGCCCTCGCGAGGTACCAGATCGGCGTGTACGACCGCCGGACCGGGCAGGCCGCCGTACGCACGCGCGAATACGGCGGCGCGTTCAAGCCGATGATCTCGCCGGACGGGAAATACCTCGTATACGCGACTCGATATGACACCAAGACCGCGCTGCGACTGCGCGATCTCGCCACGGGCGACGAGCGGTGGCTGGCACCGGACTTTCAGCACGATGCCGAAGAGCGGAACTCGGTCATGGGCATCCTGCCGAACGCGGCGTTCACACCGGACGGCAGTGCGCTGATCGCCTCCAACAAGGGAAAGCTGTGGCGCCTGAGCGTTCCTACCGGAGCGGCGACGCCGATCCCCTTCTCCGCCGACGTGCAACTCGAGCTGGGGTCGTTGTCGCGATTCGAGTACACGTTCCCGGATTCTTTCATCGTGCGACAGATTCGTGACGCCGTGCCGTCGCCCGACGGCGGACGCCTGGCGTTCACGTCGCTCGACAGGCTGTACCTGATGGACCTTCGGTGTGGCACTCCCCGCGCGAGCACGGGTGCAACCGGCGCAGGCTCGTCGGATGACGGGAACGAGAGTGGCAGCCAGAGCTGCACGCCCCAGCGCGTCACCCAGAGCACCGGCATCGTCGAGCACTCACCGGCGTGGTCGTCGGACGGCCGGTTCGTCGCGTTCGGCACGTGGGATGATACGAAGGGTGGTCACATCTACCGTGTGCCGGCGACCGGCGGGACCCCACAGCAGTTGACGACGATTCCGGCGCTGTATCAGGAGCTCAAGTACACGTTAGGCGGGGATCGCATCGTGTTCGTTCGCGCGACGCGACGTGCCCGCCAGGCGTTCGTCGATCACCTCTCACGACCGACCGAAGGAGGAGCGGATCTGGCGTGGATACCGGCCACCGGTGGTCCCGTGCAGGTCATCACCATGCTCGAAGATGCGGCCGCGGGTCCGGTGCGGGGCGTGAAACCGCATTTCACGACGACCGACACCGGGCGCGTGTTCTACAACGCCGGGGGTTCGGTTCGTTCGGTGCGGTTTGATGGCACCGATCGGCGAACCGTGGTCCGGGCGCCGGGCACGACAATCATTTCACCAAGCGGAGACCGGGCGGCCAACTTTGGAGCCGTAGGGAGCTGGACGGTCTATCTGTTCACGCTACCGGTGACGGGAAGCGAATCGCTGTCGGTGAACATCGGCCGGGGCTCGTCGCAGGTGCCGACCCGCCTGGTGACACGCACCGGCGGTGAGTTCGGCGGGTGGGCCCCCGACGGCAAGTCGTTCTTCTACTCGTTAGGTCGATCCTTCTTCCTGTACGATCTGGCGACGGGTGACTCCCTGACACGCGCCGCCGAGATGGCACGGACGCCGGCCGATAGCAGCCGGCCGACGCGCCCAGCGTACGAACCAGCGCGCACGGACGTCAACATCCAGGTCGCCCGGGACAAGCCGCGCGGCGCGGTCGTCCTCCGCGGAGCTCGCATCATCACGATGAACGGCTCGGAAGTGATCCCGTCCGGCGACATCGTCGTGGTCGACGACCGCATCTCGGCGGTGGGCCCGACGGGCCGAGTGACCGTCCCTGCGGGCGCGCGAACGATCGATGTCAGCGGCAAGACCATCATCCCTGGGTTCGTCGACGTGCATGCCCACATGTGGCCGCCCCAGGGCGTGCACAAGGCGCAGGTCCCACAGTACTACCAGAACCTGGCGTGGGGCGTCACCACCATCCAGGACGTGCAGACGTCGACCAGTGACGTCATCACCTACGCCGACCGCGAGGCCGTCGGTGACCTGCTCGGCCCGCGTTCGCTGACGACGGGCCCAGGAGTCTTCAGCCGCGACAGCATCAGGAGCCAGGAGGAAGCGCGCGAGCACGTTCGGCGCTACTCCAAGGAGTTCTTCAACACCAACACGCTCAAACAATACGTAGCCGGTGACCGGAGGACGCGACAATACGTCATCGCCGCGACGAAGGAGTTCGGACTCACGCCGACCACCGAAGGGGCAGGCGATTTCAAGATGAGTCTCAGTGAGTTCATCGATGGCTATTCCGGGCACGAGCACGCGTACGAGATCTACCCATTGTATGCCGATGTCGCGAAACTCGCGGCGATGAGCGGCCTGACGTACACGCCGACGCTGATCATCGCCTACGGCGGCCCAACAGGGAGAGACTACTGGTTCGCGCGAGAGAATCCGCACGACGACGCCAAGGTCCGCCGTTTCTACTACCACCCGGAGCTCGACCACCGCGTGCTGCGGCGCAGTATGTGGGGTCGCGACGACCAGTACGTGTTCTGGGGGGTGGCCGATGGGGCCAACCGAATCGTGAAAGAGGGAGGACAAACGGGCCTGGGGTCGCATGGAGAGTTCCAGGGTCTCGGTGCTCATTGGGAGCTCTGGATGCACCAGATGGCCGGCATGTCGAACTTCGATGTGCTACGCGTGGGGACGATCTTCGGTGCAGAAGCCATCGGTCTCAAGAAGCAGCTCGGCTCCCTCGAAGCAGGGAAGTTCGCCGATCTGCAGGTGCTGGACGGGAATCCGCTGGACAACATCCGGAACACGAACACGATCCGGTATGTGATGAAGAACGGTCGCCTCTACGATGGGAACACGCTCGACGAGATCTGGCCGAGGGCGAAGAAGGCCGGGCCGTTCTGGTGGAGCGACTACGACCCGCCGCCTGGCACTGAGCGGAAATGAGATCCGCGTCAGTCGTCTCTCACCCGAACTGACCACCGATACCGCCTTCCCACAAAATACGTCGCACCATCTCGTCGTGTGGAGCATCTCTCCAAAGGGGGGCACCATGAAGCTGTCGAGATCGTGGAAGCTCAACACTCGCCTGCACTGCACGCTTGCGGTCGCGTGCGTGCTATCGACACCGGGGGCAATCGCGGCCCAGGGCGCGACGATCACCGGCACTGTGACTGTCGCCGGTTCCGCCGTGGGACTGGCCCAGGCAAACGTCTCCATCGTCGGGTCGACTCGCATCGCGATCACCGACACGCAGGGCAAGTATGTGCTGCGCGCGACGCCCGTCGGGATGGTGGAGGTACGCGTCACCGACCGCAACGCGTGAGCGGACCTGCAGAGAGACCACCGACGGGGGACGCCTAACGGCGTCCTCCGTACTACTCCCGAGTCTCGGGACACCGCTGCGGGTGCGCCTTCACGTCTTCGGAACCGATGCCGACCATGGCCGTCTCATAACGCACCGCACCATCCGCCAGGCGAACGAGCATCGTCACGCCGTCCGGACGCGTCCACCAGTACCACTCGCCAACGGGCGATTCCGCGCCGAGGACCATGACCTGGCGGAGCAACCGTTCCCCGATCGCCGGCCCGCGCACTTCGAGCAGGCGGATTCGCGGTGGGACCTCGTTCTCCAACGCGGCCGAGCTGCGAGCAAGATCATAACACGCACCAGGGGTCACGGGATTGGCGCGCGCCGCTGCAGCCTGCATCGTTCCCGTGACCATGCCGTCGGACCGCTGCGCGTTGCGGCCCCGCTGGTCGAGCCGGCGCGCGGAATCCGGAGCCTGCCGCTGCGCGTCGATCTCGCCCGCGAGTCGCCGGAATTCGCGCGTCAGGAGCGAGTCGGGAGAGACGGCCAGTTCCTTTCGCTCGGCGGCAGTTGTCTTGGCGGCCATCCTGCGAGTCGCGTCCGCCGTATCCTGGCGCACGAGCGCAGGCGTCGCTGGTGCCACCGCTCGTGGCGTGGCTTCACCGGGCACGTCGCGACGCGGTGACGCGTCCGCTTCGGCGACGCGCGCCGTTCGTCTGCCGCTGCCCGTCGTTGGAGCGGCGGGGGAGGTTGGAGGTTCGGCAGCGCGACGGAAGGCCCGTGACGACGAACGCTCATCAGCGGGACGCGCAGGCGCAATGCTCGAGGCGGACGCATCCTGCGGCAGCGGGAGGGCGCCAGCGGTGCCGCGCGCGAGCGCTCCGCTGTCCATCAGCTCGTTCTGCGGAGGCGCAGCTGCGTCGAGTGCCGCTGCGGGCGCCAGGTCCGCCGCGGCGCGTCCACTGCTGCGCTGCACCACGGTCCAGGTGCCGACGGCCATGACCAGCACGGCGGCCGCGGCGACCAACTGCGGATTGCGGTAGAGTGGACGACGACGCCCCATCAGCGCCGGCCGCGCGGCCGGCGCCTGGAAACGACGTTCGAGTGTCAGCTCCGGCTTCAGCACCGGCGGCTCAGCGGCCGTGGATGCATCGGGAAGCACGCTGGCCGGCACGTCGTCGCGGGCGCTCAGGATTCGCGACGACGCGGCAATGAAGCCGCGGGCTTCGGCCACCATCGCCGCGCACAGTTTGCACGCGGCCACGTGCGCTTCGACGGTCGCGCCCTCTTCAGGAGAGAGCGCGCCATCCAACCAGGCGTGGATCGTTCCTTCTTCAAGATGCATGACTTCCTCCGGCGCGCCCCTGCTCGGCGGCCTGCAGTGCTTCGTAGGTCTCGGCGAGCCGGCGGCGGGCTCGCGCCAGCGTCGTGCCGATGGACCCCACCGACAGGCCTAACGCTTCGCCAATCTCTTCGTAGTTGAGTCCTTCTTCCTTCATGAGCAGCGCGAGGCGGTCCCGCTCGGCGAGGGCATCCACCACGCGTCGTGCCAACGCCTGTTCCCGCGCCCGTTCCGAGTCGACCGAGACCGGCTCCACCACGCGGTCCCGTTCCTCCTCGGCCAACAACTGGAGGTGACGACGGCGCCGTTCGTCCTTCCGTGCCTCGTCCCGTACGAGGTTGGTGGCCACGGCAAACAACCATGACCGCTCACTCGTCAGGCGCTCCTGGCGAAGGGCGCGCAGGAAGGTCTCCTGCGCGACCTCTTCGGCCCAGTCGCGATCGCCCAACCGCCGCGTGAGATAGCGCACCAGCGGGTTGTGGTAGAGGTGAAAGAGCCGTTCCAGCTCGTCGTCGCGCATCTGCCTACCAGTTGCGAACCAGCGAGGCCAGCTCGGTCGATGCCATGCGCTCCGCACCACCCGGCGACAACTCGATCGCCATCGTCTTCCCGGCCACGATGACGCGGTCGCCGAGCGCGAACACCGGGGCGAGCTGCTCGATGCGCCGCATCAGTTCGAAGTAGAGGGGAGAGAACGGTTTCACGGTCACGGTGCGGATCCGGGTCGAGTAACGTGCATCGGTCCATACCCCGTTTGCGAGGGTAAAGAGCCGGTCGCCGACGCGGCGGGAGCTCGCAATGGCCGATAACTCGTCCAACTCGGCGGCCGACTTCATCTCCCGTTGCTTTGCGGCAGCACGCGCCTCCTCGAAGCGGACTTCGTTGGCGCGACCTGGCGCCGCGACCGGTTGTGGCGCACCGGCGCCCTGTGCACTCCGATTGACCGACCCTGCAGCGCTCGTGGTCGCGTCCTGGAGCGGTACAGCCTGCACTGCGTCGGCGGGACGAATCCGTGCGTCGCGACGACCGGCCAGCTGCATTCCAGGCTCGACCACCAGGTACGAAGAGAATTCAGTGGGGATGCCATAGCGTTCACCGAGGGAGCGTATCTCGTCGTCGATCTCGCTGTTGCCGCCACCGTTCCGGCGCTTCTCCGCCGCGAGCCAGCCGATGCGCTGTGCGGCCCAGAGGCGCGCCACGAACGGGTTGGCGCGATCGCGGTCGGCGAAGTGAGCACGCGTCGACCAGGTCATGGCACCGTCGGCCGATTCCCCCTCGAAGCGCACGGTCGCGTTGCCGCTCCCTTCATACCGCGCCAGTACGACCACGTCCTGTCCGGCGAACACGTCAATGGGACCTGCCGGGAGAACCTGACTCAACCGCACACCGTCCACTCGCACACGGACGTTTGTCAGCACCGGCGCGGTGAGCCGGCTCGCGAGCAACGACACGGTGCGCTCCACCGTTTCGTCGTCGCGCACGAAGTGCGCCGTGCCGTGGCCCTCGAGCGCCAGCTGCTCCACGAGCGCAGCGTTGACCTCGGCGCTCACGCCGATGGCGAACACGCGCGCGTCGCCGCGACTCCGTGATGCCAACGCCGCAATGCGCGACGGGTCACGCTCGCCTACCGTCGGCTCGCCATCCGTCATGAACACGACCAGTGGCAGACGATCGGCGTTGCTCCGCGCCGACAGCGCGGCCTCGAGTGCACCGGAGAGGTTGGTGGACCCGTCCGCGCGGAGATCGTCGATGTACCGCCGAGCATCACGCAGGTGATCGCGAGTCGCCGTCATGAAGTCGTCGCGGAAACTCCGCACATCAGTGGAAAAGTCCACCACGCGGAAACGATCGCCGTCCTGGAGCGAATTGAGCAGCGCGTGACCGGCCTCCTTGGCCTGCTGCAGCTTCTTGCCACGCATCGACCCCGATACGTCGATGACGAGCGTCACATCGCGCGAGATCGAGCGCCGCGGGGCAGCGGGGGGCGTCACGGTGATCAGGGCGAAGCCTCGTTCGTCCGTCGGCGCGTGCGACAGGACGCTGATCGCGGCGGTGTTCGGGCGGCGCAGCGGAAGGAGGATGGTGACTTCCGGTGAACTACCCCTGGCCTCGACCTGGCGCGTACGGCCATCGTCTCGCGAGCGCAGCGTGTGTGTCGGCGAGTACGGATCACCGTACTGTTCATCGCGTTCGTAGAGCAGCGCAAAACTCGTCCACACTTCCACCTCGCCACCTAACGAGCGATCCTCCCGGACCGGGCGAGAAGGGCTGCCCGTCGCGTTCGGGTCGGAGCCGCGCCGGTAGTCGATGCGCAGCGCGTCCCCTTCACGCATGGCGACGCTCTGAAAACGCACGACCACTTTTTTCTCCTCACCGGGGGCGATCGGGAAAATGCGGGTGCGGAGCATCCCACTCCCCATCCATTCCACGAGCGCGGGATCGCGCTGGCGGCGAACGATTTCCTCGTAGATGCCGCGCGCCTTCTCGGCGCTCATCGCTTCGCCAGCCACGAGCTCGCCATTGATCGAAAGCTTGAGGTCCTCGAACGCGGCGCCGGGTGGTAGCGGGAAGATGTAGTCCGCCTCGGCAACCCTGGGTCCGCGGTTTACGAAGGTCTCGGTGACTTCGTACCGCAGCACGCGATTGGAGAGTCCGACCTTCACGCTACTGCCGGTCCGAATGAGGTGAGGGCCGCAGAGCGCCACCGCCGGCCGCGCGCACTCGGTGTCAGGCCGACAGGTGGGAGGGGGAGGGCCACAGGGTCCGGGAATCAGGCGTCCCTGAGCAGCTCCGAGAGCCGGAAAGGCGGACACGAGCAGGGCGAGCAGGCGATGGCGCATGACGTCTCCAGGTGCGGGTTCTGAGAGGAGACGCCGGCGGGTGGCGGGATTTGCACACCCTGGGGCAAGCACGTAAACGGGTGAACGCGTGAGCGCGCACGCAAGTCGTTGTTCACCAACGATCTGCACCCGTTTACCCGTTTGTCCTGGCCCGTTTACCCGTTTGCCTCTTTACCCGTCTGACCGACCATCCGTCCGTCCATCCATCCCTAAGGCACCACCCGAAACGCCTTCCGCACCATCGCCAGGTCCACGGCCATCGAGTCGAAGGTGAGATAGTCCGGACTGCCTTCACGGAACGGGTTCGACTGCGGGAAAGAGGCGATGTAGACGAGACTCGCAGCGCTGGTCAGAGAGTCGCCCAGCGGCGGCCCGGGCTCGCGGCTCAATTCGGCCCAGGTAGCGGAGTCGTAGACAAAGATTCCGAGCAATGACTGCGGGACGATCGCCGTGTCACGGGGCGTGTACGTAAAGAAGCGGGCCGATCGATAGATGCCGGTCACGGGCACTTGCTCGTCGAGGCGCACGCGATCGTCCCAGACCGCTGGGGCGTCCAGCTTCCACGCGATCGGCCTCCGCGCGGCCGTGTCCCCACCCTCTCCTGGAGGCCGCGCCTCGCTGGCACACGCCGCCACCGCCAGCGACAGGACACACCATCGAGAAACGTTAGGCACGCTCCACCCTCCTGTGGTCGCGGCGACCCTTACATCGCCCGGGTTGGGGGACTCGCCAGCGTCTTTACCATCTGGTACCAGAACTCGCGCGCGACATACAGCGACTGCACGGGCACGCGCTCATCCAGCCCGTGCGACCGATCGTCCTGGGGTGCCATCTGAATCGCCGACACGCCATACACCGGCACACCGATGTTGCGCACATGAAGACCGTCCGTCGCTCCTGCCGACATGCTCGGGATCACCACGGTGGTTCGCCAGAATTCCTGCGCTAGCCGCTCGATCGTCGGGAGCACGTCCTCGCGAAGCGGCGAGGGAGGACTTGGGACCGGGGGATAGCTGAGCTTCACCGTGACGCTGGTATCCGCGACGAGACCGCGAAGTGCACGCTCGACCTCCGCGACGGCCACACCGGGCATGATGCGGCAGTTCACAGTGGCCGTGGCCGATTGTGGAAGTGCCTTCTCGGCATGGCCTCCGGCGAGCATGGTTGCCACGCAGGTCGTGCGCAGTTGGGAAGCCAGGTGCGTCACGTTCGAGAGCCGGTCGATCGCCGCCCCCGAGGTCTCGCCACGACCCGCGGCCCGCATGTCGTCGGCCCGCTGGCCCGATTCGAGCTCGGCGCCCCGTGCGAAGGCGGTGCGCGTCACATCGTTGAACATGACCGGAAAGGTGTGCGCCGACACGCGCGTCAGCGCACTGGCCAACGCGTAGATCGCATTGTCCGGTCGCGGCAGCGATGAGTGTCCACCGGGATTTCTCGCGATCAGTGCAAACGACGCATAGGCCTTCTCCGCTGCTTGCACGTTGAAGGAGATCGTCCCGTTCTTCGACTCGTGCACGTCGCCGGCATCGGTGTTCAACGCGTAGTCGGCGTGCCTGAGTCGCGGCACGTTGCCAAGGAGCCATTGAATCCCGCCTTCGGCCGACGTCTCCTCGCCGCACGTCAGGACCATCACCAGATCGCGGGCAGGCGTGCATCGTTCACGCTTCCAGCGGATCATGTTCGCGACGAGCACGGACGCTCCGGCCTTGTTGTCCAGGACACCGCGGCCGTAGAACCAGCCGTCGTCCTCGCGAAGGACAAAGGGGTCGAACTTCCAGTCGGCACGTCTCGCCGGCACCACATCGAGGTGAGCCATCAGGAGAATCGGCTTTGCTGCTGAGTCACGACCACGTAATGTCGCGACGACGTTGAGACACATTGCTCCCGGACCGATCACCTGCACGTCGCGACGCGGATAGCCTGCGGCAGCGAGTCGACGCTGCACGGCCCACGACGCGCGCGACACGTCGCCATCCATGGGTGAAGTGTTGATCTCCACCAGCTCCCGGAAAATGGCGCGATGCAGCGAGTCTTCAGTGGCAGGCCGCTGCTGGGTCGCAAGCGCCATCGGAGACAAGAGCATGCAGGCCCCGATTGCCCAGGGCGACACTGGGCCCCGGCTCTGCGTTCGCTGGCGCTCACTTGGCTGGGGACTCGAAGGTCTTGCGCTTCGCCTGCGGAAGCAGGTGTCGCCGCAAATGAGACAACGCCTATGCATACTGAGGATGTGATGTCGCCAGGAGCTCCCGTCTCTGATCTCCCGTCTCGCAAGTAACCTCCACCTCGTCCCAGTCCCCCGCTAGCTTTCGGGGTCTCCCGCCGCCCTCCACAGGAGTACCACGTTGACCCCTCACGCCGACGCGGCGACTTCGTCGCTCGACGCGCTCTGCATCAATACAGTTCGTACACTGGCCATGGATGCCGTCCAGAAGGCCGACAACGGACACCCCGGCGCCCCCATGGCGCTCGCCCCGCTGGCGTATGCGCTGTACACCCGCCACCTCCGGCACAACCCGGCGGACCCCAGCTGGCCCAACCGCGACCGCTTCGTTCTGTCCAACGGGCACGCGTCGATGCTGCTGTACGCGTCGCTCTTCATGAGCGGTTACGATGTGACGCTCGATGACATCAGGCAGTTCCGCCAGTGGGGCAGCAGAACACCGGGACATCCCGAACATGGCCTAACGCCTGGCGTCGAGACGACGACCGGCCCGCTCGGTCAGGGGCTGGCGAACGCCGTGGGGATGGCTGCGGCCGAGGCGCATCTGGCGGCGGTATTCAACCGCGACGGGCACCGCATCGTCGATCATCACACGTACTTCATCGCTGGCGATGGTTGCATGATGGAGGGCATCTCGCACGAAGCGGCCTCTTTTGCCGGCCACTTCGGGCTCGGAAAGCTGATCGGCTTCTACGACGACAACCACATCTCGATCGACGGAAGTACGGACCTCACCTACAGCGATGATGCTGCCAAGCGGTTCGAGGCCTACGGATGGCAGGTGCTGCGCGTCGATGACGTGAACGACCTGGACGCCGTCGACCGGACCATCGCGGCGGCCAGGGACGAGACGTCGCGACCTTCCCTGATCGTCACGCGCACGCACATCGGCTTCGGCTCCCCCAACCGGCAGGACACCGCCAAGGCCCACGGCGAAGCGTTAGGCGATGCCGAGGTGGCGTTGACCAAACAGGTCTACGGATGGACATATCCGGATGCATTTCACGTGCCTGACGAGGCCCTGGCCCACTGGCGCGGCCAGACCGCGCGGGGCGCGGGCCTGCAGGACGAGTGGCGCCGGCAGGTCATCGCGTACGCCAAGGCGTTCCCCACGGAAGCGAAGGAATTCGGGCGGCGCATGCAGGGGGATCTTCCCGGCGGGTGGCAGCAGGCGCTGCCGCAGTTCTCCGCAGAAAACGGCAACATTGCCAGTCGCGCCGCGTCGGGCATCGTGCTCAACGCCATTGCTCCAAAGGTCCCCGAACTGTTCGGCGGATCGGCTGATCTGAGCGGCTCGAATCTCACGATCATCAAGGACTCGCCCCGATTCACGGCCGAGACGCCCGCCGGACGGAACGTGCACTTCGGAGTTCGCGAGCACAGCATGGGCTCCATGATGAACGGCATGGCGCTGCATGGCGGGATCATTCCGTATGGAGGCACGTTCCTCGTCTTCTCCGACTACATGAGGCCTGCGGTGCGCCTCGCGGCGCTCATGCATCAGCGCGTGATCTACGTGTACACGCACGATTCGATCGGACTTGGCGAAGACGGTCCCACGCATCAGCCGGTCGAACACCTGAGCGCGTTACGGTGCATCCCCAACATGATGGTGATTCGCCCGGCCGACGCCAACGAGGTCGTGGAAGCATGGCGCGTGGCGCTCATGCACAAGACCGGACCGGTCGCGCTGGCGCTCACCCGCCAGAAGCTCCCATTGATCGATCGCACGAATCGCGGGGCAGCCAGCGAGCTGGCGAAGGGTGCCTATGTGCTGTCGGGGACCGGCGGCGCGCCCCAGGTCGTGCTCCTGGCGTCGGGATCCGAAGTGTCGATTGCGCTGGATGCGCAGAAGGCGCTCGGGGAGCACGGCGTTCGCGCCAGCGTGGTCAGCGTTCCGAGCCACGAGCTGTTCTGGGCGCAGAGCGCGGAGTATCGCGACAGCGTCCTCCCAAAAGGTGTAAAGCGTGTGGCGATCGAGGCGGCGCACCCGATGTCGTGGTACCGCATGGTCGGAGACGGCGGAGCGATCATCGGGATCGAAAGGTTTGGCGCGAGCGCCCCGTATCAGCGCATCTACCAGGAATACGGCCTCACGGCCGCGCATGTGGTGGAGGTGGCGCGGCGTCTCGTCGGCTGATCCACGGTCTCAGCGCGACACGCCCATCCGCTGTTCCAGCTCTTCAAACCGGCTGCGACCCGCCTTCAGTCTCGCGCCACCCTCGAGCTGCACGGCGTAGTCGCCACCCGGATTGCGGATGAGCGTTTCGATCAGGTCGAGGCGCACGATCGCCGAACGATGGATGCGGAAGAAGCGTGCCGGATCGAGACGTTCCTCGAGCACCTGCATGGTTTCGCGGATTACGTAGCGCTTGTCGCCCACGTGCAGCTCGGCATACGGCCCGCTGGCCCCGATGTACTCGATCTGCTTCACGGGGGCGATGCGTACCTGTCCACGTGTCTTCACGGCGATCCGATCGAGATACGCGTGGGGAAAAGTGGACCGGCCTGCTCAGTTGACGCGGTATGCCCCGCATCGAGCACGGCGCGGAGCCGCTCCGAAAGACGGCCGACCTCGGCGAGATCGAGCATAGGGCTCCATGTCGGCAGCGGG